>PYVH01000015.1 GCA_003030785.1 Marinobacter sp. B9-2 | reverse complement strand
GCTATCGATAAAAGCGGGGGACAGTAGCTGGTTCTGTGGCCTGACGGCCACCCGGAGGTGGGTCAAAATAAATGGCCAGTAGTGGGTCATTTTAATTGGCCACTAACAACAGTCTCGTGCGGTCGACGAAACTCTCCCCGATTCACTGCTTTTCCCCTTACCTTTTCTAGACGCCATTTAACACAATTTGACAAAGATCCCGGATAGACTCGTCGCTGCTTTTTTGATCAACGGAGCTTTCATGGGATTTTTCAGTTTTACCAGGTTAGGCACGATGCTTATCGCTTGCCTGTTCACACTTACCGGTTGCATTAATGATAGCGACGGCACAGATAGCACCACGAAGAATTCGGATTCAGCTAGTAACGAATCAATCGAAATCAGCGGTGTTGCCATGAAAGGGGCGATCAGTAACGGATTTATTTCTGCGTCAATGAAACAGACCGCAGAAACGACGAAATTCAAGATTCTTGCTCCCCCGACACGTACCCAAGAAAACGGTGAATTTACGCTCTCAATCGATGCGTCAGCCACCACAGGCGACAGCAAAACTGTCCTGGTTGAACTCTCTGCAGATACCTCTACGGAAATGGTTTGCGATGTAAGTGAGGGGTGTCGGCATGCAGGCACCAACAGTATGGCTGCGTTCGGCGAGCCATTCTTCCCCGGCAACAGCCTGCAGCTTTCAAGTATAAGCGCGATAGACGGTGTTCAACGCGCTTACCTGACACCTTTAAGCACGTTGGCAGTGGAACTGGCAAAGCGGCAAAACATCGCACTCACGGCAACAAATTTTGATAAGGCATCCGCTACTGTAGAGTCCTGGTTCGGTATCCCTGCGGGAACGATGGCTAAGCGGCCGTTGAACCTTACAGATCCGGAGTCATCAGGTGCTAGCCAGCCAGAGCTTGAACTTGCTTTAATCAACGCTGCTTTTCTGTCACTCGCCGCGGATAGTCGCTGGGGCACTGTTGGCGACGTGATCAATGCCACACTTGAGCCCGTTAAATCGTCTGGTGAGCTTCCTGCTAGCGGCGGCGAGAATGGCTTGGGCCTGAGCCGCGAGCTACTGTTGCTGGCTGCCAGCGCACAGGCGAGGGCGCTAGCTGATCAAAACGGTCTGGGGATCGATACCGCAACGTTGGCCAACGCGGCTGATTCCCTGGCGGAACGGTCAATGGAGCTTTCCGAGCCTACTCCTGAGCCAGAGCCTACTCCTGAGCCAGAGCCTACTCCTGAGCCAGAGCCCGCTCCTGAGCCAGAGCCCGCTCCTGAGCCTGAACCTGCTCCCGAGCCGGAACCTACTCCTGAGCCAGAACCTACTCCTGAGCCAGAACCTGCTCCCGAGCCGGAACCTGCTCCCGAGCCGGAACCTGCACCTGAGCCGGAACCTAGCCCTGAGCCAGAGCCTGCTCCTGAGCCAGAACCCGTTCTCGGTACCGCTACACTTTCGTGGACCGCGCCGTTGACCAGGGAAAACGGGGAAAGCATTTCAATGGGCGAGTTGGACGGATACGAAATCCGGTATGGCCAAACCAGCAATATTCCAGCCATGACCGGCAACATTGAGATCAGCTCAGCTTCCACCATGGATTTCACCGTTGAGGATCTTGAAAACGGTGTATGGTATTTCACAGTTCGCGCAGTAGACATCAATGGTATGTCTAGCGACTGGTCTACCGTGGTGTCAAAGGAAATATAGCGTTCATTCACTAAAGCCATCCGGCCTGGCAAGCCGGCCGGATGGCTGATTTCGAAAGCCCTGGTCCGTCCGGAAGGACCTACCGCCGGGGAACCTGCGAATAAGCAATCCTCACCCTATCCATGGCGATCCGCGCGTCATCCGGCTCCAGACCCTGCTTTGCCAATTGCGGCATCACCATTCGGCCGACACTCTTGCATTGGGAGCGAAAAATGTTGTGCTTCTCGAAAACATCGGCAATGGACTGCGGCTCTGAATTCGGATTTGATTTAAGCAACTCTCCGATTTCCCTCGCACAGGCCTGCTCCTTCGGATCTATGTTCTGTTTGCTTCGCCAGATCAGAAATCCAACGATAACAATAAATACACCCACAATCAGAAACTTCATGGATCTCTCCTGAATCTTCCACCTCAAACAACATCAACCGGTGCTGCCCGGATCAGGCGTTTCTTCATTAAGCCAGGTACCACAGTATTTACAGTATCTGGCATCTTTTTCATGCCGGTGTTTACCACATCCCGGGCAGGCTTCATCGGAGTAGCGTTCCGCACGCAGGGCGCGAATCACTTCCGCAGAGAAAACACCAACGGGCAGTGCGATGATCGAGTAGCCCGTCAACATGATCATCATCGAAATAAACTGCCCCCAGGGCGTCACAGGCGTTATATCGCCGTACCCCACTGTCGTCAGTGTCACGATTCCCCAGTAGATGGATTTGGGAATACTGCTGAAGCCCGCCTCGGCCGGCTCAATGAGATAGAGCAAAGAAGAGAATATGATCACCAGCATCAGCACGGTGAACAGGAAAAGCAGGATCTGGTGCCGGCTGCGAATCAGGGCGTCCATCAGCAGGCGGCCCTCGCCCACTACCGTCATCATTTCCAGTACCCGGAACAAACGGAGGGTCCGCAGAAGACGCACAACCACAAGAGTCTGCGCACCCGGAAACAATAGCGCCAACCAGGTGGGCAAGACAGCCAGAACGTCGATAACACCGTAAAAGCTTTTGAGATAAAGCTTTGGTTTTTCGAGGCAATAAATGCGCAGTGCCAGCTCAAAGCTGAACAGAAGTGTTATGCCCCACTCCACTGCATAGAAAATGTCGCCGAAGCGAGCGTGATATTCGGACACACTGTCCAGGAGAATGATCCCGACGCTGAGGAATATCAGCAACGCCAAAAAAATATCAAAACCCTTGCCCAAGCGGGTATCTGATTCAAAAATGATCTGAAACAGGCGAGTTTTGATCCCCAGGCCACCGGGCTTTATAGTTTCCAACTAAGTTCTCCCTCTGCCTGCCATTTTTCTCTGTCCCATTTTCTATCACCTGACCTCAGAACACCCCGGTCTCCGCCAGCTGCCGGATGATCTGAATGGTTTCCACGTCTGTGGCCACATAGGCCTCGTGGAGATACTGATCATAGGGCATCGAATCACCGCGATTCTCGATGCTCGCCGTGTAATACCGGAACCGAACGAAAAGCGATTCCGGTTCCGGCTCCTCAATATCCATGACAAGCGTTGCAGCCGGAACGTTTTGAGTCGGCTGGGTTCGATACTCGATCCTTGCCTCATGCCAAAACGTGACTTCGTCAATCACCTGAAGCCCCGGGAGCTGCAGGCAACGCTTCATATAGGCCGGCTCCTGTTCGAGAATCTCATAATCATCAACGCCTACCAGGAATTTGTCCGGGCGCCGGGCTCGGAGCACCAGGCCCTCCCATACCTGGAATCGGGTCAGCATCGGTATCTCTGGCTTGGTCACGTCGTTTATCTGAACGATGTGTTCAAAGGTCACTTGGCCTCCTCAAGACTCCATCGACATGAATTAGCGCAATACGAAAACGAGAAGCGTCACACCTATCGTGATGTTCACAATCCAGATGGTCAAAGAAACCTGCTGTCGCTGGCTCAAGCGTCTGATTGGATTAATCATACTGGAACCGCTCCGACAGGATGCGATGACCTGGTGTGCCCCGCTTGACCAGCTGATCTTCAACGGCATCCATCATGATCGCCGGACCACACATCACGAAAACCCATTCGCGGAACTCTTCCTCCGAAAAAACCCGATCTATCAGCCCTCCATCGATAAAGCCCGTCTCTCCTTGCCAGGTTTCTGGTGGTTCTGAGAGCACATAGACGACATCTTCTTCATCCAATTCATCACGATAGGCAATCTGGTCGATCACCCGATTTCCGTAGATCACCTTTACCTTGCGCGAATCGTTGGTCAGACGCATCTGCCGGAGAATGCCCAGCAGCGGAGAAAGGCCGACACCACCAGCAATGAGAGCGACTCCCGGTTCCCTGCGACCCTCCACCGAAAGATTGCCATAGGGCCCGTCGAGATAGGCCACTGTGCCAGCTTTAATCTGACCAATGGTTCGCGTGAAGTCACCGAGCTCTTTGATCATGAAGGATAGCTTTGGCCCGGTCGCAGGCGCTGAGGAAATTGAGAACGGGTTTTCTTTCATCGAGAAGGGACTGTGCCCCACATTCAGCCACACAAATTGCCCGGCTTTGTAATCCAGGCCCCGATGCCCCTCTGGCTCAACGGTCAGTTCCCATTGCTTTGGTGTCAGATGGCTCACGGAGGCAACGCGCCATGGCTGAGCCTTCTGCCTGAGTGGAACCAACAGGTAAACCATCAGCAGTGATCCAACCGCCACGCCCGTCATTGCCAGCCAAAACCAGGTCATCACAGGTTCTGATCCGTAACGCCCTCCATAGACCGTGTGGTGCAACAGAAGCAGTGCAATCAATAGCGCGCCCACCCCATGCATAAGCCGCCATGTCTCGTATTTATAGTCGAGCTGGGTACGCCCTATGGCCAGCAGAACAAGGCTTGGAAGAAGCAGAAAGGCGCCAATGCCGGATAACAGCGCAGACACATCCGTTGAAAGCGTCAATTGACGGGTAGGGTCCCATGGGCGTGGACCACCTGAGGGCGTCCCCTGATAGAGAAAGGGATGGACAAGCGCAAAGACCAGCGCGGTGCGGGCCATGATCTGGTGAAACCGCATGGTCACATCCATGCCCACGCCATTTGAAATGACCTTAAAACGCCCGGACAGAATGAATTCCATGAGGATCATCGAAAAGGCAAGGATGCCAAGACCGGATGCGAGTTCTTGGTGCCATTCGCGCGGCGGCCCTCCAACCAACGCAGACAAGATCAACGGCAAGGTAACAGCACCAAGGTAAACAATGATCAATAAAAACGATTTCATTTCCAGAACCCATGGCAACACGGTCGCAATGCATACACCCTGCTCGTACAGGATGTGTTTAACTATAGTCATCAATCAGCAGAGGACAGTTTTTCGTGCGGCCTAAGTCCTGGGTAAGCCATTTGCGCCCTCACAAAATACCGTTTCGGCGCCGATTCGCCAGAGCGTCCGTCGCGCTGATCTTCAGAACGGCGGAAAGCGGCGGCAAGGAGTTGCTCTTCATTCAGCGGGCCCGCCGAAAGGGTGATCCCTGGTCCGGTGATATGGCCTTCCCCGGTGGCCGTCTGCAACCCGAAGACGCCTCTGCCCGGGCTGCCGCCGAGCGTGAAACACTGGAAGAAACCGGCATTGATCTCAGCCGCCACGGCCGCTATCTGGCTCGGCTATCAGACCTGATCACCCGGCATCACAGCCGCTGGCGCCCGATGGTCGTCACCCCCTATGTGTTCGAATGGCAGGGGCCAAAGGCCGTCTCGCCTAACCATGAAGTCCAGCGGGTGGTCTGGGTACCCCTGGACTACCTCGCTGCCGGCGAGAATCAGAGCCAGCTTCCCTGGCGCACACCAGTCGGCACGCTGAATATGCCCTGTTGCCGCTATCAGGATGCCTGTATCTGGGGGCTGAGCTACAGCATGTTGCAGGAGTTGCTGGTGATGTCCCCTGAAAACAGGCCTGAGTTCGACTCATGACCATAGACCGCGAACGCCTTGCCGCACTTGCCGAAGAACCTCATTTCTACCAGGGCAGGTATCGCAATCTGGACCCTGTGCCCCGACACGGCCTGGGGGATTTCCTGCGCTGGCAACTGGCCCCGGGCCGCACGTTCCCCAAGGGAAAACGCTTCACTCTCCTGCGCCCGGACGCACATTCACTGATGAATCCGCCGGAAGAGCCACAACTGGTCTGGCTGGGGCATGCGTCGTTCCTGTTCCAGTATCATGGCCTGAACCTGCTCACCGACCCGGTACTGTCGGACCGCGCCAGCCCTTTCCAGCTGGTCGGGCCGAAGCGGTATACGCCGCCAGCCTTGACGGTAGCGGAAATGCCGCCGATTCACGTCGTACTGATTTCCCACAACCACTACGACCATCTTGACGAAAAGACCGTGCACCAGTTGCACAGGCGCTTCGGAAATAGCCTGTGTTTCTGCATTCCCATGGGGCTGAGGCGCTGGTTCGAAAAACGGGGCATACACAACCTGGTGGAACTGGACTGGTGGCAATCCGGTTCTCTGTCTGGTAACCAGGAAGTTTTCTGCCTACCGGCCCAGCACTTCAGCGGCCGACCCCCCACGGATACCAACACCTCACTCTGGTGCAGCTGGCTGCTGGAGATCGATGGTTTCCGGCTTTATTTTGCCGGCGATACGGGCTACGGGGGAATATTCAGGAAAATCGGCGAGCTGTTCTCGCCCATTGATCTGGCGCTGCTACCCATCGGCGCCTACGACCCGCGCTGGTTCATGGCCCCGGTGCACGTAATGCCGGAGGAAGCAGTAAAAATTCACCAGGATATTGGCGCTCGCCAGTCGGTAGCCATGCACTGGGGCACCTTCGTGCTCACCGACGAACCCATGGACGAGCCACCCCGGCGACTGCGGCAGGCGCTGGAGAAACAAGGCCTGAGTGAATCGGAATTTCGGGTAATGCAGCACGGGGAAGTGTGGTCACCCAAGTGATCAGAGGCCAACGAAAGGTCAGAAGTACCCCAACAGCCTGCCAAGAATCAGAACACTGATCCAGACTACCAGAGACAACACGGCCCCTGCCCTTAGGGCTGGAGGCATAGGAGCCTCCATCGGGAGGCTCCGGATAGCCCGGCGCTTCACCACCCGTGCCAGAATCAACGCGTTCGACACACCCACCAAGACCAGCGCGATCTTCGCCTGAAACAACGTCGAGCCGGCGTAGTCTGCGGCTGCGGTAGCAAATAACAGCAAACCGCAAACCACCGCCAGCCCCAAACCAGTTGCTGAGGTAATTCGAAGTACATCGACAAACACCATCACAGGATACTTGCGCCAGAGGCCAAGCAAACGCAAATCGAGCGGCACAATACCACCAACCAGCAGAGCAACGCCGAGAATATGCCCGGCATTGACCAGCGGGTACATGTAAGTCGAATTGCGCAGGGCTGAGACAACGGCGAGATTTTCGACGGAAACCAGCGCTTGCTCAATCATCCCCGGGATCAGGACTTACGGCCCGGATACAAATCGTAGTCCTCGCCGTCGATCACAACCCGCTCAGCCTTGACCAGCCGCTCGCCTTCTCTGGCAGAGCGATGACCATGCACAGTGATTTCCCGACCCTGGCTCAACATCTCCTTGGTGAGCCCAACACGGTCGTTACGCCAGGGCTGACCAACTTCCACAACCCAATCCTCGCCATCCGCGCGTATCGTGACTTCACCATGGGGATTACCCAGGCGCACGGACTGAATAACACCGGTGATTTCAAATTCCTCGTCGGTCGCCCACGCCCAACCGTGATGGGCCTGCGCGGCAGAGGCGAAGAGAAAAGCAGCAAGAACAGCAAAACAGATCAGGTAGGTAAAACGAAGCTGAGGCATATCCAATCCCCCTATCGCGATTTTGTCGGGGCCATTACTTACGCACTATTCAAATCCCAGAGAAATGTACGAGATTGCCATTACACCAGACTAGGACAGATATGCCAGAGATGCATGCACTCGGGCTCCCTGCAGTCAGTGCATCGACTGCAGGGAGCCCGACCATGCCAGAAACTTACCGAGTCGGTGGCGCCATGAACTCGGGCCCGACAGGATCATCGATGCACCGGTCCAGAATGTCATCGATGGCGGCCATTGCTTCCTTATCCAGCGACCAGCCTTCGATGTCATCCACCGGATCCAGCTGTTCCGGTCTTCTCGCACCCCAAAGTGCGGTTGTCACACCGGGTTGATCCACCAGCCAGCGAAGCGCCAGCGCCAGTACATTTTTCTGATAGCGCTCTTTGGCAAAGGCATCCAGTTCGGCAACCGCGTTCAGATATTGGCGATAGCGCTCTCCCTGGAACTTCGGATCGTTCTTGCGCAGATCATCGCCGGTAAATTGGGTATCTTCGCGCATCTTGCCGGTCAGCAAGCCACGGCAAAGACCGCCGTAGGTGATGGTGGCAATGCCATTTTCCCGGCAATACGGGAGGATTTCCTGTTCGATACCCCGCTCAAACAGGTTATACGGGGGCTGCAAACTGTGCAGGGGCACACTCTTCTGCAATTCGTCCATCTGCGCGGGTGTGAAATTGCTGACACCAATGGCCCGGATTTTCCCGGCCTGGTAGAGGTTTTCCAGCGTCCGGGCAGTTTCCTCCATGGGCGTCTTCGGATCCGGCCAATGAACTTGGTAAATGTCGATCCTGTCCGTCTGAAGGCGCTTCAGGGAATCCTCGACCTCCTGCTCGATGCGCGAGGCAGTGGAATCCCGCCAGATTTTGTCGTGATCCTCGTTCCAGTTCAGAGCGACCTTGGTGGCCAGGGCAACCTGATCCCGCCGGCCATTGGCGAGAGCCTTGCCCACAATCTCCTCGGAGCGCCCAAACCCGTAAACCGGGGCCGTATCGATCAGACCTATGCCTTTGTCGATGGCCCTGTGAATCGTGTCGATGGACTGGGCTTCGTCCGTTCCGCCCCACATCCAGCCACCTATGGCCCAGGTACCGAGCCCCACAGGTGTTACCTGAATGTCTGTGTTTCCGAATGTTCGCTTATCCATGCTTCCTCCCGTTGCCTTGAAAATCATTTGGAGAAAATGCGGCACTGTGAATGCTTCGTACCACAGACATGCGTTAGAGGGCGCGTGAATTCAACCCCGGGGCTCACGTTCAGGGTCAGATGAATTCGCTCATCTGACCCATGTTCTAATTTAACAAGGGCACCCCGAGGAGTGCCCTTAGCCGTTCTGGGAGGTAGTCTCAGCTGGCCGGCCGGCCCTGATCGGGCTGACTGTAGTCGCAGACCCCGTCCGGGAAAATATCGTTAAGACGGGCAACTTCCTCTGCTGTAAACGAGACCGGCCCATAGGTTCCATCCGACAGAGCAGCGTCCACTGACTTCAGGCTGCATTTGAAAATACTGCCTTCAATGGGACCGCCCGCTTCCATCCTGGACGTGGTGTAGGTCTGGAACCTGCTGGTACAGGCACCCGCTGCCTCATCATCCAGGATGCCGTTCCAAACGGTTTCGCCGGCATCGATTAACGTGCCGTCCGTGTTGAAGCAGGCGTCCCGGGCCTCCATCGGGCGGTTTGCGGCGATGCTCAACTCCGGATTCTGCTGAATGTTGGTTATCCAGTCATGCAGCACCTCCAGCGCCATCCAGGTCTGATTGAATTCCTCCCGAGGTTCCGGTTTGTCCGGATCTGAGTAGTCCGTTGGTCGGGCATCCGTGAACCAGATGACCTGATTGCCGGCATCGCCCATCTGGTTAATGATGCGCTGGCGGGCAGAGAAGGACTGATGGCTGTTGTGCATGTCCAACACCTCTTCGAGATAATGGCGCCAGTCGATGACAGGCATATTCAGCTGACCATCGAACACCAGTCCAGATTTGTAAGCGGCCCGGATGGCCTCCTCATCACCCTCGGTTCGCGGTGCAGGTGTTGATCCACCATCCGGGCTCAGATTCATGTTGCGCGAACTCCAGGGATCAAAGGCCGTCGGATCCGCCAATACGTCGGAAACCGAGCCAAGGAACGGAAAGCCCTCCTGGACCATTTCTGAAGGTTGCTTCCATCCACCCACCTGAGCGTTCAGCTTCAGGAACTCCTGCTTGGTAACCTTGCCTTCCCTGAGAGCCTTGAGGCCATATTGGACACCAACGTTGTCGAACAGGGTACGGGGTTCACCGTTTTCATCCACGCCGTAGATGTTTTTCGCGTCCGAGTAGTGAGTCCAGCGCACATCGTCCATAACGCCTTCCGGCTGCATCAGTTCCTGATTATCAGCCCAGCCAAAGTGGGGGTTCATCACCAGAGGCGTCAGCCCACGCCAGGCCGGAATGCACTCGGTCATGCCGGGCGCGGTGCTATAGCCCAACATCTGCTTTATCTGGGCAAACGGATCGGGATACTGATCGTTAGAGTTCAGGCCCACCAGCCAGCTGCGGTTGGACGTGGTCTGCCATTTGGGATTGCCCCGGTCGGTGGCATCCATGTAGTACTCAAGAAGCTCACAATCCCCGATATGAATGGTCTGAGTCACCATATCCGGATAAGAATACTGGGGCACGCCGCCATCCAGCAGGTCCGGATGGTTCTGGGAGTAGACATACTGCTGGATGCCACCACCAGAGCCGCCGATCGCCACGGTATAGTCCGGCACGCCAAAGCGCTTGATGAAATGCTCCTTCACCATGAGCGCGGTCTCACCACCCACCTGCAGGTTGTAATGGGGGCTGGTGCGAGTGCCGGTGGAATAGATTACGGCGTAGCCCTTCTGCAAAGTATCCGGCTGCAATGCCCGGCTGTTGCTGATGGATCCCTGGGAATGGCCAATACCGACACCGCCCTGGAAGTGGAACAACAGCCTCCCGTTCCAGTTACTTGTGGACGCTTCCCAGGGCTCGTCGCCGGCCTCGGCAAGGGTCGCGAAACTGTAGATGAAGCGGTTGATGGTGCCCCGCTCCTGGCGAACGATAAAGTCCACCTCGCGGCCGTCCGTGAGTTCCGCGGTGGCCATATCCTCCGGGCGGCTGCCGTCATCCGGCAATGTTGCCCAGCTTCCGCCGGTGGTGCGGTATAAAAAGGTCACATAGGATTCGATGGAGCAGTCCCGGCTCAGGCCAACCTGGCTGCCCTGCTCATCAAGGACAGGAAAACCCGTGTCGCCATCGGTATCCACAAGGGGCTGCTTGCCCAATTCCGTGGTAACGGTACAAACAAACGGGTACTGCTGGGGCCCCGAGAAGATAGGGCCAGTAGCGGGGTAAGCCGTGAGATCGACAGACGCCAACGGCCCCTGCCTGCGATGGTGGAGTTCCAGCCGGTTTTCGCCTTCCCGCAGGCCGGATACCAACACCTCATGCCCATGGCGCCCGGAGCGGATCTCCGGGTTGACGGGCTGACCGTTCAACCAGAATGTCAGCTGTCTCAGACGCGACTTCACCGCTGGCTCTGACTTCAGGGCATGGCCCTTGAACAGAACCTGCACCAACACATCCTCTCCAGTCACCTGGTCCGGTGCGCTGGAAAGTACTTTAAGGTCATAGTGGGGGTTAGCCGCATGCCCTGTGACCGGCAGCCAAGCCAAGGCCAAGATTATAATCAGGCGTGTAAACAGAAGATTCAATCGCATGGTGAATTCCCTCTCTCCTAATATTTTATAGAAGCGCCTTCACCAATATGGCCCAAGCTGTACAAAAAACAAACAACCCTTAACAGTTGGGGGCGACTCGAGCCACCCAAGAAGCCGTATTTATGTCGAGGTATTTTACAGAATTTCACATTTCCAATATCAGGGGTTTACGAGGGATAGCCAAACCCGTTTGAACCCTAATGATTTGCCTCTTCGTGGCCCAGTAGGCAGCTCAACCTCAGCGACCGTTCTGGAAGCACCCATTCCGGGCGTGACGCTTGACTATGATGTCTCTGCCCTCGAGTCCGATCTTGAAGACGGCAGGGGGCATGCAGTTGGTGTCATAACGCTGAACAGCGGGTTATCACTGATACAGGTGACCCCGGGCGCTCTTGTTGGCGGAGCCGACATGCGCCGTGATGGGGCAATTGGCGGGCGCTAGGCTGAATGCGCTGTCTAGCTTGGGACTAGAAGGCCGGCCGAATTATCGGTTGGCCCTCTTTTCGCTTAGCAAGTCTGGTTGGTTTGGCAGAATAGAGACCTTGCGCCCCTTGGGCGCGAATGAATCAAATTCAGATACTACAAATGCAATGTGACACCGTTTTGGCCAAGCACTTCGGTAATGGTTTCAATGTTCGGTGGACCGGGCGGAATTTCCTTGTCTACCGCTGCAAACATTTGTGTCGCCATACTCCCCGCACCGGTCACTTCCAACATTTCCCCACCATCTGGCCCATATTGGAATGAATGCACGGTTCCGCCAGGCACAAAAACCAGTGTGCCCGGAAGGCAGGTTTCCAGTTTGCCTTCGCAGGTAAAATCAACGCTTCCCTTGAGTACGAAAAACGCCTCATCCCACTGATGGCTATGTGGCGGGGGGCCCATGCCCTGCTCTCCACGTTGAAACGTAAACTCCTGCCCCTGTGTGACGGCCTTTGCGGCGAGAACGGTAACATCTGTACCTACTACACTCAGCGCACGCTCGTAATCGCCCGGCTTAACAATGGTTGAGTGCCTTTTCATCGGTATGCTCCTGCTTGGCGTTTTCAGCCACCAATGGAGCGTGATGCTGAGCCAGCCTTTTGGGTTTGAGACGTCAAAGGATGTTTGAACCCGGCCAACAACATCTGGTCGTTATTGAAGTCTAGAACAGGCGAAGAAAAACACACCCAAAATAAAAAAGGAGAACAACCGGTATGGGAACTGAAATGGAGCTTGGCCTGCTCGGCGCCCCACCCTTTTATTCCCCTAACCCATCCCCACAGAGGTCTTTAAGGCATCTACCTAAGACCATGTTGATTCGTATCCGGGTGGAGAGGATTGATGCAAAAAACCATCGTAAGCCTGTCATCGCTGATCGTCAGTATTATCCTGCTCATCATGGGCAACGCCTTCCTGATGACCCTGCTTGGCCTGCGCCTCAGTCTCGAAGAGTTCAGTGCCAGTGTGATCGGCTGGATCCTGGCGTTCTATTCCATCGGCTTCGTGGCAGGCACGCTGTACGCGGGCCGAATTATTGAAAAGGCCGGCCACATCCGGGCGTTTGCCTTCTTTGCCGCCGCGCTTTCCGCCTCGATACTGATTTACCCCATGGCCATTGAAGCCAACCTCTGGGGCGGACTCCGCGCTGTGGGCGGCTTTGCCATGGCGGGCCTGATGATCGTCATGGAAAGCTGGTTCAGCAGCAAGGCCGACAACCGCAACCGGGCAAGCCTGTTTGCCGTCTACCAGATTATCTTTTTCCTCTCCACGGCCGGTGGCCAGGTACTGATTCGTGTCGCCGATCCAGCAGGCTTCATTCCCTTTTCCCTGGCGGCCATCCTGGTCGTGCTGGCACTGACGCCCCTCTCACTTACCCGGCGGGAATCACCCAGCATCACCGAGACTGAACGACTGTCACTCACCAGCCTATACCGTAAGTCGCCAGCGGGGACTCTGGGCGCTCTCATTGCCGGCCTGCTGATCAGCGCGTTCTACGCCATGGGCCCGGTTTACGCCGATCGCATTGGGCTGGAACTTGGCCAGCTTTCCAACTTCATGGCCTCGGCCATCGTGGCCGCCATGATACTGGCCTGGCCCATTGGCCAGGTTTGCGATCGTTTTGATCGTTACCGTGTCATGCTGGTTGTCGCTGTTATTGCTGCCGTGTCCAGTCTCATTGCAGCCACCATCAGCGGCGGCAACATGGTTTTGCTGGTGTTTTTCGTTGGCCTTTACATGGGGCTTAGTGCTGCTATCTATCCCATCGCCGTTGCTATCACCAACGATCTGATGGAAAGTCACCAGATTACCTCGGCCAGCACCGCCCTGTTACTGAGCTATGGACTGGGAAGTATCATCGGCCCGCTCGTCAGCGCCATGTTCATGGAATTCCTGGGAGCGCGCGGCCTGTTCGTCAGCAACGCCCTGATTCTGGCCGGCCTGATTCTGTTCATGGTGGTGGGGCCGGGGCGCAGCCATCCCACGATCAAACGGCAGGAGCATTACTACACCACCACCCCGGAAGCGGCTCTGGGTGTCTCTGAGCTTGACCCACGCAATACCGAGTTCGAAGAGCACAATACAACAGGGACCGATGAGGAAACGGAGCCACAGGAATGGACAGAGAAACGGCAAGAGTAACGCCATGAAAAAACCGATTCGCTACACCCTTGCGACCGTCTCAGTCCTGGTTGGCGTGTTCATCGGCTACCTCTGGCTGACGTTCGCCAGCCCGTTCGGCTACAACCCCAGGCCGGAGTACCTGCCCGCCATTGATGAAGACGCCACCTACTCCGTATTCGTGTACGGTACCCTCACACACCCCTGGGTGCGCTGGCTGGTGATGGGCCGCGCCGGGGAGGGTGAGCCCGCCAAACTGCCAGGTTTCCGTAAGGAAGAGCTGAACATCAAGGCAGCCGACGGGGCAGTCACCGAAGGCAAGGTCATCACAGTAAATGCCGACGAAATCAGAGCGCTGGACCGCTACGAGAGACTGGGCATTCGCTATGAGCGGGTCGAGCTAACGCTGCAAAACGGTAAATCGGCCTGGGTGTACCGGCTGATGGACCCGCTCGTTCGGGAAATTTCAGAGGAAGTACTGGATTAGGCAAAGGGACACTAGCCGCCTTCCGTCTGACATCCGGCGGCACGCCCAGTTCTAATCCATCAGTGATGCCCGCCCGGCCCATGGGCGTGGCCATGGGCGATCTCTTCGGCATCGGCGTCGCGGACCTCAAGGATCTCGATATCGAAAGTCAGGGTTCTGCCGGCCATCGGATGGTTGGTGTCGACATCGGCAAACTTGTGACCAACCTTGGCAACAACCACATGGCGTGGGCCCTGCTCGGTTTGAACCTGGGCGACCATGCCCGCCTTCCAGCGCTTGGCCCCCATCAAATGCTTGATCGGCACCCGCTGGATGGCATCGGGCTTGCGCGGCCCGTAGGCTTTATCCGGAGTGACGGTGACGCTGAACGTATCGCCGGCATCGCGACCTTCCAGGGCTTCTTCCAGCCCCTTGATAATGCCACCGTGGCCATGGAGGTAGGCATTAGGCTCGCCGCCATGGGAGTCTTCAACAACATTGTCTTGCTCATCACGAACGCTGTAATGGAACAGGACGACCTGATTCTTTTCGATTGGCATAAGATTCTCTGAGACGTTTAAAGATACGGCATTATAACCGGCAGCGGATGTGACTTCAGAGGAGGAAGATTGGCTTTCACCGGTTCCTTACCCTGGATCTGCCCGGTCTTTTCCTGGCCATTTGCAACTACGGCAGGCACACCAATATACCCATATTGGGTAATTTTTTACCTAATTTGGGTAACTAAAGAGTTTCGTCCGCCGTCAGTGCAATAACGGTTCGCTCGATTTCTTTTGTTATTTCCATGAGACTGATCACCATCGCTTCATCTACCTCGATATCGCCTTCATATTCCGCCAAATTTCGCTTGCGATGTGCTTGATCAAGAACCCGCCATTTAGATGGTGACAGGTCGAGTGTGTGCTGCAGGCACTGGAAGACCAAATATCGGTTGTCAGAGCGGTAGCCAAAATGGCGAAGTGCAGCCAAAGAGAGCGCGTGCGCTGCGTTGTAAGACAAATCAAAGCGGCTTTCCAGGCTGAGCGCTTCCAAACCAGCGTCCCTCAGTCGCACGCTACCGGATTGAATGAGCCCTCGAACCTCGGCGGTGTCCACTGCCTCGTGGTGGAGTTTGTGTATCCGAACCAGATTCTCCAATGCTTCCCTATTCATTAACGCTTCCTTTCAACACAATATACTGTCCTTCCAGGACTTTTCTTAAAAAGGGGTTTTTATTAGCCCGACGTTTTTTAAACTCTTCTCGCTTGTAGAGAGTTGGGTTAATGATACGGGAAAGATTGTTCTCGGCCGGCTCAAGCGCCTCGAAAACCTCTTCCAGAGTAAGGGTATCTGATACCAACATGAGGTCGATATCACTATCGGCATGATCCGTCCTCTTGGCCACCGAACCATAAATCAGAGCCAGATCGATTCTATCGTTTATCGGCTTGAGGGCATCTTCAACCTGTTGCTCCGGACCGAGCAATTTGGATGCGAGGGAAGATAATTCGGGATAAATGGGCGAGTCCGTGTTGGCTTTATACCGCTTCTGGCGGCCCTGAAGGTTAACTTGCAATAGCCCGCTATCAACCAGGCGTGCGACTTCCCGCTGGACAGCACCCGAGCCTGCGTCCGCCTGCTCGATGAGTTCTTTGATCGAAAAGTCCTTTTCCGACTCTGTGAAGAATAGACGCAAGACCTTCTGCCGGGTCGAGGAAAACAGAGCATCCGCTAATCCGGTGCGGTTCAATGTTGCTACTTCGGGCATAACGTCGGCACCCCAAAACCCATTTTGGGTAATTATATGCCCAAAATGGGTATAATGGAACGAAGAACAGACTGGCCAAACCTTTTGACGCTTAACTGTGTACTGACGCTTCCTTATTGGCAGTGCCTGTTTCAATATCAAATCTCATGCCTCATTCGCCTTGCGATAACTACCCCGATAATCAAAAACCCGTTCCTGCACCTGCCAATAATGCTTCTGCTTTCGAGCAATCACGAAATCCGGCGCTGGCAGCAAGGCCTGCAATTCAAGCACTTCATCCGCTGAGCTGAACACTTTCGGGGCCTGGCTATTGGCAAAACGACGCCCGAACAGTTTGTTAAAAACCGTGCGCTGGCCCGGTTTTCTGAAATCAAACGACTCGCTGAGCTCTTCCCCATCCTCACCGTGATAGGTGATCGTCAGTTTGCTGCCATCCACCGTCAGCGATATCCCGGCGCAACGGATTACCATGGCATCCTTGAGTTTCAGGGCATCCCTGAGCTGATCGTCCGGGTCGATGATGGCTTTCTGGCACTGATGGCAGTTGCGGGCGGCAATATCATTCTCGGCCCCGCAGTGCGGGCACTCCTTGAAACGGAAACGGTAATCGCACTGTTGCGGGCGCCCGTTATGCTCACCAGGTTCACCCCCTTGCGCTGGCTCCAGCAGCCCCTGACACCGGCGCCCGTAATGCTCGATCACTCGGCCGTCACTGTGGGTTTTGCCCCAGAAGATATTGGCAAACCCACAGCCCGGGCAGAACACCTGCACCGGCTCGCTGTCGGGGTTCGGTTTCGGTTCCCCTACCTCCGGATAATGCAGATTCAAATGGTTACCGGCGTAATCGATCACCAGGCAATCCTGCTTGCCCTCGTTCAGACGAAGCCCGCGCCCCACAATCTGCTGATACAGGCTCACCGACTGGGTGGGCCGAAGAATGGCGATGAAGTCCACATGGGGCGCATCAAAGCCCGTGGTGAGCACGGACACATTCACCAGATATTTCAGCTCCCGCCGTTTAAAGCGCTCAATCAGCAAGTCCCGATCCTTCAGATCGGTCGCGCCGGTTATCAGGGCGGTCTGGTGGTCTGGCAGATAACCGGTGATCTCTCTCGCATGGTCTACCGTCGCCGCGAAGATCATCACTCCCTGGCGCTCAGCCGCCAGTTCCATCACCTGCTCAACGATGGCGCGGGTCACACGCTTGTGTTTGCTTAGCAGCTGGTTCACGTCTTTCTCGGCGTATTCGCCAAAGCGGTCCTGAGGCAGCGCTGAGAAATCGTATTGCGCCACCGCCGCGTTCACCAGGTCCGGCCGGGTGAGATACCCCCGGTTGATCATGTAACTCAGCGGCAGCTCGTAAATGCAGTGCTGAAAGGGCTTGTCATCCTCACCCCGGACAAAGCCCCGGTAGTGATAGCGATAGATCCAGCCCATGGCCAAACGGTAGGGGGTGGCGGTTAGCCCGAGCACCTTGAGGGCGTCGTTCTGCTGCCGCAGCAACTCGATGATCCGCTGATATTGGCTGGTTTCCTCACCGCTGACCCGGTGGCACTCATCAATAATGACCAGCGAGTATTCATCCCGGAACTGATCCAGATTCGCCGACACCGACTGCACACTGGCAAAGGTTACCTGGTGGTGGCTTTCCTTCCGCTTCAGCCCGGCGGAGAAAATTCCGCCGGTTAACCCGTAACTCTCGTACTTGGCGTGATTCTGCTCCACCAGCTCCTTTACGTGGGTCAGCACCAGGATTTTCCGCTTGGCAAGGCGAGCCAACTCGGCAATAACCAGACTTTTGCCAGCACCGGTTGGCAGTACGATAACGGCGGCCTCATCGGACTTTTTGAAATGATTCAGCGTGGCATCAACCGCTTCCTGCTGGTATGGCCGGAGTTTGAAAGGAGCATTCATTCTGGAGGGCTTTATCGCGTTAAGTCTGATGAGGCCGCCATACTATCAAATAACAGCGCCATTACCTGCCGACCCGCAAAACGAAATCAACACTCTACCATCAGCACAAGGGCGCCTATACTTCCCGTACCCGGCACTACTTATCCTCCATGGCCCCATATACACCATGAACAGCGCAGCCCCAGAGCGACCCATTACGCCCGATCCCGCTGACAACGGGCTTTCCCGCCAGGAAGCCAGTGCCCGGCTGGAGAAATTTGGTTACAACCGGCTGCCCGCCCCTCCCATGCCGGGTGTCGTGGAGCTTTTTGCACGGCAATTCCTCAGCCCTTTCATTTACATCCTGCTGATCGCTTCCGCGGTTTCATTTGCACTCGGCCAGACCCCCAGCGGGGTTTTCATCCTGATCGTCCTGCTGATCAATGCAGTTATCGGCACGGTCCAGGAGTTTTCGGCCCAGAAGGCAGCCGCCGCCTTGAAGCAAATGATGAAAGGCACAGCCCATGCACTGCGGGACGGCCAGATTGTCACCATAGACGTCGAAGAGATCGTTCCCGGCGATATCGTTCTGCTGTCCTCCGGCGACAAGGTTCCGGCTGATATTCAGTTGCTCAGCGCCAGCAGCCTGGCGGTGGATGAGTCCATGCTGACGGGGGAATCCCTGGCGGTCGCCAAGAACGCCGGTGAGGCAAGTGACGACAGCACGCCCCTCACAGAGCGCGTTGACCAGTGCTTTGCGGGCAGCATCATCACCCATGGTCGCGGGCGCGGCCGAGTGAAAGCCACCGCCTCCGATACCCAGCTTGGCAAGATTGCCCAGGGAGTCACCGGCAAGACGTCTGCCGAACCGCCCCTGATGATCCGGATCCGCAAGTTCACCTATCAGGTTGCCTTCGGCATTCTGGCGGCCATTGCCGCCCTGGCAGGCCTGATGATCCTGGATGGCGGCTATTCCGTCGAAGACATGATTCTCATGACCATCGGCCTGGCGGTTTCGGTGATTCCCGAAGGCCTGCCTGCCGCACTGACCGTTGCCCTCGCCATCGGCATGTCCCGAATGGCAAAACGCAATGTGATCATTCGCAAGCTTGTCGCCGTCGAGGCCCTGGGATCCTGCACACTCATCTGCTCCGACAAGACCGGCACTCTGACGGTCAACGAACTCACCATTCGCAGGGTGATGCTGCCGGATGGCCGCCAGTTCGAGGTCACCGGCGAAGGTGTGGCCCCGGGCGGGGAGATTACAGGCCACGCCGGCACCGAGGTGGATGTGACAGGCCAGGAAACCCTCAGGGAGCTCTGTGTCGCAGGCGTCCTCGCCAATGAAAGCCACCTGGACTATAGCGGCGGCGAGTGGGTGTCTCAGGGTGATATCGTGGACATCGCCTTTCTGGTGATGGCCAAGAAGCTGGGCATGTCCATTACTGACCTGCGAACCCGGCAGGAACAGGTGGCCCTGATCCCCTATGAGTCGGAAAAGGCCTACAGCGGGGTGGTCAACCGGATTGGCGATACAACCGTCATCTATGCCAAAGGCAGCCCTGAAAAAATGCTATCCATGTGTAACCGGATGGCCACCACGGACGGCTCCAAAGCAATCGACAAGTCAGCTCTCGAAAGCCAGTTCACCGAGCTCGCATCCCGGGGCTATCGGATTATCGCCCTGGCAAAGAAAACCACGTTACCGGGCGATCATGAGATGGCCGATATGATCTTTCTCGGTATGGTCGCCATGATCGACCCGTTGCGCCATGAAGCCTTCGAGGCCATCGAAAAGTGCCGCACCGGCGGTATTGAGGTCGCCATGGTCACCGGCGACCACCCTGCGACCGCAAAATCGATCGCGCTGGAACTGGGCCTGTGTGAGGCGGACGCAACGGTTGTTACCGGCCCCATGCTGGATGAAGCGAGCGCCACGGGCCAGGCCGCTGTCGACCAGCTCATTCGCCAGGCCCGGGTATTTGCCCGCATAGAACCCGCCAGGAAAGCCCAGATTGTGGACAGCTTCATGCGGGACGGGCATTTTGTCGCGGTAACCGGGGATGGCGTGAACGATGCACCGGCGATGCGTCAGGCCCATGCGGGAATCGCCATGGGCAAGCGCGGCACGGATGTGGCCAAGGAAACCGCGGACCTGATCGTTACTGACGATAATTTCTCCTCCATTGTCGCCGGCATCGAGCAGGGTCGGGTGGTGTACAACAATATCCGCAAGGTTATCGGGCTGCTGGTTGCCACCGGTTTCTCGGCAATCCTGCTCTTCTTCCTGTGTGTACTGGCCGGTCTGCCAATGCCCATGATCGCGGTACAGTTACTCTGGCTCAATCTGGTTGCCAACGGCTTCCAGGATGTGGCCCTGGCCTTCGAACCGAAGGAAGGCGGCGAATTGTCCGTAAAGCCGCGCTCGCCTCACGAGCCCGTGTTTGACAAACATATCATTGAGCATGTCCTGGTGGTGGGATCCTGGATGGGCCTCGTGGCATTCCTCAATTTTCAGTGGACGCTCGAACAGGGCCAAAGCATTGAGGAAGCCCGCAACCTCACGCTGATGCTGATGGTGCTCTTCGGCAACATCCATGCGCTGAACAGCCGCTCGGAGTTCCGCTCCCTTTTCAGCATCCCCCTGCTCCGCAACCCGTTCCTGATGCTGGCTGTTCCTCTGGCGCAACTGGCCCACATTGGTGCCATGTATGCCCCTGGGCTCTCCGATGTCCTGCAGATTCAGCCGATATCAGTGCGGGAATGGCTGCAGTTGCTCGCGCTCGCCATGAGCCTTCTCGTTGTGGAGGAACTGCATAAGATACTGATCAGGAGGCGGCGACCCCGTGGCAGTTAAGTTTACTCTTCCATCTCTAAAATCCACTTCACGAGCTTTTCAGCGTCTTCTTCGCTGACGTCCATGCGAACACCCATGTCGGGCATTTCTTCCTTGCCCCAGTGATCCTGTCCGCCAGTCAGCACAACCTGAACCAGCCGATCATATTCATCCATTGAGTATCTCTGCGAGATACTCCGGAAAGATGGCACTATCGACATGGCTTCGCTTTCGTCTATGGCATGGCAAGACGTGCACTTCTTTTCCTCAGCCAGTTCCATACTGGTCATACCATGGGAGTCGGCATACGCTGATCCAATCCCCGGGCAGAGAACACACGTGAGCACGGCGGGTATAATTTTCGATTTCATGGCAATCCCTCTCTGATCACGCTGATTGATACAGGCGAGATGACTGCGACCGGTTGGGAATATTCCGACACCTCAATCTGAAACTTAGTCCAGGATGGACGACCACACAAAGTGCCCGGACCAAATAAAAAAGTCAGTGCCCCCCAGAGCGCGGCCTGGACGGGAAACGGGCAGAATGAAACCAGTTAGGGCGGACTTACTTATGCGCATCAAGCGAATCGCGGTATACACAGCCAACCTGGAATACACCGGAAAAGCCTATGCCTTTGCAGGCGGCCGTTCCCATCAGGTGTTCGAAACCACGGTTATCGTCCTTTCAACAGACACGGGGCTGGAGGGCTATGGCGAGGTGTGCCCTTGTGGCCCCAACTACATGGCGGCTTTTGCCGAGGGACTGCCCTCCTGCCTGTCACTACTGGCGCCTGCGGTACTTGGCCAGGACCCCAGGCACGTATCAGTGATTCAGGAGCGAATGAATCAGGCGCTCACCGGCCAGGCTGTTGCCAAGGCTGCCATCGATATTGCCTGCTGGGATCTGCTGGGCAAAGCCTGCGGGCTTCCTGTCTACACACTGCTTGGTGGGCTGCAGTCGCCATCCATGCCCTTGCACCGGATTGTCCCGCTGGCGGAACCGGGTGAAATGGAAGCCTCTCTTCGCCGTTATCGTGCCGAGGGTTTTCGGCACATTCAGATCAAACTGGGCCATGAGGTTGAACAGGACATCGACCTGGTCCGCAGGCTGGGCAAACTCAAGCAACCGGATGAGCTCTGGATTGGCGATATCAATGGTGCGTGGCGGCGTGATCAGGCACTGCGATTTTCAAGAGCTATCGAGGATGTGGATATTTACCTTGAGCAACCCTGCCGCACTTACGAAGAATGCCTGTCGGTCAGGCGGCGCGCCAGGCATCCAGTCAAACTGGATGAAGCATTCAACACGTTGAACGAATTGCAGCGTGGTCTCAGGGACGACGCCATGGACGCCATTGCCTTGAAAGTCAGCAAGTTCGGAGGGCTGACACCCTCCCGGATCATTCGGGATGTGTGTGCAGACGCAGGCATACCCATGACCATTGAAGATGCCTGGGGCAGCGGCATCGCGACGGCGGCCTACGCGCATCTTGCCGCCAGCACCTCTCCCAGAGCCTTGCTGAATACCACGGACCTGCACAACTACAACAAAGTGCAGCTCGCCACGGGTGCTCCGGAAGTGATGAACGGCCGAATGTCGCTCAGTGATCGCCCCGGGCTGGGCGTTGTCCCGGACTTCACCCTGCTTTCCTTGCGGGATGTCTACGAGTAGGCTCGAGGCGTTTATTCGGCAGTAACGTCGTGAAACCGACACCAACATGGAGCGCCCATGGCCCAGCCAAAACGTATCTACCTCGCCGGCCCGGAAGTCTTTTTCCCGGCCGCGGAACACCAGGCCATCGTAGCCGAGAAAAAGCGCCTGCTCCGGGAATACGGATTTGAGGGTGTGGACCCACTGGACACCGAACTGGCGTTTTCAGACGGTGAAGCAAAACCCGATCGCGGCCACCGAATCTACCAGGCCAACCGCGAACTGATGGACGGCTGCGATGCCATGATCGCCAACCTGACGCCCTTCCGCGGCATCAGCGCGGATCCTGGTACGGTATACGAAGTGGGCTACATGATCGGACAGGGCAAGCCTGCCTTCGGATTCACCCTGGACAGCCGACACTACCGGGAACGGGCTGGCGCAACCGGTTTGGACGAACTGGGCCACACCATTGAGGACTTTGGAATGCGTGACAACCTGATGATTGAGGGCGGCATCCGGGAATCCGGTGGTCAGCTTTTCGTGGCTGAGCAGCCAGGCGAACACCGGTTCTTCTCGGTGGAACTGTTCTTCCGCTGTGTGCAGGCACTGGCCCATGCCTGAAAACCCCCACGTCAAATCCCGCGGGAGACACATAAAAGCAGATTAAATAAAACCTATGGATTTTTCTTAATATTTAAAAACTTTGCTATGCAGGCAAGCCGTTCACCTAAAGTGGATCTGGATTTATTGCCAGATCCACTTTAGGTGAACGGCTTGGCCTCGCGCTGCCTTTTTTTATGGGCTTCTCGGGGCTCGTACTTCAGAAAAACAGTAACGGAGACACCCCAAACCGTTTGCCCAAGGCTTCCATATGTTTGCGGGTCAGCTTCTTCCCCTCGGCACCGTTGAGAATCTTGCTCACATTGCCCTTCGAACCTAACTCCGGCAAATCAGCCACCCCAAGACCGTGTTGAGCCATCAGGGTTTTCAGTGCAGCAATCCCTCTGTCGGTTTCGGCAACGGCAGCATTAAAGTCGGAAAACTCCGAAGCCTGATCCTCCCAGCGCTCAATACTGCCCGAAAGAATCTCAATGAGCAGCCTGTTGGCTTCGTAGTCGTCCACCAACTGATCCATCAACTCCAAGGCTCGCTCATAGTCGTCCTGAGTCTCTATATGGGCTACAAAAGGCACTCGGGCCAGCGCTTCTCTGATTTCAACAAAAGCAGGCGATACCATAAGCCTCACTCCTTATCGCGGCGATATTTGTCGGTCAGCCGGTCATATTCCGCGTGGCTACAAATGTGTTTTACGTACATGCGGTTATCACGAAATTCAATGAAGGCAATCATCCGCAAATTGTTGCCGCCAATGTCGATCACCCACCATTTGTCCCGGTATTTAAAGTTGTCCAGCGACGGGAATACCTGACGTAACTGTTCCGGCGTCTCAAACCTTCCATTTCGCAATGTCGTATAGGTATTCACCAGTGCCTCCCGATCATTGGGAAACTGCCTGGCCGCATCGTTAAAAGGCTTCCTCGAAATTATGTGCACAGCACTTCCTTGTTTCCTTTTTCGAAACTATAACATGGAGGTTTCAAAAAAGGAAACCCTGTGCTTCAAGGATGCGGGCCACCCTGAAGGACGCTGATGATTTCATTCGGCAAACCAACGCAAACTGGCCGGAAGTTCTGGAATGACGAAAAAAGTGTTTTGCCAGTTTCGGCTCCAGCGCGCAAAGAGTCATCGCCTACAGCGGTCTGACCCGACGCGGATATCGTAATACCACGGTAACACCACAAGTCCCGAACGGAGTTTTTTATGAACTACGAACACGCAGCTGTAGAAGTAAAAGGAGACGTTGCTGTACTGCTCTGCAACGGTTGCGGCATCACTATCGCAGAGGGCACCAAACACGAGGACCGTGAGCACTACTGTACGATGTGCATGAGCGGCAATTGCAAAGCAAAATTCAAAAAAGGAGGCTAAAAGACGTAGTTTAACGTCTATATAAGCGTTTTCTTACGGTTTCTACGGTTCCCATTGTTCACCTTTTCAATAAAGCCATAACAGCAGGCCCGCGATACAAGAAAGAAGCACGGCAACATGAACAGCCAGGTTCTTCTGGGTAGATGGGGCGGGCTTTCTGGCGAAACGGGCGTAATCCTCACCAAACAGCCCGACGCCGCAATTCTCACAATAGTTTTTTGAGTAAGAAACCCTCAGTTCAGACGGCTCAAACTTTTTCCGACAGCTGTAACAACTGGGCTTGATCATTTCGGGGCTCCGCGCAAAACAGCGTTTCATTAATTCCAGTTGGCTGAAAATTCCAACTTTCTCCCACTCCTTGCGGGCAAGTGACTCAGCAATTGACGGTGCGATGGCGATCAAAGCTCCCAAACACATTTCCCAAGCACCAAGGTTATCGTATATGATAACACTAAAGTGCAAGGAGCACCCATGGATTGGGAAATTGAACTCTACGGGAAAGTAGATCAAGAGCTGGCCCAGATGCCGCCCAGGATTCAAGCGCGAATGATCCGGTTGATGGAATTAATGGAGAAACACGGGGCCAACCTTGGAGAGCCACACACGAAGTCACTGGGTGATGAGCTTTTCGAGATTCGCGCAAAGGCCAAAGAGGGAATTGGTAGAAGACTCTTCTGCTACATGCAGGGTAAACGAATCATCATCCTGCATGTGTTTGTGAAGAAGGGTCAGAAAATACCAAAGAAAGACCTGGAGCTCGCCAAAGAGCGTTTGAGGGAGGTCAAAAAACTATGAACTTCAAGACATTCAAGCAAAAAGCACTGGAGCATCCTGAGGTTCGCAAAGAATACGATGCTCTCGAAGAAGAATTCAGCCTGATTGATCAATTGATAACTATGAGGACGAAAGCAGGCCTGACACAGGAAGATGTCGCAAAAAAACTTGGGACAAATAAAAGCAACGTTTCCAGGCTTGAGCGTGGCAAAAGCAATCCCAGCTGGAGCACTCTCACTAAATATGCTGCTGCCTGTGGCTTTACTGTCAGGCTCGAGACCACTGAAAATGGTCGTACTTCAGCATAGCGAACCCGATATCCTCTACCGCAAAAGCGTGGTGATTCTGCTGAATACGGACAGGCCGAAGCTGTTTCACCTCTGTGTACGAGCGAGCGCCGATGTCTGAACCAACCCCACTTCAAATCCTGCTAGACACCCTCCCCCAATGCGGTCGCGTGGAATGGATTGGAATCCGGCCCGCACGCGGTGAGCCAATGCAGGCGCTCGATAGCGTCGCGATAACCCCTGGCAAGGGCCTGGAGGGCGACCGATTCAAGGGTCGCGAAACCAGCAAACGGCAGGTAACCCTGATCCAGCAAGAACACCTGCATGCCATTGCGTCCTGCCTTCAACGTGAAGCCATCGCACCCGAGGTTTTCCGACGCAACATTGTGGTGTCTGGCCTGAACCTGCTGGCCCTGAAGGGCAAGCAATTCCGAATCGGCAATGTGGTGCTGGAATACACCGGCCTCTGCCATCCCTGCAGCAAAATGGAAACGTCACTGGGACCCGGCGGTTACAACGCCATGCGCGGGCACGGGGGAATCACAACGCGGGTGGTTGAAAGCGGCGAGGTGGCTCTAGGTGACGAGGTTCAGGCCTGTCTATGAAATAGCGAATTGGCCAAGTACGGGGTCACCGCTGTAGCGATCAAACCGGCAGCTCAATAATCTCACCCACCACACCATCTTCGCTCACCTGCAGCCGCCCCACCGTGATCGGCAGCGTAAAGCGCCGGGGCCCGGCGGCACCTGGATTGAAATAAAGCACATCGCCAACCCACTCGTTACGGGGTTTGTGGGAATGGCCAGCGATGACCACGCGGTAACGGCCCTGCGGCTCCGTGTCGAGAGTTTTGACGTCGTGGAGCATGTAGAAGGAGTGGCCGAGGAATTCCAGGTCCTTAACATCGGGGAGAGTGGCCGCGCGACCTGTTTTGTCGATATTGCCACGGATCGCAACCAAGGGGGCGATCGCCTCCAGCGCTTCCAGAACCTCGTCCCGGCCCACGTCACCGGCATGGAGGATCAGATCGGAGCCTTTCAAAACCTCCAGGGCTTCGGGCCGCATTTTGCTGTGAGTGTCTGCGATCACTCCGATTTGCATACTTACGCCCATTCTATTCCTCAATGATGCTGGCTTGCCTGTGAACCCAAGTGATAAATCTGTCCCGGCTTTCACGGTCCCAGCTTTCTCGACTCAGGAAATTATATCTCCCTATATCGCCGCTCCCGCAACCATGCTAAAAGACTCCCCCCGGCAGTAGCTCGGGTATTCTTCCCATCAGGATATCAGCATGTCAGACAAATTTTTCTTCAAGGGCCGGCAGGACGCACGCCAGCACCACACCACTTACGGCGGGTTTCAGACCAACGCCAGCCAGAAGAGTGGCAGCAGGAAATATCCGCTAACGCTGGTGGTTACCAGTGAAGCGCGCAAGCAGGAAGTTGAGACACAGGTGGCCGGGGCGAAACTGCACGCAACTATTTCGGTTGATACCCGCGAGGGCGCCGTTGAATCCATCAACGAGCTCACCGCTCTGCTGAATAAAGGCGGGACGGTTACCACGGTAAAACCGCCCTCCCGCAACGACGTCTGCACCTGCGGTAGCGGACTCAAATTCAAGAAGTGCTGTGGCTGACAGCAACGGGCGCAAAGAGGGCAATGGCTATGATTATTTGCGGGGTTGAGCTCACTGGCAGCGATGCGGTGGTGTGTTTGCTGAATATGGACAGGGGGCAGTTCAACCTGCCGGAGTGCAAGGTGCGCAAGCTCTCCCTGCCCAAAAACCATAGCCGTGAAGACCTGCAGCGGTTCCAGGCAGCCTTTGCGGCGTTAATGGCCGAGTACGGGGTCACCCATGTGGCGATCAAGGAGCGGATGCCCAAGGGCAAATTTGCCGGTGGCGCCATCAGCTTTAAAATGGAAGCGGCCATTCAACTGATCACCGGTATTGAACTGACGGTGACCCTGCTGCCCCCGGCCCTGATCAAGTCCACCTTGGCAGCCAACCCGCTGCCCATTGCGTTTGCCGAGACGGGTCTGAAGGCCTTTCAGGAAACAGCCTTTATCAGCGCCTATGTGGGACAGCTGCAAGGCCAATAACCCTGACCTATGACCCCGAGCCCCACCCATCGGCGTGAAAAAAGGCGAGCCGGGCCTCACAGCCCGAACGGATAGGTGTCCGGCACTCCGCGCAAGGTTTCGGTCTTCAGGGGCGTGACCGCCTCAGTGCGGTCAAACCAGATGTATTCGTCGAATTGCCCGGCCAGCTGTGCCAGGAAGTAGTGGCTCTGGCGCTCGGTTTCCGGGCGGTAGATCACCCCGATCGCCCGTTCCAGTCGCCTGTCGTGCAGACGCGTATCCAAACTATCAGAACCGGGGTGTCGCAGTGGCAACCTGAACGCCGGCACCCGGCTTTCATGGCATAGTCGTTCCCAGCTACCGGTGAGCGAAGGCTGAACCTGCTTGATCTCCATCGGATCGCCCCAGTCTGATGCTGCGGCCACTGTGCCGGTGTGAGTGCCAAAGCCGATCAGGTAGGCCTGGTCGCCGTAGGCTTCCCGGCACAGCTGCCCGACATTGTACTGCCCGCGAACAAGCATGTCGGTCGCGCGGGCGTTACCAACGTGAGAGTTATGCTCCCAGACCACCACTTTGCTGTTCTCACCGCCGTAGGATAAAAGTGCCTCGAGCGTGTCGAACATGTGCTGGTCCCGCAGATGCCAGGAATCGCTGTAGCCACTGTACATGCTGCGGTAATAACGCTCCGCATTGACAACAAGGCGAGCATTCTGGACCGCGTCCATAAAACGGGATCCATCCTGTTCCGTGTACTTCAGGCGCTTATTGAGCAGGTCGGTGAGCATGCTCACCACATCCTCTTCACACTCACGGTGGCGCCCGGTCAGCGTGGCCCGGCCATAGGTCACCGGGTCTGACTGAAACGGCGCCAGGCAGCTGTATCGCTCGCGCGCAATGGCTGCCGTCTCCTCGTCCACGTCTTCGAGGTAGCCGAGCACGGCGTCGATGGAGGTAAACAGACTGTATAGATCCAGGCCGTAAAAGCCCACTTGCTGCTCCGGCACCTTGATACCGGCGTTGTGTTCGCGGAGCCAATCCACAAATTCGCGGACCTCCTCGTTACGCCACATCCAGGTTGGAAACCGGGTGAACGCCGTCCATTCAGCGGGCGGTGTCTTCATATCGCGAACGTAGTGGTCAATCCGCGCCGCATCAGGCCAGTCGGCTTCAACCGCCACAAAACCAAAGTTTTTCTGCTTGATCAGCGCCTGGGTTATCCGGGCCCGATACCGGTAAAATTCTGAAGTGCCATGGGAGGCTTCGCCAATCAGCACGATGCGGGCGTCGCCGACCCGTTCGAGCAACCGGTCCATATTGTCTGACTCGAGATCCTCAATGGGTTCAGCAACCCGTGCGATCAGCTCGCTGGTAGACGTTTCCTGCATAACAGCGCTCCTTTCCTTTGCTGCCAGCCAGTCTCACCCACCTTCAACCATCATCGGAACCAACCGGACCAGTGACAGCGGCCTTTCACGAAACATTGAGAGTCGAAATGCCGTCGACCTCAGCCACTGTTTTGGCATCCGCCCGCTCAATAATTTTCACGAGGGTGGATTGAATCGTTTCATCTTCCCGGGCATCACCGCCACTTACAAACGTTTGCTTCTGGGGTTCCGCGCCCTCTTCCTCGGTAAATGAAATAACAACCTCGCTGGCTGAATCCGGCGTTTTACCAAAGTATTCGAGCGAAACCAACGGATAGCCATGAAAGCCCTTCTTAACCTGCTTTGCGATACGCTTCTTTGCTTTATCCAAATTCATATCAGGGCCTATGTATATTATAGATCGTGAACCCCGGGACGCATTTACCGTCCGGAAAACCATGGCATATCGAAAATAGATCTGTCCCGGTTTTCGCCGCGTTACCGATAACTTTCGATTAACGTGTTCCGTTGCAATTGGTATTCAGGGTTCTGCATGACAGCATCAACCTGATTGATCACCTCCATAGCGGACGGAAGCTGCCGCGAAACGCCAATGTGGAAAGGGGTCCGGGAATTCGGAATAAAATCAACCTTGCGAACCTTCAGCTTCTTCGAATAGCCCAGTTGTCGAGCAATAAATCGGGCGTCTTCAGCGGGCTGCACCATGAAATCGCCGGCCTCCCGCAGCATAAGAAGATGCATCATCGCTTTCATGTCCCGGCCCGGCTCGCGCTCCAGATAGCCGGGAATATTGTCCTCTTCCCATTGGGAGCCCCTTTCAACGATCACCGTCAGACTGGACAATTCAGCAAAGCTGGTAGCCGATTCGATCAGGTCTATGTTGGGGTTGTCAGCCGAGTAAACCAGATGGCCAAAGTTCTGCGTGAAGAGTGGCTCGGCTGAAAAGATGGCGTATTCCTGTCGCTCCTCCGACGGATACGTGAGCAGGCCATCGGTAAGGCCCAGTCGCACGTTGTACTGCGCCCTGGCCCAGGGCACCGCCACATGTTCCGTGGTAAAGCCGGGGATAAACCTGAACGTCAGCTGCACCAAATCCGGAAACAGCCCGGTAGCCCTGTCGTCAAGCGAGTAACTGTAAGGCGGTGATTTTTCCCCGAACGCGAATGTCAGAATGCTGCTCCCCATCGAGACACCAGGCAAAGCAAGGCATACAACCAGGAACGCAAGAAAAAACGGCGCCGAAAATCCTTCCAAAAAATGCTTATTCGTCAAGGTTACCTCTGCGGAGCTCTGGGCTTGTTATCTGGGTGCCATATGAACACAAAGCCGATATCTTGCGCGCATTCTATGCCGTTTAATCCTCCGGGAAACAGGTCTTTCCCGGTTTTCTCTCGGATTCATTCGCTGGTGCTGCTTCAATTGGCGCGCATCTCGCGAATGCGCATGGGCATGGCGTCGATACGGCGGAAAATAGCATCAAGGTCGAGGCTGGACTCGCGGCTTTTGATACCACCGTCTTTGCCTATCAACAGTACCTTCTCATCCGAACGGGACTCTTCAAGCAGAGCCCTGACGTCGCTCTCGAGACTGCTCGAAAGAGACTTTTGATTTGAAGCCACGTCTGACCCAGTGTGCACAAACCATACAATATCACGGTCATCGACTTCGCTCCCGGCACTCCTGAGTGTTTCGATCTCGCTGGCATCCTCATCTTCGGCTTTAACCAGAATGAGTCGGTTTTTCCACTGGTAGTCGCTCAGCTTGTTCATGTCCGCCCCGTGAGTAGTCAACGTAATAAGCGAAAGCACCACCGTCAGAATGGTTTGCCTTCCCGTAACAATAAAGCTGAAACTCATTTTTTGTTCCCGTAATCGTTTGTTCAAGAAGATACGGGAGTTTGTTGTCACCTGATCATACGAACGGCCAACAGGGGTCCTGAAATCACCGCCAACGGGCAAATCCCCCGCTTCCGAGTTATAGTGCCCCGATGAATTATCCCCAGCGAATTGTCTGCCTTACCGAAGAAACCACAGAGACCCTCTACGCCATCGGCGCAGAGGACCGCATCGTCGGCATATCCGGATTTACCGTCCGGCCCGAGAGAGCCAGGAAGGAGAAGCCCAAGGTCTCTGCCTTCACCTCCGCGAAGATCGGGAAAATTCTGGAACTGAAGCCAGACCTGGTGGTGGGGTTCTCAGACATGCAGGCCGACATCGCAGCCGAACTGGTGCGCAGCGGCGTCGCCGTGCACATATTCAATCAACGCACCGTGGCGGGAATCCTGTCCATGATCCGAACCCTTGGCGGCATGCTGGGCCTCGCGGACCAAACCGACGCCTACGCGCAGGCGCTCTCCGACCGGATTGACCGAATAAGAGCGGAAAGAGCGAAACCAAATCGCCCCCGGGTCTACTTCGAGGAATGGGGCGACCCGATGATCACCGGAATAGGCTGGGTGTCAGAGCTGATCGGAATTGCCGGTGGCGAGGATATCTTCCCGGAACGGGCAGCCGAGCCCGGTGCCAGGGAGCGCATCATCGAAAACCCCGAAGACGTCATCCAGCGCAAACCAGACATCATCATCGGCTCCTGGTGCGGGCGTAAATTCCGCCCGGAGCAAGTAGCCGATCGGCCCGGTTGGCGTGATATCCCAGCCGTGGCAAACAACCACCTGTATGAGATTAAATCACCGCTGATTCTTCAGCCGGGGCCGGCAGCGCTGACGGAGGGACTGGATGCGTTGTGTGGGATTATTGATCGGGTGTCAGCGTCGAGCTGAGGAGTTTGAGAGGCTGGGGAAATAAATCAGAACACAGGGCACAGTCATTCTGTCCTGCCTGGGCATCACTTCCCCTTGCACCTAAACCCCAAACCCATTCTCGTTCAGGCAGCACGACCAGATCCGTTATCCTCACCAGCCTGCAGAGTCCAGGTCATACCCAAAGCACGCCCAGCTTTAACAAGCGTTGTGATAGTGACACCGGTATCCTTCTCATCCAGAAGGCGGTTAACCACCGTCCGACTGGTATGCATTTTCTGGGCAAGCTGAGACTTGTTTACGCCGGTCTGCCCCATAGCCTGTTGAATTTGCCAGACAATTACCCGCTTCAGCGCCTCAGCCTCTACCTGCTCAAGCGTACCATCGGAGTCGAGCAGATCATCGAGAGAGCTGCCAACGTGCTTATGCTGTGTCATTTTATTGCTCCCATTCAGACAAGATTCTTCTTTCGATCTCTCGCCTTCGCTAACTCTTGATCCGGTGTTTTCTGAGTCTTTTTGATAAAGCCGTTCAGCAACACCATATCGCCGCGAAACATCGTGAATATGACTCGTGCAATCCGACCGTTCGAGAGATCACTTCGGACCTCCCACAAGTCTGAGTTAGCCTTCCCAGAGAAGCCCCTTACCAGGGGCATGCCCAGTGGCCATCCATATTCCACCGTCTTCAGATCAGTTCCGATCACTGAACGATCCTCCTTATCAAGCTTCAGCAACCACTCTTTGACCGGCTCTCGACCATTGGCTGTTCTGTAAAATACGACGTTAACCGTTTTCCTTGTCATACAACCCTTTCCTTGGCGCAAATCAAGCGTACCTAAATAGGTACATTCATGCCAACCTTCTACTAACCATTTTTCTAAAACCGGCGAAAACCGGTTTTCCTACTTCGACCATCAACCGCCGACCAGCTTAATTACCCGCTCCAGCATCGGGTCTTTGCCTTCCTCGCGCCCTTTTCGGCCAAGGTACTTGAGGCGGATGTGTGGCGGGATGCCGACATCTTCGTAAATCTCACCGTCGTAGGCCCGGTAGATTTCATTGGACAAGGTCAGGTGCCAGCCATTTGGCAGATGGCGCTCGAGCGTGTCGGAAAGGATGCCCTGGGTAGGCTCGCCAATAAGAGTGAGACAGGGATGCTGCAGCAATGAGAGCACGAAGATTTCTGCGGCACTGGCCGTTAGCTCGCTGGTCAGCACAAACAGGTTGCCCTGGTATGTCTCACTGGCAGGCGTGACATAGACAGACTGCTTTCCGGTGAATCCATTGCCATGACGGGCTGACTTGGTGAAAGCCAGCCGTTTGCGATCCATCAGGTACGCTGAAAAGCGCAGTGCGACACCATCGTACCCCCCACCATTATTGCGAAGATCGACCACCAGATTGGGTAGCTCGCCAACATCTGCCAGCACCCTCGTCATCACACTATCGACCGCACTGAGATCCGCAGCCGGTTTCCCTGACTTGCCACTTTGCCCGGCCATAGCCCGGATGTTCAGGTAACCGATGAGGTCATTAAGGCGCCCCCACTCCACCAGCCGGTTTCCGCCATGGCTAACGGCGCTTGCGAGATAATCCTCATGGATCACGTCACGCGCCGACTCTTTGAGATCGCCCAGGTAGCTGGTGAGCTCCCGGTCATCATTGGCGTCTTCAAGTTCCTGTGTCAGCCGCCTGAAGAGCGCCGGCTGGGCACCTGCGCTGTAATGACCCCAGGGTGAATGCAGACGAATATGGCCATCCTTCAGAGGCCGTAGCATCGCAACCATGATGGCGAAGAGCGTTTCCTGTGATGTGTTCGCGTTAATCTGGGGAAGATAGTCATGATGCGCCCGGTCCCAGGCCACACCCTTGAGTTCAAACAGGGCGTATTGCTCGTGAAAGGTTCGCCAGAAAACGTCAAAGTTGTATTGCGGATCCTTTGCCCTGTGCCTGTGGCTTTCAGTGACACTGGCGGGCAATCCTTTCAGGCGACGGAATCTGATGCGTGCTACTCCAGTTACCCGATGGGCACTGAACGCCTGGCCACCTGGAGATACCGCCAAATCGTCGTAATAGTGGCCAAGTTCTTCAATACTGCCTGCATCAATCTTCCGGCAGCTGATGCTGGTTTCTTCAAAAAGGGTGTACCAATCTTCCTCGATCAGCAACACAGTGCCGTAACCCTGGGAACGCCAGACACCCTGCAGGCTTGCAAAATCAGGGCTGGAAAGAGAACTGCCGAGGCGTTGGGCGGGTTTCATAGAGGACTCCAGGTCCATTTCTGTTGTTTTCAGACGTCAGGCTAAAGTCGCACAACCATTGCACTTTTCTTCGCCGCAAAAATTAGTCTGTCCCGGTTATTTGTGGAAATACCACCTCATCATCGCCTTCCTGCCAAGACGGGAATTTGATCATGGCCTTCAGGAACACTGGATGCTCCAGCCAATCCCTCAGCCATTTCTGTAAATTCGGATAGGGCAGACTGTAAAAAACCTCCCGATCGACATGGGCGAACTGGCGTACAAAGGGCATGATGCCAATATCAGCGATGCTGATCTTGCTCCCCAGGAGATACCGGTTCTTGGCTAACAGGCCTTCCAACGCCTGCAAAAACACCTCACCCCTTTGCTGGTAATCCAACTGGGAGAGTTCTGGATAGCGATCCGCGTATTTATAACGATCCAGCCAGTGTTTGAATTCGTTATCGTTGCGGTCGATCAAGGCATTTGCGCTTCCTAAATCAGTGTTCAACAAACCCTTCGGATCACTCTGCCACAACGCCCATTCGACGATTTCCCTGCTTTCCTCAATAACGAGCCTCTCAGAACGATCACCTCCTTCCAGCTCCAGAACAGGAACCGTGCCTTTGGGACTGACCGCCAGCATCTGCGCCGGCTTGTTTTTTAACACGATCTCCCGCAGCTCCACCGTCAATCCGGCAAACAAGATCCCGAGCCGAGCGCGCATAGCGTAAGGACAACGACGGAAAGAATATAAACGAGGCAGTGGAAAGGTAATGGCGTGGCTCCTGGCTGAATAAACGACGCCGATCTTAACCGTTATAATAGCCCATTCACCAACAACCCGAGCCGAGCCCTATGGCAAAAATCAAAAAGCAGCCACCGTCACCGCAAACCCAGGAGGAAGCCTTGGCCATGGCAAAGGCGACTCAGCGGCCCCGGCAAAGCAAGGAGCAGACAAAACTGATCGCGCAGGGTATCGAGAAGGGCATTGATCAGTATAAAAAACAGCAAAAAGCCAAAGCCCGGGAAAAAGACAAACAGCGCAAAAAAGGACAACACCAAACAGCGACCGAAAGCGCAGAACAAAATCCTGCAAAATCCGAGATCCGCTATCAGACCCCATGGCTACCTTGGGCGCTGCTACTGATCACCTGGGCTGGAATCGGTCTCTATATACTGGGCTTGGGCCTGGGGAGCTAAACGAATCAATGGCGGCCAGGTTCATGCTGGCGTCTTCGCGGATTTCAAAAAATAGATCTGTCCCGGTTTTAGGTCCGAGCTACTTCTTCTGATCCATTTTTGCCTTTAAATCTGCGAAGGGATTATGGGTTGCAGGGGCTTGATTGCTTTCTTTTCTACTGCCATAACGCACGAGATTTTCGAATTTCGAGTGCTCCTCATCGTGGCAATAAAGACACAATAGCTCCCAATTACTGCCGTCCGGCGGATTGTTATCGTGGTTATGGTCGACATGATGCACCGTTAACTCCGATAGATTCTTGCCAGCAAACTCCCGCGCACAGCGGCCACAAATATGGGGAAAGAGTTTCAGCGCCTGCTCTCGATAGCCCGAAGCTCGCTTAGCGTTGTATTTCAGCTGTTCAGCCCGAACATGGTCGAAAGTAGATTTTTTATTCATAGCGAACCTGAGTCCTTATCGTTTCCTTACAGCCAAGTTAAAGATGTGGTGCGCCGTGATCGCCCACGAGTGGCGTCACCACCAGCGACTGGTTAGGTCTTATTATCTTCTTTATTAAATTTTTTGTCTTTAAGGGGAAAATAGATCTGTCCCAGTTTTCTGTGTCCCAGTTTTCTTGGAGTCACCCCAACCCCTAGACACGAAATCCACCTGTTGGCATATTATGCCAATGAGATTTTTACAGGATCACACTCATGGCGACGAGAAACATTGTACTTACTGACCACCAATCCCAGATTGTCGATCACCTGGTTGCCTCGGGCCGTTATCAAAATGCGAGCGAGGTACTTCGTGCCGGCCTCAGAATGGTCGAGGAAGCCGAGTCCCGCTACGTCACGAAAATGAATGACCTCAGAGCCGCCATTGATGCGGGCAAGAAAGACCTTGAGACAGGCAGAACCAGAACATTCACGGGTGACGAGTTCGCTACTTACCTTTCGGAGCGCGGGGAGCAAGCCATCAGGAAGAAACGGGATACCTGATTACGATGAAACCATGGAAGGTTATTCTCACAGACACTGCCCTAGCCGATCTCGACGCTATTCTTGAAACGACCCTTGAGGAATTCGGCACACTTCAACTGAAACGATATACCGGGTAAATCGAAAGCGCGATTAGAGAGCTTGAAGAAGCCGGAAACCTCGCGCCACTTCTGAAACACAGGTCAGACATTCGGTCCGGGATCGCTACTTATCCGCTTGCAAGAGAAGGAAAAGCTTCACCCCATCAGTTCTATCTCAGGATGGAAAAGGATAGCCACAATCAGTCCATTATCATTCTTCGGGTCTTGCACCAAAGGATGGATCCTGAAGCGCACCTATGACTTCCAAACTATCTGATTACTGGTTGCAAGAAGATTAAATAGATCTGTCCCGGCTTTCGGTTTTCCGTAAGCACCTCCTTGCATTTCAACCACAGAATCCGTTCTGTAGGCCGGCAACCAATATAACCGAAGCGTGAGAAAGACTAATAGTGATTCAGACTAGCTCTGAGCATTTAAAGAAGCTGTGAAAATAAATCTGTCCCAGTTTTTTAGGCGCATCCAAACGAAGATGGGACGTAATCATCTCGGCCAGCTTTGGCATTGGCTTTCCGCCATGGTAGAAGCCGGGAAATAAATCTGTCCCGGTTTTTCGGGCGCACCAGAAAATCACTGCTAAGCTTAGTTAGGAAACTAAATCTAAGAAAAGCATGGAGCTAGCTGTGAAGAACCGTCCTGACTTACTCACCGGTGGGGAACCTGCCCGACTCATTCCGATAGCCGCAGACAGCGCAAGAGAACAGAAATCCGTCTCCGTTATTCTCGCCGGACTCCGCTCCGTGCTTGAGCTACGCCAGTCTCTTTTGAAATCTTTGAACGTCCGCGTTGGAACCAGCGCTACCCTCGAAGCCTGGACAGAAGTGGTTTTCCAGAACGAAGACAAGAAAGCGGTCAAACTCAAGGATCGGCCGGATGGGCTCTTGATCCTTCGCACCGGCCGGCGTGAATGGCGGGCGTTGATCGAAGCCAAGGTTAACAACGACACCATTGGTGAAGAACAGGTATCGCGTTACCTGCAACAAGCGAAAACCCACAAACTGGACGCCGTGATCACCATCACCAACCAGTTTGCCGCATTGCCAACGCATCACCCAGTAAGGCTACCTAAGAACGCCACCAAGTCCGTCTCGCTCTACCACTGGTCTTGGGCCTTCATCCGTACCCAATGCCAGTTGCTGCTGAAGAACGACGGAGTTGAAGACGAAGACCAGGTATTCATCCTTAGCGAAATACTGCGATACCTCGAAAGCGACCGCTCAGGCATCAGCCATTTCGACCAGATGAACGCCGAGTGGAAAGACGTCGTCAACAAAGTGAAGAGCAACGCCCCACTCGCAAAAACCAGTGACGAAGTTCAGAACACGATCGCCGCATGGCATCAGGAGCAACGAGATCTGTGCCTGATCATGTCGCGACTGACGGGCAGCGACGTATCCCTGAAACTGAAAAACGACCACCGTCTGGATCCAGCAAAACGCCTGAAGGACGATGCAGAAGCATTCTGTAAAACACCGGCTCTGCAATGCGCACTTAACATTATTAACGCGGCAGCAGACCTGGAAGTAACAGCAGACCTTCAGCGACGAATGATTTACTGCTCAATGCGCCTGGCAGCGCCGAAAGACAAGCAAAGCACAAAAGCCAGGGTGAACTGGCTCCTGCGACAACTGAAGAAGACAGAACCAGCCGGGTTCTTCATCCGTGCCACCAGGCCCGGCAAAGCAGAAACAACCTACCAGGCACTGAAAGACCTGCGGGATTCGCCGGAGTTGCTGGAATCGGATACCTCCAACACTGCCGCCACAACGCTGGAAGTGGTTTACGAGGTGGATCTTGCCGGGAAGTTCAGTGGACGGAAGGTTTTTGTTGAGGAGTTGGAAAAAGCGGTGCCGCATTTTTATCAGGAGGCAGGGCAGTTGCTAAAGGCTTGGACGCCACCACCACCTAAAATATCAAAGACCGAAAGCGAACCGAAACCTCGAGGTGAGGCAGTTGCTCTAGAAAAATAGATCTGTCCCGGTTTACCCGAGCACCAAAGCCAGAGTGAACTGGCTCCAGCGGCAACTGAAGAAGACCGAACCAGCCGGGTTCTTTATACGTGCCACCAGGTCCGGAAAAGCAGAAACGACCTATCAGACTTTGAAGGACTTGCGGGATTCGCCGGAGTTGCTGGAATCGGACACCTCCAACAGTGCGGCCACAACGCTGGAAGTTGTTTATGAGGTGGATCTTGCAGGGAAGTTCAGTGGACGGAAGGTGTTTGTCGAGGAACTGGAAAAAGTGGCGCCGCACTTTTACCAGGAGGCTGGGCAGTTGCTCAAGGCCTGGACGCCACCGCCACCTAAAATCCCAAAAACAGAAAGTGAGCCGAAACCTCGAGTTGAGGCATTTACGCCCGAAAAATAGAGCTATCGCAGATATTCGAAAAAAATAGAAGATCTAAAACCAATAAACTTTTAGTGAATTTATAATGATATCCAGAAACTATATACGCTGTGAAACTTGCGAAAAAAACCACACATTGAGAATTCAAGTTGGCTCAAAGCCATTTCAAGAACATACATTTAACTGCGCCAACTGCAATGAAGAAATAACTGTACGAATGAACTGCTACATTGAGACAGCTAGCACTTCTCTTGAATGCATCGAAAACTGCGTTAGATCCAATGAGGAAGGCGCAATAGTTAACTTAAGCCCTGACTTTCTTATACGTTCAGACATCGCAGACAAAGACAATGCCTTTCCGTCGTTCGATTTCATAAACCAGCTCCCTCCAAGAGATGAACAAAAAGGCTTCGAAAACATAGAGGAAATGCTGGATTTTTATAAAAACTATAAGGATATATCCGAACTCTGGACAATCGTAAAGAAAGGTTGGACATTAACTAATAGTGGAAATTTAGATCTCGCACAAAAAACGTTTTCTAAATATCGACCTCAAAACTTCGATGGTGAACCAAAATTAAATTACGTACTTTTTGATTTTTGTTCAAGAATATGCAACCCGGAGCGTCATAGTATATTCGAAGGAATGGGCGATGAAGCATCTACAGCGAAAATAGATCACCCCGAAACGTATACAAAATTCATTGATTATATATCAAACGAAATTTCTTATGAGCATATGGACAGGTATCTAAATACCTTTAAAGATTACTTTTCGTGCTATTCTGACTTTTCACAAACGTTGATGTATTCCCAAAACAATATTAATATTCCCGCTGATTTCAAAGCAACCTCGGCCAATTTTTCGAAGACAAAGCAGTTTTATGGAAATGCTTTTGAAAACATTACTTCAAATTTAACAACAATAGCATGCATAAACAACATAAATAGCGGAAGAGAATACGACCAATTTGAAAAAATGGACATCAAACAATACAAAAAAATAAACAAAGCAAATAAAATAAACCCTTTAAAATCGAATCCAGCCTTTAATCAGATAGAACAATGTCTAAAAAGTGATATAAGAAATGCCTCTCACCATGCTTGGATCAAGTATAGATCCGGAATAGTTGAGTACAAAAGCGGGGGCACAGGAAAGTTAAATAAATTACCATATCCAGAATATCTTTATTTATGTAATGAGATTCTAATCTACACGGCCTCTCTTTTAAAACTTGATTTAGCAGTGACGTTTAATGAGCCAAATTAGAAGTTAGTTGGAGCTAAACAATTGTTCGACCAACCCTAAGCAAAGCAGAAAACAATGGCGCGTATTAATTGGAAGAACCTACCGCAACTGGCGGCTGTGGTAGCTCGGCATCTCTTATTGACTGCTGTTTGCTGATCGGACGGAAACCCGGGGGAAACCCCGGACAGATCTATTTTCCAGACGCCAGCCTACCGTGCTTGCGAGTTTCGATTCTGATTCCGGTGCGCTTTTCTATAAACTACCGACAGGCCTCAACCCGCCTGTCATGGTTGCCTGCCGGGGCTCGAAAAGTTTCTGGTTTATCCAGCCAATGGCAGGGCAAAAACTCCACATGTGCAGAATAGCTCGACCACTCATACGACTCAGCTTTATCCATCATTCCTACTTTGAAAGGATTGAGTTCTACAAAACGACAACCTGCCAAAATGTGGGCATCAGTAGCAATAGGACCGGTCTTGTAACAACCTTCCCAAAGCCAGCCACCGCGTTTTCAAGAGTATTCACAAAACGGGTCTGCCGCCCCGCAAGGCATTTCATCAATTGAGGGATGGCCGTCACGTTGTCGTTCGCCTGAATGACCAAATGCACATGGTTTGTCATCAAGCAGTAACTGAACACCTCCAGCTCATAGACCTGCTTCCATTCCTGAAGATTCGCCAGGTAGTACTCAAAATCACGACGTTCGACAAACACGGGTTGTCGGTTATGACCGCGCTGGACAATATGGTGGGGAATACCGGGCACAATCACCTTGGCCCGTCTTGGCATCAGCTCCTCCTTGCTGTTTGAAACACAGAATCCTTTCTGCCCTGAACGCCGATATTAACCGAAGCACGTTGGAGGTTGGTAGTGACTTACTTTAGCGCTGGGCAATCAAAGAAGACGAAAAAAAAAGATCTGTCCCGGTTTTCAGCATCCGATCCATCCAAAAGGAAATTGGACTTGGCTTTCTGTTAATTGTCGAGTCTGGCTATACAACCAGACCCATCATCGATATGCATCAGCTTAAAGGTTCCTTCCTCAAGCTCCGAAACCAAGTCATGGATATTTACATTTTCTTGGTCATATTTTCTATCTTGGGAAATAGCTATGATCGTCTGGCAACTTAGCGATGAACAAGTTTTCAACAGCGACTTCATGCTATCGACTCTCATTTGATGCTGGCCAGGCTCATCCATTACTAAAAACCCAGGGTGCCTCACGCCATTTAATAGCAAAGCTATATAGTAAGCCCATATAGACCTTACAAAATCACTAGCAGAAGAAACGTACCTGATATATTGAGGCTCTTGTCCCGAAATGTATACAGACGGAAAAAGCCTATGAGCATCTTTACCCTTTATATCCACATTATCTAAGCCATTACTTCGATAACCAAAGCTTTCCAACAATATCTTAAAGTCCGACTTAAAAACTCGGATCTTATCTTCATCCGACGAAACCAAATTTTTCAGGCGCTTCTCTTCTTCTACAAGCTCATAGAATTCATGACTTAAACTAATCAAATCTTCCTTAACACGTCGGAGATATAAATCAAACGTCTCCAGTTCGATCTTGCGTTGTTTACGCTCCGCCAACATTTGAAACTCACTACGATATGACATTGCTTTAGCGGACTCAAGATCCTTATGCAAGCTATCAATTTGGCCGCGTTTCAGAGCAATCGATTTATCATAGTAATCAAGCGTCGCTTGATATCTATTAAGCACCTTTTTAGAACCCTTAATATATTTTTGATACGTTGCTTTTTGTGAATTTAAAAAAGCCAAGCTCTTCTTTATAGAACTATCAGTCAATCTGGAGTCTTCAAGATTCGAAACCTCACTATCACATACCGGACAGTGGGCACTAGATATTCGATTCCATCCACGCCCAATAGAAACTTTATTGATATCCTTGAAATCCTGAAGATCGTTGATCACATGATTTAGTGCGTCTTGATAACGGGACAGTTTATGGCTCTCGTCCCAAAAAAGCTCTTCAATCTCCTTGCGCTCCGAAATATACCTATTAAGAGAGATCTTAAGGGAGTCGTTTTCAGAAATAAGGGCCGCCGACCTAAGCTGACTTGTCTCAAATTTCGATATAGAACTAGAAATCGAATCGATTTTTTCGTCGAGCCTAATAATTAGCGAGTCATAACCTAACTCTTTATCACCTTCCATTATTTGAAAAAAATAAATTTTTTCAATCTGCCTTTTGGTTTTGGGTTTAAGTTTATCAATCGGGGACAAATACAAATTAAGGTTTTGCGCCCTAAGATCTAGCTCTTTAATTTGTTCTCGCCATTTTTCAACTATGCTATCCTTTCCTACCTTGATCGCATCAAGTTGCATATTCACGGCGAGTGAATTAAGCCCCAAACAATACTCAACAACTTTCTGTTTCGGATCCTTTATACCAAATGGAGGCATCATTGAAAAAAAATCTGACCAACCTTTGGTTTGCTCGATAAAACAAAGAGTAAAGACATTTTGCATATAGAGCGGCTTCGCTGACAAGCCCGATGTCGACTCCACATCAAAAATATCAAGTTCATTGACTTCAGCAAACCATTTAAAAAAACCGTTACGTGAGTGATCTCTTGGCGAATGAATAAACTTCGACATTTTTTCGCCATTGGCCTCTATTATTATTTCATTAGATCCAACAGTCTCACCATCCTTTACCACCCTGTTTAGGCTCCATTTCTTACCCGCCTTATCAGTGAACTCCAAAAAGCACTCAGACTCATATATATTACAGCTGTAGCCATCTGACATGAGAGCTTGATGCAGCGCAGGACTCAATGCATTAACGCCTTTACTACCAATTAACTGCTCTAATCCTAAACAGTAATATATGCATGAAAGGACTGTCGACTTACCTGAAGAATTGTCGCCAGTCAATACATTTAGGCCCTCCTGAAACTCAAATAAAAACCCGAAGTCCTTATTACCATCGGGTGTATGAGCTCTTACCGCGACCTTAACGCTATTTATGTACATCTGGAGACAACCTAATCGTTAGAAAATCAAATCGATTCTCAGGAATATTAGCGAGCTTAAGAAATCTGATATATTTTGAAAAAGCATCAGCTTTCTCTATCTCTGAGATGAATTCAAAGCCCAATCCTTTTAAATTGATACTCATCTCACCACTTGACTTCGAATTAATTTCGATAAACCCGTTCGCCTCAGCCATTATAAGCGAAGTCCTGTAGATGGAACTAATATTCCATGGAAGCAACGTAACTTTGGAACTAAAAGCGCCTTCGTCCAACAAGATCGTTTTATCGAAAATATAGGCAAGCTTAATAAAAGAAAGCCCCTTTGACCGCCCCAAGCAATATTTCAGAGCACCGCAAACGATAGTCAGATGAAGAAAACTGCTCTCCGCTGGAGTCTCTCCTAGAAAGCGTTCTGTAATTTCTCCGTTAATCGCCATGATCAGACCAGAAGTCCAAACTACAATTCGCTAACATCTTTGCGAGCTCCCCGGAAACTATAATTCTAGAATTCATTTTTAAAGGACTACCATCAAGCAATTCATTGAGATGCCCCATAAACTCTTCTTGAATCTTATGGAATTTAATATTTCCTTGATGCGGAGTCCCCACACTAAACTTTTTGTTACCTGAGGCAATATAAACCTTTGCATCTTCAACCAGGCTCCTATACTGCTCGTTAGTCCTAATGTATTTTCTATCCAGCCTTTCCCATAGCAAAATATCAACAATAAATTGGTCCAAATCCTCTGTAGTCCAACCGGGCAAAAAAGCCTCCATTTTTCTAACTAAATTCTCTACATCCCCATAACCTTTATTTTTCCGCTCTTCAATTAACTGTTCGGTTATACTAGCCCGAAGCTCCGAAACGCTTACCCTTGTATTCTTATTTCCTCCGTGATAATCATCCAACTCCATGCAGTCAAAAAAATAGCCCTCCAAAGCCGATACCGACCTGCAAACAAGACCATTAAAATTATTATTTTCAACTGATAAAACTATTCCTGCGAGCCAGAACTCCTCTGAATCCTTAAAAAAAACACCACTACCTGAATACCCTTGAAGGACTTCCGCGCCAGACTCACCTTGAGCAGTAGAGTAATCATCTGACGGTATTCTTAGATGAAACTTCTTTTCATTCTCAATAATAGTATCGATTTCGCATCTTGGTATAGAATGTGGCGAAAGAGTTTCTGATTTTGCAGTGCCTCTGACTATAAACTGGACATCAGGAAAGCTCACATCACTGCAGAACCTTGTGTTAGGAAAATCCGATATTTTTTCAGAGCCAACTTCAATGGCGACGATATCGTATTTTTCTTGAGCATCCGGCGAGCCAACAAGACCTACAAATTTCAGGTCTCCGTATACTTCTGACTCATAGATCAGTTCTAGTAACTTTGCCCCCGTTACTGAGCAGCCATCCTGATCCGCAACTACGTGCAAGGCCGTAATCACGTAAAATCTGCCGTCCACCGTCACCAACACACCCGAACCTAAAAACTTATCCGAGCGCCGTATTTTAACCGTGGTTTTTGGCAAAAGCTTAATGTAGCTCATTCCAGTTCCAGCGTTTTCTTGTAAATCATTTTAATCTTATACTCTGCGAGTTCCTCGGCACTGAAATACTTACCATTTCTGGCTTCATATTGCTCAACAGGATAATTAAAAATGAATGTTATGAACTCATCGAGACCGCGATCAACGTGGACCACCAGCTTGCACAGGGTTTCTCTACTTGGGTGCTTATTATTTGAGCGACCACCAATGGTACTCACAATAAATTTCGAGCACTGAATAATAGATATCAAGCCTAAGGAAATGCTATTTATACTTCCATGATGCGAAAGCTTTACGTAGTCAAATAAAGCTTTTTGACTTTCATTGTAACCCATACTCCTTAAATAATCCTCAACAACCGTCGGATGAGAATCACCCAGAAAAAGCACTTCATTTTCACGATAATATAGTATGAAGGCTATTGAGGAAGCATTTACAAAGTCAGATCTTTTTGATTTGAATGAATCCTTTCTTTTACTGAGATCATCAATACTATCCAAGTTCCCGGAAGGCACGCTGACCGGCGTATAATCGGGTTTCTTTTCTTTATACTCTCTAAAATGTAGCTCTAAGTGATTCAGCTCTATATTAGAGGGAGAAATCACGAAAATTTTGCAATCATTTGAAACGATCACTTCATCGCCCTGCACTAACGACAACTGATCTATACCTTTCTCTGCCAAAATCTCTTGTAGACTTACCGCTTGCAAGACAGAGATATTCCCTGACTTTTTATCAGCTGTGATTAGGTCTGGGGTATTCAGATAAACTTTCCCAACGGCAAACTTTTCTGGAATATCATCAACTAGTGGGATGGCACCTAGAATATGATCCTCATCTATATGAGTTAATATTATAAAGTTTACGCTCTTTGTAAGTTTTCTAATTTCATTAAAGTAGGTTCTTTTGTAACCACAATCGACAAGAAAGCTAAAACTTTCATCCTTACTTTGTATAAAAAATGAGTCCCCATAAAGCGCTGGCAAGATATGGATATGTATCATTAGACCATGCGTCTTTTTTGATTATTCAAGCCAAGGGGGGCGCGAAAGATGGTCGAATGCTTAAGGCCCTGGTTCAGGGGCTGCTGAGAGCTCTGCAAACGGATGGATACAGCCGGAGTCCAAAACCGTTGCTTGACACTACGAAGGCCCGCCCTGTCTTCCGAAGGGAAATCGATTCTCTTGATGAAAGGATGACATTTTTTTGCTAGTGACAAGCTGCCCGCGGCACTGATAACGAACTCTCCACGATCGACTTCGAACCTATGAGAACACATTACAATTACCGCCAGCGCACGCAGAATTACACACCAGCAGGATAAAAAAGGCCGTATTGGAACTGAGTTGATCATGGGACGTTATCCGTAACAAAGAGTTTTCCGTAGTGTTTAGCTACCTAAGGTAGACCATACCAGAGCTAGTTGTCTGTTCCACTTACAAAGATACGTAAATTTTATGCCACAAAAAAGCCGCGAGGCGTCGCCACGCAGCTTTCTGTTTTCCATCAGCTTTTTTGCCAGGCCAGCCCATAACTGCGCTGATTGAGGCTCTGCAATATAAGCGTCAGTCCTTCCCGTCCCGCTTGTGCCGCATCAGTGCATAGGTGCCAGCAGCCACAGCCGCGCCAGCCGCCAGGAAGTATTCAAGATGCACTCCATCACCAAGCGCTTCATGCCCGGCATGGCCAAAGGCAGCGCCTGAGATAAGCAGCAGGCCCACAGTCAGAGTCAGTCGGTTAGTCAGTTTCATGGTTGTCTCTCCGTTGTTCGTTTAAGTCTCAAAATCCGTTGTTATTAAGCGGTCTCAGCCGCTGCGAATTGCCGCTGCTGGTGCGTTTGCAGACAGCCTGGGCCGAAGGCGATGCGATTGCCCTGGCAAAGTGGAACGACTGGCTGCACGCCACCCGGGAAACCGCAGAACTGAGCGACGAAGACACCCGCCTGGGCGGCGCCCTCGTCACCCTGCTGCGCAACCTGGAGCTGCTGCCCGAGCCACACCTGATTCCGGAAGAGCCCGGCTACATCACCATGTTCGCCTGGGCCGCCCACAGGCGGTTTGTGCCGGTGCGCCAGACGCTGCTCGGCTT
>PYVH01000146.1:1775-3728 GCA_003030785.1 Marinobacter sp. B9-2 | reverse complement strand
GCCCCAGTTGCGAACGGCACATCCGGAAAACGTCACCCTCTCGGCGACGATATCCACCGCATTGCCCTGCCCGCCGGGGTCAATCACCGTCTCGGCATGGCAAGACACAGACACCCCGGGCACCCGGATTGCCAGAGACGAAATCTGTTCAGGGGGAAGCTCAAAGCTCGCACCCGGTTCCAGGGCATCAAGCTGTTCTTGCAGGTCCGCTTGCGCGGTCAGCGATAACAGAGCGACTGTCAGGGCCACTCCATAACGCAAAATTCGATACATCAACGTTTCTCAAAAGTAAGGAAATTGGCGAACTGCACTTTACTTCGAGCAAATCGATGGCAAAGGGCTTTCCGAAACCGTAGAGGGCCATGGATGGCCCGATCCGAGCCCTACAGGGACGTACTCGCGGGCGTGTTTCGGAAAGCCCTTTGCCATCGGTTTGCCACACCCAAGCAGCAGGCTTGCCAGGGCCCGATCATCAGGCCCCGGCAAGACCGACCTAAATCAGGCCTTCTCTACAATCATGCGACCCCGCATCTCCATATGCAGCGCATGACAGAACCAGTTGCAGTAGTACCAGTGCACCCCGGGACGATCTGCCTTGAAGGTCACAGAAGAGGTCTGCTGCGGACTGACCTCCATGCTGACACCATGGTTCACCATACAGAAGCCGTGAGTCACATCCTCAATGGTGTCCAGGTTGGTCACATATACGGTCACCTCATCACCCTGCTTCACCTTGAACTCCGTCATCCCGTACTGCGGCGCAATTGAGGTCATGTAAACACGAACCTTGTTGCCATCGCGGATAACCTTGTTGTCGGCTTCCAGAGTAACGCCATCCTTCTTGGCCTGCTCAACGGCAGAGGCAAAGAACGGATCGTCACGATCGTAGATCTTCCTGGTCTTGATCTGATCACGACGGACCAGAATGCAGTCGTGGGGCTCGGCGAAGGCCGGGCCATCGTGAACCAGCTTCATCTCCTCGCCGGAGATATCGATCAGCTGGTCGTTCTCCGCATGCAAAGGTCCAACCGGCAGGAACCGGTCCTTGGAGAACTTCGACAGCACCACCAGCCACTTGCCATCGGCATCCCGGGATTCGGTCAGAGACGCGTGGTTGTGGCCCGGCTGATAATGCACATCCAGCTTCTGGCGGATGTAGTTCACGTCCTCGCCGTTGTAGTGCCTGATGGCATCGGCAATGTTCCACTTGCACACCTGGCTGTCGATAAACAGAGTGGTGTAGGCGTTACCCCGACCGTCGTATGTGGTGTGCAGGGGCCCAAGACCCAGCTCTGGCTCACCCACCACGGTATCACGGGGCTCAATCGCTCCGTCGAACAGGTCATCCAGCTTCTCGATCGAAATAATGGTGACCGTTGGCGACAACTTGCCATTGGCAATAAAGTACTTGCCGTCCGGGGAGGTATTCAGGCCATGCGGGTTCTTGGGAACCGGGATGTAGCGGGTCAGGTCCGAGCCTGCACGACCGTCTACCACAGGCACCTTGGAGTCGCCCAAGGTCTTGTAGTTACCGTCCCGGACTGCCTTCTCGATGCGCTCGATGTTGAACACGACGGCCCAATCCCGATCGTTGCGCATGGTGCCGGCCAGATCCAGTGCCTTCTCCGAGTTGTAGCAGGTGGCACAGGCGTATTTGCCGGTGTAGTCGGCATCGGTGTTGTCCAGGTTGCCATCCACAATCACCTGGAAGGCCACTTCCATGGTTTCCGCGTCCACCGCATTGAACATGGTATAGCTGTTTTCAAGGCTGGTATCGCTGCCGTCGTTCGGGTGCGGGATCACGTATTCCCCGTTACAGAAGACGTACTTGGTCTTCGGCACCTTCTGCAGCCGCAGACCATGGATGGCCTGAACGTTGGGAATGGCGGTGATCTTGTCACACTTCATGATGTCCAGACGGATACGGGCAACCCGGGTATTGGCCTTGTCATT
>PYVH01000146.1:1279-1765 GCA_003030785.1 Marinobacter sp. B9-2 | reverse complement strand
GATGAACAGATACTTGCCATCGTAACGGCCATCCGTCATGGAAATATGCGGGTGGTGGGAGTCACCGTTCAGGTGGGTATTGTCATGGCCCAATACGTCTTTGCTCTCGTTGCTAATCCCCCAGCCTGTCGCAGAATCCACGTTGAACACGGGGATACGCATGAGTTCCCGCATGGATGGGATGCCCAGGACCCGTACTTCACCGGAGTGACCACCACTCCAGAAACCGTAGTACTCGTCCAGTTCGCCGGGGTGCACAACGTATTTATTGCGGGCTTCTTCGGCGGCAGCCGCGAACGATTCCCGTGACATCACTGCAGCACCAAGGCCGGTTGCCCCGGCAACACCGGCGAGTGCCGCGGCACCCATGAACCGGCGGCGACTCTGCCCGCTCTCGGGAAGCGCCTGGGTATCCTTGGTCAGATCATCTCTTTTTTTCATAACATCCAACTCCGTTATTGGTAATGGCGGTTTTGCTTCTCGTGT
>PYVH01000146.1:225-1269 GCA_003030785.1 Marinobacter sp. B9-2 | reverse complement strand
GACTACTCAAGACACCTGAACCACGGGTATTTCCTCCGGGTGGCCTGGTGCGTTATGGCCACGGCGCTTGCCGCGTCGCTTGACGATCAGCGGTGGGCACTTGTGGTCATCGAAATAGGTCATCTGGCAGTCCAGGCAGTAATGGCATTCCATATAGTTGATGTGGCCGTCTGGGTGGATCGCCTGAACTTCACACTCGTGATCGCACAGCCGGCAAGGATTGCCACATTCCTTGCGGCGTTTGAGCCAGTCGAACACTCGCAGTTTGCTTGGCAGTGCCAAAGCCGCGCCCAGCGGACACATGTAGCGGCAAAACACTTTGCGGGTGAACAGGTTGACCACCAGCAGCAACACGGCGTAAGTCACGAAAGGCCAGCTGCGATCAAACTTCAGGGTGATGGCGGTCTTGAACGGCTCCACCTCTGCAAGCCGTTCGGCGGTCGCCATGGAATCCAGCGACACTCCGAACAACACCAGCAGAATGATGTACTTGATGGCCCATAGCCGCTCGTGCACGGCAAAAGGCACGGTGTATTGGGGTACTTTCAGCTTGCGGGCAATTTCGTTCAGCAGTTCCTGCAGCGCGCCGAACGGGCACAACCACCCACAGTAAACCGCCCGGCCCCAGAGCAGGATGATGCCTGCCACCACGGCCCAGAGAATGAAAATCACCGGGTCGATCAGGAAGGTTTCCCAGCTGAAGCCACTGATCAGGCTGTTCACAAACGTGAGCACGTTGACGATGGACAGCTGCCCCATGGCAAACCAGCCGATGAAGAACAGGGTGTAGGTCAGAAATGCGTGGCGGATCCAACGCATGATCCTGGGTTTTTTCACCAGCCAGTCCTGGAAGAACAGGATAAACATCAGCACGCCGATACCGATGCCCAACACCACAATCTGGAACTCCCGCTGGTACCACACCTGCACCCACATAGGCTGGCTCTCCAGCCATTCTTCCTCGGAGACGACTGTCTCCGGACGGGTGTAATACTGCTCCGGCAGCTGGTACTCCAGCGGGAATACCTGGAATTCGCTGTCCAG
>PYVH01000146.1:0-215 GCA_003030785.1 Marinobacter sp. B9-2 | reverse complement strand
CCGGTCTGGCGCTTCACCGTGAGCTCAAGTGTCCAGGGTGTACCGGGATCGAAGTTGTACTGCTGGCGAATGATGAAGATCGCCATCTCCGTGAATTCCGGCATGCCCTCGGCATAGACGTCGCTTAGCCGGTAGAAATCCAGGTCACGGAAATTGAAGGTGTCGCCGAACTGACGGATCTGGATGCGATCGAAGATGCCGCCGCGAACATAACC
>PYVH01000145.1 GCA_003030785.1 Marinobacter sp. B9-2 | reverse complement strand
CCCGCCCCTGGGTCACGGCGCTCATGTAGGGCTGGATCTTTTCGATATACACGCTGAAGAACATGTTCTGCACAATATCCGACTGGTTGTTGGGCTTGCCATCGAGACACAGGGGGCGGCCGTCGATTCTCTGCCTGAGCAATTTCGTCCCATCCTGCAGCCGTGCGGTCAAAAGAAGCGCGCTGTTGATCAACTGGCCGGCGCGGTATTCCGCCTGCCAGCGTTGATGAACGTCGCCGGCAAAATCGAGGGAAACCGTCAGATCCCGAGAGTACAAACGGGCAACTGCTGCATTCAGGCTCTCAATATCAAGGGCCAGATCCGACACGGGATTACCCTCAGGCGCGACCGGATAATAGCCCTTGGCCAGGGTGAACAGCTTCTCGATCTCTTCGACACCCCAGGTGGCATTCCAGATGGCAATGGGCAGGGATTCAAGCTTGCTGTCGATGGCGCCGGTAAGCTCTTCGGCGAACTCTTCATCTTCTATCTCGGGAAGACAATCCCGAGCAGCTTCGATAAACCGGATTTCATAGCGCAGACGGTTCAGGGGCTGCATAACCCGCCCCATCACCGAGGCTTTCTCCCCGACCACGTACTGGAGTTCACAACCGTAAAGCGAGAGAAAGTCGAGCATCCCCATGTCCAGCTCGGGCATGGTCAACACCCGGTCGCGGCGGCGGGGGAGCTGGCTTGCGGAAGGGATGTCAGAAAACTCGGGATCAGTCTCCAGTACCCGGGCCACCCGCTCCACATATTCATCCATCATGGGGCGGGCATCAGAGAAAGGGTCGCAACCGGCAAGAAGCACGACGAGAACCGGCGCAACGATTCTGCAAAATCCGGTTCCGGCCATTCATTCCTCCTGCAATGGCGTTAAAAAGCCGTTGGCCTAGCGCTTTTGCAGCAGGGTATCAACCTCCGCAAAATCACGGGCAACAAAACGTTCGGTTTCCGGCAGATCCCCCTCGCGAACAAGCCAGGCAGTTCGCATGCCGGCTTCCTCGGCTGCCTCAAGCTCGGCTTCCACGTCTGACAGGAACAGCACCGTGGCCGCCTCCACGCCCAACTCCGACAGAATATTGCGGTATGAGGCCGCCTCTTTCTTGCCACCGATACGGGTATCGAAGTAGCCGGAGAAGAATGGCGTAAAGTCGCCTTCCGTGGTGAAACCGAAAATCAGCTTCTGGGCCTTGACCGACCCTGATGAGTATACGAACAAACGCAGACCCCGATCATGCCAGCGCTGCAGGTAATCGGCTGCATCGGCGTAGATATGGCCCTTCAGCTCTCCCTGCTGGTATCCCTGCTCCCAGACCATGCCCTGCAGAGCCTTCAGGGAAGTTTCCTTGCGATCTTCACTTATCCAGGTCTTCAGCACCTCGATCAGGCCCTCAACATCCTCACGAGCAACACCTGACGCCTCAGCCACTGCATCCAGTTGCTCGGAAACCGCAAGATTGTCCTGATGCTGGTCGCGGACAAATCCGGGCAGGTGTTCGCTGGCGTAGGGAAACAGGACGTCGTGCACAAACGAGATCGAGCTGGTGGTCCCTTCGATGTCCGTCAGCACAACCCGGATCATCCCGCTGCTCCTGCCAGCGACTCGTAACGGGGCAACCTGCTCGCGATGTCTTCACCGGTAAAATCGGCGACCCAGCCTTCAGGGTTGGTAAACAGGCGAATACAGGTGAATTCGGGTTCCGGCCCCATGTCGAACCAGTGTCGTGTGCCATCGGGCACGCTGATCAGATCGTTCTTCTGGCACAGCACAGCAAACACCTCGTTGCCAAAGTGCAGGTAAAACAGGCCCTGGCCACGAACAAAGAAACGGACCTCATCCTCACTGTGGGTGTGCTCATCGAGGAATTTCTGGCGGAACGCCTCTTTCTGCGGATTGTCCGGGTTCAGGCTAATCACATCGGCGGTCTGAAAGCCGCACTCTTCCTTAAGCTTTGCCACCTCGTCGCCGTATGCCTGGAGAATGTCTTCCTGGGATGCATCAGCCGGCAAATCCCTGGTTGGCCACTGCTCAAAGCGCACGCCCTGGCGGGCCAGGAGGTCGCGAATTTCCGCGGGGTTCTCGGTAACCTTGCTCGCCCTTTCGGGCTGGCTCTGGTTAAAAATACTCAGGGTAGTCATGGGCGGGCCCTCATGGTTTCAAGCTCACATTCAAACAGGAATTCAAAAGCCTCGACATGGCGCAGGCAATCGGCCATGGTTTTGCCCCAGGTGTAAAGGCCATGGCCACGAATCAGATAACCGGGCTGCTCGGGGTGTTCCTGGAACCAAGCGCGGGTCTGCTCCGCCAGCGCGTCGATATCCTGGGTGTTGTCGAACACCGGAACGGTCAGGACCGATTCGTGGGTGTCGACACCGGTAAACGCCTTTTGCAATTCGTAGCCCTCCAGCGACAGCGGCTGGCCGGGTTCCAGCAGGCGACTGAGAACCGTTGCCTTCACCGAGTGAGTGTGAAGCACCGCGCCAACCTCCGGAAACACCTCGTACAACACAGTATGCAACCGGGTCTCTGCGGAGGAGCGACAGTCACTCTGAACCGGGCAACCAGCCAGATCCACCACCATAACATCGCCGGCACCCAACTGGCCCTTGTGGCGACCGGAAACCGTTATGGCAATGTGCTCCGCGTCTATACGGGCCGAATAGTTGCTGCTGGTTGCCGGTGACCAGCCCTGCTGGTAAAGGAAGCGGCCGGCCTCAACAATCGCTTCCGCAGCGACTGCGTATCGGGTTACATCAAACACGAGCTCTCTCCCGGGTTTCGGAGTGCTTACAACACTCCCATGGCCGCCATTATAGGGACGAAGCAGCGCCCCGCAAATGGTGCCGTGCAGCAATCAGATCGGCGACTATGGAGATGGCAATTTCTGCCGGCGTTTTGCTCGGAATATCGACGCCAATGGGCGCGCGCAGTCGTTCCAGTGCTGCCTTATCGAGCCCCAGAGAGGCGAGTCTTTCCCGCCGGGCTTCCGAGGTTTTTCGGGACCCACATGGCGCCAATGTAAAAGGCATCAGAGTGAAGAGCAGCCAGCAGCCCCATATCGTCGATGCGAGGATCGTGGGCCAGGGCCAGAATGCCGGACCAGGCATCGCCAAACTGGGCCGATATCAGATCATCGGGCAGGCGCCGGTCCAGCGGAATCTGATCAAAACTCCAGCCGGCGGCAAATGTCTCCCTGGGCTCGCAGAGAGTTACGGCAAATTCAGCCGCTGTCGCGAACTCGAAAACGTAACGGGCAACCTCGCCAGCGCCAATCAACAACAGCCGGCATTCGGGCTGCAGGGCGTGGATAAGCTGCTCGCCATCGAAACGAACCGACGTGCCGGTCATGGCCACGGCATGCTCCAGGGCCGCAACACCTTTCATGGGTACGTAACGAACCACCGGCTCGCGACGGCGCAAAGCAGCCGCCAACGACTGGACGTGATCAAGCCCTGCCCTGCCTTGCAGGGGTTCGACAAGAAGCCGGATCCGGCCACCGCACGGCAGTTGGAAATGGTCCCGGTCATCATCGGTAATTCCGTAATCAACAAAAACAGGATGATCCGGTCCGTCTTCCGCTGTGCGACGCAGAAGATCCTCTTCCAGGCAGCCGCCGGATACCGAACCGCTCCAGTGACCGGATTCAGCAATTGCCAGCCAGGAGCCGACCGGGCGTGGCGAGGAACCCCAGGTCTCGACAATGGTGCACAGCCAGGCCTTCTGCCCCGCCTGCAGCCACTCAGACATCCTGTCTATGACTGTCTGGCGGCCGGTAGCAACCGAATGGGCAACGCGTGACTCAGGCATTGGCG
>PYVH01000144.1:1057-3852 GCA_003030785.1 Marinobacter sp. B9-2 | reverse complement strand
GTAACGACGTGGCTGAATTCCTGAACCAGCACTTCGTCTTCGTGGCCTTCCACGTAGATGTTGCCGACGGAATCGGAAGTGAATGCGCCGGCAGTGATGTTGCCCTGGGTTTGGCCTTCGATGCTGATATAACAAGGAGTTGGCATAGTCTGCTCCATGACTTGTGAATGAATAGTGTCCCCGGGGGGGGTCCCTGGACGCCGACTTTCAGTACAAAGCCCGTGCCATAAGAGGTAATGGCAATAAAAACAGGATTTTAGCGTTTCTGTTGGTGATGCTCGGGGCGTGCCAGGCAATCCCGCGCCCGAACGCCAGGCGACGAATTGCTGACGGGGCAAGAATTTGCTCGGGTGATGCCCGCTTCAGCCGAGGCCGAGGGCTGCCAGCAATGCCAGGAGCAATAACCCGGATACACCCTGCCAGAAGGCCACGGGATTGCGCTCCATTAATGGCGGCCGATGACGCTTGTGCCAATCGACGGGAGGGTGTCGCAGGTTGTACAGGTATTCCGAGAGCGCCGGATAGCGTCTGTGAGCCTGGGGGTGAACCGCTTTTTCGATGGCATCGTCGACCCACCCGGGCAGACTCTCCCGGAACTGTCGAGCAGGCTGATATTTCAGGTTTCTAAGCTGGTTTCGGCCGTGAATTTTTGGCACTTCCGGGCCATAGGGTAGCTGGCCGGTGAGCAGTTGGTAGGTAATCACCCCCAGGGAGAACTGGTCCGATAACCAACTGCCGGGCTCGCCGAGAAAGGTCTCCGGGGCACTGTAAAGCGCTGCTCCCCGAGGAACGGCCTGCTCGCCGATATCAGAGTCCTCCAGGCCGGCGATCCGGGTGGCACCGAAATCAATCAGCGTGACGGTACCATGAGTATCCACCAGCACGTTTTCCGGTTTCAGGTCCTGATGCACCATTTCAAGCCGGTGGAAGGCCCGCAAGCCTTTACCAATCTGCTCGACGAGATTACGCACGGTTTCGAGTGCCGGTGCCGGGTTATCCAGCATCCATTGCCGCAGGGTACGGCCTTCCACGAACTCTGTGGCCTGGTAGAGAAAGCTGGGGTGTCGGTCTGGTCGGAACGGCCTGACAACATGAGCGCTGTTGATTCGCCGGGCAATCCACTGCTCGGTGGAAAACTGTCCCAGGTAGACCGGATCGTGTCGCTGTTCCAGTGATGGCATCTTCAGCACCACCCGGGTTTCGGTTTCCTCATCCACGGCCAGGTAGGCGTGGCTACGGCTGCTGGCATGAATCTGCCTCAGAATCCGGTAGCCATCCAGACGGTGTCCCGGCAGCATTTCCGGCGCAAACGGTAGCTCCGCCAGCTCATGAAACAACTCGTTGCTTTCCCGCGCTGAGGGTACCGATTCGATCCTAATGATCTGGGCAGTCAGGTTGTCAGCGCTGCGCCGTTCGAGGGCTGCGGCTGCCAGCTGGCGGGCGGCCGCGTCGAGGTCATCGGCAGATTCCCGAACGATGCGGGCCATGGTGCGCTCGTCCAGGTGCTCATGGATGCCGTCCGTGGTCAGCAGAAACGTGTCGCCGGGCTGTATCGGCAGGCTCTGATAATCGATATCCAGTTGATTGCCGATGCCCATGGCGCGGGTCAGGCAGCTCCCTTTCTGCGACAGCCAGAGTCGGTGGTCGTTGGTCAGCGGCTCGAGCTGATCGTGGTGAACCCGGTAGATCCGGCTGTCGCCAATGTGAAACAGGTGGGCCGTGGCGGACCTGAGCACCATCACGCTCAGGGTGCAGACATACCCCCGGTCGCGGTCATAGCGGTATTGGCTTTGCCGGGTCTGGGCGTGGAGCCAGGCATTGGTTGCTCGTAGCACACGCTGGGCGGACTGTTTCACCGACCAGCTTTCCGGGGTGGAAAAGTAGTCGCTGAGAAAGCCCGCAACGGCGGACTCGCTGGCAATCTCACTGACATTGCTGGAGCTGATGCCGTCGGCGATAGCTACGGCGATGCCCTTGGTAACCAGCTGATGGCCCGTCGGCACCAACAGCCCGTGGAAGTCCTGGTTTACTGGCTTTGCGCCGGCGTCAGAGTACTGGCCGGCGGAAATGGAAAGGGACCTGGTCATTGAGAACTGGGGTTTCCCCGGTAAAGGAAAAAGCAACTCCGGCGGGTGCGGCAGCCGGAGTTGCAGGAAGACCCGGCTTAGTTGGTTCGTGCCAGGGTAGCGTCGCTGTAGGCTGCTGCAATCTTGCGCTTGGGCGCGGTGCGCACATGGGTGGTGTAGAGGGTCAGGCCGGTAAAGGCCAGGCCGCCCACCAGGTTACCCAGCACGGTGGGAATCTCGTTCCACCACAGGTAGTCCATCACCGAGAACTCGCCGCCCATGATAATGGCGGACGGGAACAGGAACATGTTCACGATGGAGTGCTCGAAGCCCATGAAGAAGAACAGCATGATCGGCATCCACATGGCCAGTACCTTGCCACTGACGCTTGTGGAAATCATGGCGCCAACCACGCCCATGGATACCATCCAGTTGCACAGCATGCCGCGAATGAAAATGGTGGCCCAGCCGGCAGCCCCGAACTCGGCGTAGCCAAGCGTACGCGCTTCGCCAACACTGGCGATCTTCGCGCCAACGGCTCCCGGATCGGTATTGAAACCATAGGTGAAGATAAAGGCCATCATGAAGGCGACGGTCAGCGCGCCGCCCAGGTTGCCAAGGAATACCCAGCCCCAGTTGCGCAGTATGGCTGCCGGGGTTACGCCGGGGCGCTTATCGAGCAATGCCAGGGGCGTGAGCATGAACACCCCGGTCAGCAGGTCAAAGCCC
>PYVH01000144.1:0-1047 GCA_003030785.1 Marinobacter sp. B9-2 | reverse complement strand
AGCGCCGATCAGAAAGACTCCGGTCTCGACCGCTACAGTGATGGCAAACGCTGCAGCCAGCGCCAGAATGGCGCCGGCCATAAAAGCCCGGATCAGGGTGTCCCGGGTAGACATGTAGATTTTGGATTCGCCGGCGTCGACCATTTTGGTGACGAATTCCGAAGGCACGATGTAAGACATAGTGTTTTCCTCTGACTTCTATCGGATGACCAGACTTTTGAAACGGCCATAAAAAAAACGGCGGTACTCGCTGCCCGCAATCTGCAGGTGCAAGTAGACGCCGTCGTCTGAATGAATCTGTCGCTGTGAACAGAACCGACATTGGTTCCGCTGACTGAGAATTTGCAGAGACTGTGCCAGATTGGCGGATTGCCAGAAAACCGAAATTAAATCAGAAGGGTAAGAGTTTGCCAGGTGTGGTTGCCTGGCCCGGCAGAAGAGGCGACCTCCGCTCTCACGCACCCGATCGGTGCGTCACCATTCACCGCTGCTGCAACCTGGCGCAGCGGGGCCGCGGCTCAGCGAAGGCTGAACCGCACGGGCAAGGCGTAGCGAAATTTCTGTCCTGCAATCGCTTCCGGCACTGATGGCAGAGGCGCCGCCTGTTCGAGCATGGCCAACGCTGACTCGTCCAGAAGCTGATGTCCGGAGCTGGTTCTCAGGCTGTGGGCCACCAGGGATCCGTCCCTTTGAAACTCGAACACAATCACGGGTGTGCCCTCCTGGCCAAGGCGCCTCGCTCTGCGCGGATATTCATAATATCGGGCAAGATGGCGACTGAGTTTGGACAGGTAATTATCCACTTCTGATTTAACGCCAGCGTTCTGCAGTGGAACGGTTGCCTGTGATTGCTCCTCAGTTGCAGTCTCTGCCGGATCACCGCTCGGTGTTTCCGCTTCCGTGACCTCTTCGGCAACCTCTGGCTCGGGCGTTGGTTCCGTTACCGGCTCAGGTTCCGGTTCCGGTTCTGGCTCGGGTTCCGGTTCTGGCTCGGGTTCTGGCTCGGGTTCTGGCTCGGGTTCGGGTTCGGTTTCAGGTTCGGGTTCA
>PYVH01000143.1 GCA_003030785.1 Marinobacter sp. B9-2 | reverse complement strand
CGATCTACCTGGCCTACGTCGATCTCGTGCTGGAAGCGACGCGCTGCACCACCGGAACTGGTGAAGATGGAGACACCGTTGCCGTATGGGCTCTTGTTGACCAGTTCGATGGCATCGCCGAGCGTGTCGGTTTCCACGCAGGACAGCACCGGACCAAAGATCTCTTCGTTATAGATGTCCATTTCGGTGGTCACACCGGAGAACAGCGTCGGGCCAACCCAGTTGCCGTCCGGCAAACCGTCTACCGTGCAGCCACGGCCGTCCAGCAGCAGATTGGCGCCCTGGGCTTCGCCGGTCGCAATCAGGGACTCGATACGGTCTTTTGCCTTGCCAGAGATGATCGGGCCGTAGCTGGCACCAGAATCGTTCCACGCGCCGGGGCGCACTTTCGCCATGGCTTCTTTCAGCTCGGGAATCCACTGCTGGGCTTCGCCGACAAAAACGGCGACAGAAATAGCCATGCAGCGCTGACCGGCCGCACCCACAGAGGCGCCGACCAGGGCATTGATCACCTGTTGCTTGTCAGCATCCGGCAGGATAACCATGTGGTTCTTGGCGCCAGCGAAGCTCTGTACACGCTTCATGTTGCGAGTGCCGGTCTCGTAGATGTAACGGCCTACCGGTACAGAACCTACAAAAGAAACGGCCTTGATGGCGGGATCGGTCAGCAGTACGTCAACCTGCTCCTTGCCACCGTGAACCACCTGCAGGACGCCCTTGGGTGCGCCAGCTTCTTCAAACAGCTCGGCGAGGCGCGTGGGGGTCAGCGGATCCTGCTCGGACGGTTTCAGGATAAAGGTGTTACCGCAGGCAATGGCCATGGGGAACATCCACAGCGGAATCATGGCCGGGAAGTTGAACGGGGTGATACCCGCGCACACGCCCAGCGGCTGAATCCAGGAATGGGTGTCCACTTCACGAGCCACGTTTTCAACGGTCTCGCCCATCATCATGGAGGCAACGTTGGCAGCGTGCTCGACTACTTCAATGCCACGCCAGACATCGCCCTTGGCGTCGTCAAAGGTTTTGCCGGTTTCCTTGGACAGGATTTCGGCAATCTCGTCATGATGTTCTTTCAGCAGGGCCTGATATCGCAGCATCACACGGGCACGTTCGGAAACCGGAACTTCCTTCCAGGTCTTGAACATCTCACCGGCGCTATCGATGGCTTTGCGCATTTCAGCGTCCGTGGTGCACGGAGCCTTCGCGATCACTTCGTTGGTCGCGGGGTCGGTGACGTCGATCCATTCGTTGGTACTGCTCTGGACGAATTCACCTGCGAGATACAGCGGTACATTTTTCATGTTTATGTCCCTGTTTGTTGTTGTGCGGGAAGCAGGCCAGAACCATAGGGTTGCGGCCACGTTTAACCACAGGCTAGCACGGGATCGACCAAGGGGTGATTGACTAAATTTCGCCCGTAATGGACTATCTTTCGATAAAGCTCAAACAATCAAGATTAAAAATGACCCAAACCTCACAGTGGCCGGTGCCCAAAGACAGCATTCGCTACGTGGTGCCTGAGCCGATCATTCGACTACTCGCGAGCCATCCACTCACCCGGGACCTTTACCCCCTGGCGTTCGGCCACTACCGCCGTGCCGTGGGCCATCACATGCACCGGGAGCACCATCACGACAATCTTTTGATCTACTGCACGGAAGGCCGGGCGTTCCTCAACGTTTGCGGCGAGCCCTATACGGTGGAGGCCGGAGACCTGCTCCTTCTGCCGGCCGGTGCCAACCACCGTTATACCGCTGATCCGGACAACCCATGGACCATCCACTGGGTCCACTACACAGGACCATTGGCTGAGGATTTTCGACATTATATGGGGTTCGACGGCCCAACCCGCATTCGCCACCTGGGCCGGCAACCCCGGCTTCTGGTTGACTTTAACGGCCTGCTATCGGTGCGACAAACCGGCTTCCGGGCCCGCGGCCTGATCCACGCAGCCAATCGGCTTCGGCAGCTGCTGGCCGCGGTTCCGATCAACGCCGACGAGACCGGACACGAACGGCAGGCAGAACTGGAAACCATCCACAACTATATGCGGGAGCATCTGGACGAGCGTATCAGCCTGGAGCAACTCGCCGATCTTGCCGGCCTGTCTCCCGCCCATTTCGCCACCCGCTATCGGGAACAGACCGGCACCTCCCCGATCCAGCACTTCCTGCACCTCAAGGTAGAGCGGGCCTGCCAGATGCTGGATACCAGCAGCCTCAGTTTTGCGGACATCAGCCGACGGCTGGGCTACGACGACGCCTACTATTTTTCCAGGCTTTTCAAAAAGGTAATGGGCCAGTCACCCCGGGACTACCGGCATACCGCCCGGCACTGACCCGTCGCCGGAGGCCAGATTACGACCTGCCGCTTTCTACGACTTTTGTTGTAGGAGGCAAGGGGTTAGGCTTGGTGTATTGAATGACAATAAGAGTGAGTCTATGGCCATGTACACCATTGAAATCGATGAAACCTTTAATGTGCCCCGACGACGAGTCTTTGCCCTGTTCGCCGACCACTACCGTTTCGGAAAACTGCTGGGTGCACCAGTCAAACGCATCAAGGACAGCGACCAGGCCGACCCTAACGGCATTGGTTCCGTTCGCAAGATCGGCATCGGGCCGGTGGGTCTGGAAGAAACCGTGACCAACTTCGAGCCGGATTCACTGATCGAGTACACCATCACCAGCATGAGCCCGGTACGCAACCATCTGGGCCGAATCCGGTTTGAAGACACCCCGGAAGGCCATACCCGGGTGAACTACACGATCACCTTTGAAGACGTCGTGCCGTTCACCGGGAAGATGGTCAGCAGCGCCCTGGAGCAGGGCATTCGCCGCGGGATCAAGCGGGTACCCCGGCTGGCCTGAGGGTCGGCAACAACAAATCGTTACTTGAGGAATATCAGAGAATTGACCTGAGGCAAGAGTTGGCTTTTGTCAATTTTGTAATGTCCGCGCAGCTTGCAATATCCGGCCATTCCGGCCGGACCACACTGTATTCAGCGGGAGACCGAAATGGCAGCCGAGCCGATTGTCCTGTTCGATAACGGACACCACAAATGCCTGATGTTCGATTCCCTGGTAACCGGCGAGGGCGTCCAGTCCAACCAGTTCCTGATTGTCGACGGCAAACATGAAGCACTGATCGATCCGGGCGGAGACCTGACTTACACCCCACTGTCAGTGGCCGCGTCTCGCTACATGAACATTCGTGACATGGACTACGTCTTCGCCTCTCACCAGGACCCGGACATTATCGGCGCCATCGACCGCTGGATCGTTCATACCCGCGCCAAAATCGTCACCTCAAAGCTCTGGGCCCGGTTCCTTCCGCACCTTGTTTCCAGCTACGTGACCAATCAGCTCAGCGGCAGTGTTTACGACCGCATCATCAGCATTCCGGATGCCGGTGCCAACGTTAAGTTTGGCGAGTCCTACCTGCAGTGCCTGCCAGCCCACTTCATGCACTCCGTGGGCAACCTGCAGTTCTATGATCCGGTCTCCAAGATCCTGTTCTCCGGTGACCTGGGTGCCTCTATGGGTGGCGAGGACGATCACCTGCCGGTGAAGGATTTCGACAAGCACATACCCAGCATGATTGGCTTCCACCGCCGCTATATCGCCTCAAAGAAGGTATGCCAGCTGTGGGCGAATATGGTCCGGGATATGGATGTGGCGGCGATCGTTCCCCAGCACGGCAAGCGCTTCGAGGGACCGGTTATGGTTGATCGCTTCCTGAACTGGGTCAGCGACATGGAATGCGGCATCGACCTGATGACCCAGGACAACTACCAACGCCCGGTCGATTACGTTTAACCTCTGGAACAGAGGCCAAATAAGCCTGTCCCAAACC
>PYVH01000142.1 GCA_003030785.1 Marinobacter sp. B9-2 | reverse complement strand
CGACAGAGAGCGGAGTCCTTTCAGAACAACAGTATTCCTTCAAGACCCGTTTCGAGGATGGCACTGGAACCAATCCGGAAGAACTTCTTGGGGCGGCCCATGCAGGCTGTTTTTCCATGGCATTGTCGATGGTGCTGGGTGAATCCGATCATGTGCCTGACAGCATTGATACCAAGGCCAGTGTAACCCTGAGCGAGGAAAGCGGCGGTTTCGAAATATCGGCCATCCATTTTGACGTGACGGCCAAGATTCCAGGAATTGACCAATCGAAATTTCTTGAGGCAGCCAATACCGCCAAGATGAATTGCCCGGTATCAAAAGCCCTAAAATCGGACATCACCATGGACATTCATCTGGAGAACTAGCCGGCATTTTCTCGAGCGGATCACAGAAGGTTCTTTCGAGGTTAACCGGGGAAACGCTGCTTTACTCTGCAAAAGAAGCAGTCGTTTCCCTCTTGCCATGGCTATTCTCCGAATCAACCTGATAGGTCGATCTGCCACGGCCTTTTGAAACCAGACTCATTTGCCACTTTTCAGGTTAATCTGCTTCGAGCCCTGATAGGCAACCTGCCCACTTTTCCCCTTGCCAACGTACTCAACAGACCCACCTGACTTCAAAAAGGCAGCGGTCTGCTCCTCAATTGTTGCGGACGTTAATGTCACTTTTTCGGGCTTCTTGCTCATGATGATATCCAGGTTAGAGTTGGCTTGATTACCAACATCGGCCCTCCATCATACCTGAAATGGCGAAAAATTGTTCGGTTCCTAAAGATCACGTGTGCCCCGCGTCTTGATTCTGCCTGCGCTAGTATCATTCTATGCGATCAAATTTACCGGAGGACTTCACTGTATGGAAACCGCCGACATCTTCCTGGCATTGCTGTTCGGCTGCATCGGTTTCGGGTATTTCATGTACGGGCGGCGCACAAAAAATATCGTCACCCGATACTGTGGCATTGCCATGATTCTTTATCCCTATCTGGCCAGCAGTGCCTGGGAGATGGTCGCCGTGGGTGTGGGGCTCATGATCGTTCCGCGGTTTATCGAGCTCTGATGGGTACCCCGTTACTATCCTTTCACAAACACACCTGAAAGTTGCGCACACACCATCCGCGTGCCACGGTTAAGCGGCATCTTTATAGTTTTTCGCAGGAGATCAAGCATGTTCGAGAGCGAAATCCCACCACTGGACATGATCGTCCGTCTGCTGATGGCCGCCGGATTGGCCCTGCTGCTGGGGCTTGAACGGGAACTGCGTGGCAAACCCGCAGGGCTCCGCTCCCACATGCTGGTTTCAGTGGGTGCTTCCGCGTTTATTCTGATTGGCCTTCACATCCTGATGACAACGGCCGAAGGCGACCCCTCCGCCCGGATCGACCCATCACGTATCGTGGAAGGTGTGATTGGCGGTATCGGTTTTCTCGGTGCAGGCTGCATTATTCAAAGCCGGGTCAGCGTTCAGGGCATTACCACCGGCGCCTCCATCTGGATTTCAGGGGCCATAGGAGTGGCCTGCGGTCTGGGCACTCTGGTTCTTGCCAGCATGGTGACCGCGTTGGCGCTCATCATTGTGGTTGTGCTTGGCCGGGTTGAACGGGACGTGATTGAGGAGTGAGCCCGGAGGTTTGAAAGGCTCACTCAGCGGCGGGCAGACTCCCACCCAGCATGTTCTCGATCACCGCTGCATTGTAGAAAGTTTCAACGCACTGGATTTTTTCCTCTCGCACACGAAACCAGATTGCCAGGCGCACATCCCCGATCGGCTCGAAGTAGGTTCGGTAATCCAGAACCGCAAACACGTGCTCGCCGTCGGCACTCAGTTGTCGCAGAACCAGGTCTTTCTGAATGGCAAACATACCGAACTGGTAGGCCAGCATGTCGTCCCTGCTTAGGAAACGCATATTCGGACCCACGTATTCGAAGCCATTTTCGGCCAGCTGGTCCTTGGCTTCATCCAGCCGCTGAGCGCGGATGTTTTCGACGAACTGAGCCACAATTTCCTTTGGCTGCATGAACATACTCCCAGTCAGGCACCGACAATGTTGATTGCTCCCTCTTCCTTAAACAGTAGCCTATCTGGCCGTGCAACAACATGACATGGACCTGCGAATTGCCGTAACAAAACGCCAATTCGATTGTCAGAGAACCAGTAACCTGCAACTACCCCGGGAACCTGACATGAACAGACTTATCGCACTGATTGTAGCCCCCTGGCTCCTGGCTAGCGTCGCCTGGGCCGCTGAGCCGCCGGTTTACACCGGCCTCTTGAGCAATACCGGCGCCGGCGGGTATGACACCGTGAGCTATTTCGAGCAGGGCGAACCTACCGAAGGCTCAAGCGAGTACACCACCGAATATCAGGGTGCAACCTGGCGCTTTACCAACGCCGAGAATCTGGCGCAATTCAAAGCCAACCCGGATCGATTCGTACCGGCTTACGGCGGCTACTGTGCCTGGGCCGTCAGCCAGGGCTACCTGGCCAAAGGCGACCCAAAGCACTGGAGCATACGAGAAGGTCGATTATTTCTGAACTATAACCAATCCGTTCAGGAATCCTGGCTGGAGAACACTGACGAGCTCATTACCCAGGCCGATGCAAACTGGCCAGCGGTACTGAAATAGCCGAAAGCACCTAGAGCCGGTCAATAGCCTTGAGCAGAGAACTGAACGCTTTCGAAAAGCTGCGCTCAGCCAATCGGTCCATGACCCGGCCCAGCACCGGTACCTGCACGTGCCCTTCTGAAATCCAGGTTACCCGGGTTTGTTCGCCCTCGGGCGTTAAAACAATCTCCCCCTTTGTGTGCTGGACAGAGAAGGGGCTCGATTTCTCGATTTGATAGTGCATCCGGTTTGGCCTCTCGAACCGGGTGATACGCTCGGTCAGTTCAAGCCGGCCCGCTCCAATAATTCTCAGGGCGCCAGTGCCATTTTTCTCGTCTCTACCCTCTTCAATCAGTAAAGACTTGCTAACCCCTGGAAACCGAACGTAGCGGGCGTGGTCGGAGATAGCTTCAAAGACCGTATCAATATCCTTTCCCAGAACCCGTTCGACATGAATGCGAAACATAGTTCCTCCTGATAATGTGGGCTGAAAGACAAGATACGCTTACGCTTCTTGAAATGAATGGGTTTTCCCAGGTTTTTTGATACGGTTTCGAGACAGCTATAGAAACTGCGGGAGATGGAACATGGCTAAATCCGAACGCTGGTCGCAGGAAGTCACGGAATCCAGCGATGCCTTGAAGCTGGAGCATGGCGTATTTTCCCTCGACGATCCCAGAGAAATCGCCCTGTCACTGAAAAAGTCCGCTGAAGAAAGTACCCGGCGCAAATCGGATCCTTACCGATCGGCGATGTCTATGCTGACGTTCTACATCAATCGCGCAGGCAAACAGCTCCCAGCAGAGCAAAAAGACCGTCTGGAGGCCGCCAAGGATGAGTTACGAGCCTTGTTTGGCAAGGCTCGTAAAAATCTGTGAAGGGAGCCTGACTGTGCAAAAGCCCAGGGGCATCTGACTCGTTCGCCCCGAACATTTCTTCCACGCCATAACCCCTCCGGCCATCGTGGCCGACCTGCCAGGAGAACAGGGATTTTTTTCGGTAGAACTTTTCCGACACTGATAAGCAGGCGCTGGCGAATTTTACGGATTAGCAGCATATCTATCCGCCATTAAGAACATTTAATAGGTTTTCAATATCGACATTGATGTTTTTTCATCATGTTTCAACGGCCCTTGGCTACGGTACAACACAATCCAAATCACATTAGCCGGGCAGCCTAAAGGGTTGTTTCAACCTTTTTTCGCAACAATCTGGGCGAGTTTTCGTTCAGAAAAAACCTCGCATACAGTTGTCAATGGCCATTTATTTTGACCCACCTTTGGCCAATAAAATTGACCCACCTTT
>PYVH01000141.1 GCA_003030785.1 Marinobacter sp. B9-2 | reverse complement strand
TCTTTTTCTAAATCCTTTTTTTCCTTGTATTCGTTCACATCTTCATATTTATTTGTACCAACAATTTTCCGTTCAATCCCACGTTCCAATAGCTTTTTTTCTAGTAAATCAACTTCTTTATTTCTCCAATCATCAAATGGCCGAGTTTTATTCAATGTCGGATCTTGCTGAATAATTGCCCTATCAAATGCAACCTGTTTTTCTAAACCACGTTTATAATCGCCAGCAACTGGAACAAAATTTAAATGTAAATGTGGGCTTGCCTCGTCATTATGTATGACTGCATTATAAACTTTTAAATTCGGATTTCTTTTTTCAAAATCATGAAACCATTCTTCAAGAATGGCATTTGCAATTTCACGATTTTCTTTATTTAAAAAATCATCTTTATCGCCAACTTGAATAATCATTTCTTGTTGGACAGCTGTTTTTTTACTGGACTGAATATGCTTATAATAATCATTAATTTTTCGGTCATTTCGTTTTTGTTTTGAATTATAATTTTCCAATGGCTCACTAAATTCACGTTGATATAATTCGCGTATATCTTCCTGGACTAAATAATTATTTTCATTTTCCCGTTCTGGATCAATGTGAGAATTTCGCTCTTTTTCCTTATCGTTCATTTTTCTGTTGTTGTGTTTTATGCTCGTTTTGTTTGTCGCTTTTTTAACTGACACTGACATACCCATTTTCTCACCCCGTTGAACAAATCATATCAGACAGTTTGTTACTTTGCCAAAGTAACCTTTTCTATGTTGTGACATTCCGCTGCGCTACATATCACAACGAAAAGGGTCGGCGACGCTTAAAAGCAGGGATCTGTCACTCTAGCGTGACAGCTTCCCCAAGGTCAAAATCAAAAAAAGCACCGTCTACAGCCGTTACTTTTTCCCATAGCAGAAGATGACATTTGACCTTTGCGCTTTTCCGCAACGGTTCAAATTTATCTCCCAAGATCAAAAGAAAAAACCATGGGCTTTGCCCTCTAGCCAAATAAAAAAGACCGTCAATAGACGATCTTCTCTTGTTGAACTAAAGCACCTGTTAGTTCAATAAAAATTACTCATCTTTTTCGTAAATGTGAAAAAAATAAGAGTATGGATTTTCTTCATCAGTAATCCCTTTTTGTACATGAATTTCATTCCATTTTTCATAGTCTAATTCAGGAAAGAATGTATCCCCTTCAAATTCAAAATCAATTTTTGTAACGTACAGTTTATTAGCATATGGCAAGAATAATTTATAAATCTGTTCACCACCAAAAATGAAAATTTCTTCTTCATTCTCACACATTTTAAATACATCATCAGTAGAGTGGGCAATTTCACAGCCTTCAATCGAATAGTTCTTATCTCTTGTTAAAATAATGTTTCTTCTTCTAGGTAATGCTCTTCCAATAGATTCAAAGTTTTTTCTTCCAATGATAAGCGAATGTCCTAAAGTAGTTTTCTTTACATACTGCAATTCTTTTGGCAATTTCCACGGTAGCTTATTGTCTTTACCAATAACCCTATTGTTGTCCATAGCTACAATAAGAGAAATAATCATATCTTCACAGCCTTTATTTTCGGTTTTAATCCATTTTAAAACTTGTTTATTGTTGGTTCAATCATTATTCCTCGTTTAACTAACCTAAAACCTTTCAGACCTTTCTTTTTTTTTCGTGAAAAAAGAAACAAAAAAACCCGCCCTCTGCACCTCAGCAAAATTAGGATTTTCTCTCCGGTGCGTTTAAAAATATTCAAGGGGCAGGTAGTATTTTTTAGAAAATCACTAAAAAATCTCCACCTTAAACCCTTGATTATTTTTATTTTTCCCACACGTTTAAAACACCGAAAGCGTACTCAGAAAAATCAAGATTTGCGTACTCTTTCGGTTTTTTAGTTTATGGGAAAAACCACTTAGGAATCAGAATTCCAATAGATTCCCTCTGCTTCCGGAACAGATAGAAATAATCTTCTGTATCTCATAAATCATTCCAAGTCCTCTTCATCAATAAATTTACCATTAATTTCTTTCATTTCATCATCTGTCAGCAGTCGTTTTTCAAGTTCTAAATATTCTCTTCCGCCCCAGCTATACATGACTGCATAAACATATTTGGTTAAATCTTTTTCCTTGTACTCGTCCAGTTCGCCACTTTTAAATTTCTTCATAGCTTCCTTGAATAAACCGCTATAAACTATTAATCTCTTACCTTTCAAAGCATTATAAAACACTTCAAAAACATCTTGACTGATTAAATAATCACTATCTTTTGCCGAGTATTTTGCGATTTCAAAAACCCGATTGTCTCTTGAATTTTGTACCTTTCGTACGTCAACTTGTGTGATTGTGTTATTTTTTGTCGATTCTTGCCAAAGCTTAAGCCAGCGATCACGATTAATATATTGAGTTGTTTGTGTAAAATAACTTTTATTAACTGCAATTAGAACGTGAAAATGCGGGTGATAGTCATCTCGTTTTTCGTTGTACGTGATTTCTAATTTTCTAGCATAACCTTTAACAATTTTCTTCACTTCTTGACGTTGCATTAAACGCTGAAACGATTGATTATAGTGGTCGATTTCATTATTCAATTCATCAGCTGGCACGTTTGGTGCTGTAAGTGTGAGAAAAATAAATTCTTTTTTCTCCTCCTGCTTGATATAAGCCATCATTATCGAAAGTGCTAATGCATCTTTTCGTGATTTTTTCCATGCACAGACAGGGCAAAAACGATTTTTACATGTGTTTCCTTTGTGCTGTTTTTTATTTTCCAATTTTTCATCAGCAACCATCATCATAAATGTATTGCACTCCTTTATTAGCTTCAACGTATCTTCTGAAATCAGATTCTCGGAAACTAGTTTTTCCATAAAGTAAGCTAATACACCATTTTTACGCTTCTTTTTTGTAGACTTGTCCATTATATCTTGATTTTTTTTGTCTTTTGGTTTATATTTAGTCATAGAATTTAATTTAATAAAAGCCCATTTCGGGCAATTAAAAAACTTGCACCTTCCCTCTGTAATGTGATTTTTGATCTAGTCAATTAAAATCTTACATTACTATTATGGAAAAGGCAAGTTTTTTTGCGTATAAGCCACGGAGGTCAAGGGCTTAAGACCGTTCAGGGTAAATCAGAGATGTTACCCTTATATCAAGTAAAGAAAGAACACGTTTTTCGCTCCGCTCAAAACCAAGTTCAAAACCATCAAAAACCCATAAAAAAAAACACCCCTGCAGGCGCTTTTTTATCTCTCATTTTCCCAACTACGATTTTTATTTTTATTTTTATTTTTATTTTTCTGTTGCTTAGTTTTTTTGATCCATTTTTTTAAGCCCGCCAAGAGAAAACATATTTACATTACTTTCACGTTCTTCTGCATCGTATAAACGCCCAAATCGGCTTTCAGGTACTTTCCCCTTAACTTTATCTACAAGACCCTTAAAAACCACCTTAAAATCATTTGTACGCTCTTTTAGAAACTCTTTGCTAGTTTCATATAGATTTTTGATTTCATGCCTTAAATCGCTGTTTTCTTGCTTTAAAGCAAGGTTTTCACTTTTGAGGTCCTCTTTTTTATGATAAATCGCATTATATTTGCTTACAAGTCCATTATATTCTTTATATTCTTGTTCGATTTCTGCATTTAATTTCCTGTTTTCTTTTGCTAAATCAGTATTTATGAGTTTATTTATTTTTCCCTTTAATTTTTTATTATCATTTGCAGCACTCACAAGATTTTTATAATCGACTTCTGATAAAATCACATTTTTGGTAGGTCTTCTTTCAGTTTTCATTTTGGGTTGACCCCAAATGCTCTTTTCTCCAGTGGGAACTTCGACATTCCGCATTTGCCTTCTAGCCTGAACATCAATATCAGTTGGAACTTGCTCACTATATGCTTTCAACTCGTTTTTCTTTTCCGATAAATTTATTTCAAGTTGTTTTATCTCTTTTTCTAAATCCTTTTTTTCCTTGTATTCGTTCACATCTTCATATTTATTTG
>PYVH01000140.1 GCA_003030785.1 Marinobacter sp. B9-2 | reverse complement strand
CTGATTGAGCTGGTGGATGTAGGCCTCAGCCACCCGCCGCTCTTCTGCAGTCTCATAAAACACGGCAGACCGATACTGGGTGCCCCGGTCATTGCCCTGGCGATTCAACTGGGTGGGATCGTGAGCAACCGAGAAGAACACCTTGAGCAACTCGCCAAAACTCACCTTGGCCGGGTCATAGTGGACATCCACCACTTCGGCGTGGCCTGTGGTACCCGAGCATACCGCCTCATAATTGGCGGAACTGGCGTGCCCGCCGGCATAACCGGATTCAACGCTGATAACGCCGTCAATGGCCAGGAAAACCGCCTCGACGCACCAGAAGCAGCCGCCGGCCAGGACAACCCGTTGTTCACCCCCGGCCGTTGGCAGATCCTGTTCGGGATCGGGGAAACGGCTGCGGGGAACGTTGAGACCCGGGATACTGCATGATGTCGTCATGGTGACCTCTGCGTTCAAGTTATCTGCGTGTGATGGCCCGATTGTGGCTGGAAAGCTGCGGATTTGCCAACCCGTGTGCCCGCTTGCGCGAGCAGGCTTATATGTACGCTGATCAAGGCAGCAGGATCACCCCACCCAGCGCACTCAGCGGCGCCAGGAGCCAGACCGGAACCCGCCATACTGCAAGACACAGCCAAAGAATCAATACCAGCCCCAGATCCGCTGCGCCATGGACCGCCGAGGTCCATACCGGATCATAAAGCGCCGCCAGCAGCAGCCCCACTACCCCCGCATTGACTCCCGCCAGCGCCGACCGGGCCCGGCGATGCTCCCGAAGCCAGCTCCATAGTGGAAGACCGGCGAATACCAGCAGGGTTCCGGGCAGAAATACAGCCAGTACGGCGATCACGCCGCCGAGAGCACCGGTCTGGGAACCGCCCAGAAACCCTGAGAAGGAAAACAGCGGCCCCGGCATAGCCTGGGCAACGCCATATCCCGCCAGGAAGGTGTCCGCCGGCATGGCACCGGAGGCCACAAAGCCTTCCTGCAACCAGGGCAGCACAACATGCCCACCGCCAAACACCAGGGCACCGGCCCGGTACATTTCAGCAGCGATCCAGCCGGGGCTGCCTGTCGCCTGAGGCAGGAACGAGACCACCAACAGGACCACAAAGGCCACGGCAAAAAGCGCAGGTTTCCGGGATTGCAGCGGCACATGCAGCGGCTCGGATGCCGCACTGCCTCCCAACCCCAGAAAGGAGCCAACAACGCCGGCAATGGCCAGGGCCAGTATCTGCATCCAGGTCTCGCCCATCACCAACAGGGTCACGGCAACCAGCAAAGCCATGGCGATTCGGGGCCGGTCCGGACACAGGGTTCTTCCCATCTGCCAGACTGCCTGGGTCACCACCGCCACAACAAACAGCTTGAGACCGTGTATCCAACCGCCACTGCTGGCGTCCGGCCAGGCACTCAATCCCAACGCAAAAGCGATCATGATCAGCGCCGATGGCAGGGTAAAGCCCAACCAGGCCGCGAACGCACCACGGTAATGGCCCTGCAGGAACCCAATGGTCAGGCCCACCTGGCTGGATGCGGGCCCCGGTAGCAACTGGCACAAGGCCACGACTTCCCCGTAGGCACTGTCTGACAACCACTGCCTACGTTTCACAAATTCATCGTGGAAGAAACCGAGGTGCGCTGCCGGGCCACCAAAAGAAGTCAGCCCGAGCCGGAGGAACAAAAGGAAGGTCTGCCAGGCGGACAGCCTCTCAACGCCTTCGTTTTCAGTCATAAGCACTCTGATTCTGTTCGTTGTTCGGCTGGGCGCCATTGTGTCATCAAACATGAACATTATGTCGTTTTGGTTGCATACCTTCGAGGGCCATCCATAATGTCACACAGGGTTTGTCACTTTGCACATCGGCCATGCCCGGCTCGGCATACAAAGGAAGAAAAATGACGGCAAGGGCTCGCACACCGGAAAACCAGGATGAGCTCCTGGAATACCGCCTGAGCCTGCGGCTCGGCCCCGTTCACGCCCGCCAGAGACTCGGGATTGAGCGGGAAGCTGAAGCGAAGGTATTCGGGCAGGATCATAGCTCCTTCCATCTGGAAAACTGGGCCACGGCGCCCGGCTTTATAAGGACCTGCCTGCGCATGGTTGGCCTGTGGGGCCGTGGCCAGAGTAACAGCCGGCGCCTGAATACCGTGCACAACCGGTTTCAGCTGCCCAACCTGCCCGCAGCCTTTGAAGGTTACCGTATTCTTCATCTGACGGATCTGCACGTGGACATGGACGAAGCCAACCTGCAGGCGGTGCTACGCCAGATTGAGCCGTTGGATTACGACCTGTGCGTGCTGACGGGCGATTACCGAAAGCTCACCTGGGGGCCCATTGAAGGTGCCCTGGACGGCATGGCGCGACTGCGGGACGGCATAAAAGGCAAGCCTTACGCCGTGCTCGGTAACCACGACAGCGTTCGCATGGTGCCGGCGCTGGAGGATATGGGCTACCAGCTGCTGATGAACGAGATGGTGCCCCTCGAGCGTGATGGCCAGAAGCTTTACCTGGCGGGGGTGGACGATGCCCACTTCTTCAAGGTCCACAACCTGCACCGGGCCGGGGACAAGATCCCGGCCGGTGGCACCAGCATCCTGCTCAGCCATACCCCGGAGATCTGGCGCGAAGCCGCACATTCCGGCTACGACGTGTTTCTCTGTGGCCACACCCACGGTGGCCAGATCTGCCTGCCTGGTGGCATCCCGGTAACCCTTGATTCTGATTGCCCACGCACCCTGGGCCGGGGTTACTGGCGAATGAACGGCATGCAGGGCTATACGTCGCCCGGTTCTGGCACCTCCGTGGTCAACGTGAGGCTGAACTGCCCGCCAGAGGTCACCCTTCACACCCTGACCCGTGGGCCGGGTTAATGGGGCTGTCGGCGGATACCGAGACGGTAGAGTAGCGGTGAGCCATAAATATTGGACAGGGTAAAAAGCACCACTACCAGCAGCACCACCCAAAGACTTACCGGCAGCCACCACATTGCCAGCAACATGGGGAGAAGGGCCTCCGGGATCTGATCGAGGCCGAGTGCTCTGGCGCTTGATGCCAGGCCCAATCGACGTTTGATGAAACTGCTCAGCATATCGCCGGCCAGCCCCAGCAGTCCGAACAGAAACCCGAACACAAACCCAAGCCCGGTCATCAGGGCAAACAGGGCGCAGGCCAGAGCACCGGACACCACGCCCCGCCAGGTTTTGCTGTTACCCAAAACGGGACGGCCATCTCGCCAGAGTCGCCCGCCATCCACGGGTGCCGACCAGCGCTTTTTCAGCAGAGCGGCGGCAACCACCGGCGCACCGTTGGCCAGCACCAGCATCACAAACAGTTCCAGGGTGATCAGCAAGCGATTGCGCCCCTCTAAAACGGCCGGTCAGGCGATACCGCCCCGAGTCAGCTTGAGAGGATCCATCAATTCCTCAAGTCGTTCGCGGCTGAGGCCACTACGCTCCTCCGCCACATCAATGACCGGGCGGCCCGTTTTGTAGGCCTCCTTGGCGATGTCCGCCGCCAGGCTGTAGCCGATCTCCGGGTTCAGCGCTGTGACCAGCACCGGATTACGACCCACGCCAGCGTTCAGGTTGTCAGCATTGACTGTGAAGTCCTTGATCGCCTTGTCTGCCAGCATGATGGCTGCGTTGGCGAGCAGATCGGTCATATCCAGCAGATTACCGCCTACCAAAGGCAGCATCACGTTGAGCTGGAAATTTCCGGACTGGCCGGCGATTGCCACGGCACTGTCCAGCCCCATCACCTGGGCCCCGACCATGGCAACGGATTCCGGGATAACCGGGTTTACCTTGCCCGGCATGATACTGCTCCCCGGCTGCAGTGCCGGAAGACTGATTTCAGCCAGACCGTGAATCGGGCCGCTGTTCATCCAGCGCAGATCGTTGGCGATCTTGGTAAGTACAATAGCGACACCCCGCAGTTGGGCGGAGAGTGCCACCGGCGCATCGACCCCGCTCTGCCCGGTAAACTTGTGTTCGAGGCTGCTGAAAGGATACCCAGTATTGGC
>PYVH01000139.1 GCA_003030785.1 Marinobacter sp. B9-2 | reverse complement strand
CCGTCCGGGAAAATCCAATCCAGCGTAACGCTGTCCTTCACGGTTCCATTCGGAACCTTAACCGTAACGCTGGTGCTCTTTTCAAGCGACAACGGATCAACCGTAATCTCCTGCGCGGTGCTTGAAACGCCGTTAAGGGTTGGATAAGGCAACTCCATGGGCAGTTTTTGAATAATATAGTTTGCCACTGGAAACGGTGTTGCCGTTTGCAAGCTAGGGATTTTTGGAAAGCTCACAAAAAAACTGACGGTAAAAAGACTCCCCTCTTTGAGGGTATCCAAGCCCTCCGGGACCCGTATGGAAACGCCTTTTTGAAGTTCGCTCTCGGTAACCTTTTCGGCGATAACAACTTCCTTTATATACGCCTCGCCGTCCTCCAAGGTACCTTTGCACGTGCACCATTTCACCTCATCTACCAGCATGAAGTCCCATACAGGCACATTGATGCAAGCCCCTTCGGCTACTTGATCAATCGGCAGCACTGTTGAGTGTTCAAACCCATCAATATAAGGGGTAGGCAGAACCTTGAGAGGCAGCAGCAGAATATTCAACGTCTCGAACGGATAACTCCTTTTCCCCTTATTCAAAACAGCTGTCACAGTCATATTGTTGCCATCAGGACGTAGACCTTTTGCGATCACATCGTACGGAATATCCACATCGACGAAACCAGTCTTAGGGTCTACAGATGCATTTCCCTCAATTTGACTGACAAAATGCTCCCCAGACAGTTTCCAGGAAACCACACCGCCTATTACCAGCGAATGCCCGATACGCAGGGTCGCCCCCTGAGTGACCTTGCTCGGTTTGAGCGTTCCATTGACCTTATCAGCCTCAAGAATTTGAAGTGGTTGGAGTACTACTGGCGGACCAACGCTGATCTCATGTTGTTCCGAATACAGGAACGTAGACGGTGAGCCCGGGGTTTCCACGTTATAGTAGACTTTGAAACTACTATTATTATTTGCCTTTAGAAAATCCAGGGGTATACGTATGCCCAGTTGCGTGAGGTTGACACCGGCTAGCGCCGCGCTGATAGAAATGGTGCCCGTGATAAAGTTTTGTGACGATGACGCTTCTCCAACAAAAGTATAATTCACCTTTTGCTTCTCGACCGTGCCGGTGTAGGTAATGAATGCCTCAATGTAGGTACCCGATACGTTAGCAAGGTCCACGTTACCATCCAACGCATCTGGAACATGCATTTTTTGCAACTCTGCAATAACGTCTCCAATCTCGACACTCAATGGCTCTGACCTGCGAATAGAGCCCGGGCGACTTTTACCGTCGTCGGTTTGGTAATAAAGGTTAAAAGGCCCTTTTTTATCAAAAACTTGCAATTTCGCCTTGGCAAGCTGTCGTATATCCCCCTGTGGGCCAGCTATCTCTATGAAGGGAACAAGTTGGGAGCCGCCCGTTGATGCATCACTGGCATAAATAATTTCCACATTCTGCTCGTCGTGAGGCGAGTAGTAAGGCATTTCTACAGACGCAGTTGTATCGCGAGGAATAACCCTTCCCCGACACGGAGGAAGTAGCTTAACCGGCGGCATTATTGTCGGCGTGCCCACCGCCCTGATCAAAATACTACCGGATGTACCGAGTTCCACCCCCGCAGGCGTTTTGTACTTGCACGACACCCGGAACTGCCCTCCCGCCAACTTGGCGACAATACTGTTGGGAATAGGGACTTCTATAGTCCTGCGCCCCGTAGCCTTAATTATCGGCAAAAATACCGTTTCCACGTTACCAAGTTTATCCCTCGTTTCCAGCGCCACATGGACCTCATTCGGTGACTTAAGTACTACATTTTTTATCACTAATGAGACTTCTACGCTGAGAGCAGACTGACTGTGTTCGTCCAGATCAAGTTGTAAGGCAACCTCACCGGCTACCAAAAATATCGGAGCTTCCACAAGACTGGTATCAAGTTCACTGATATATTCCAAGGGCATGGAATACGTATATTTTCCTTCAGGTTTGTTTTGCACCACATCTTCAACTGTGAATGCGAACCCCACTGTACCCTTCTTCGACATCTTGAGCAGATCTGCCTCCTCGATAGGGATCCTGATCGGCTGAGTACTTTTTGCCTCTGCGGGACTCACAATGTGGGTCACCGGCCTCCCATCAACGGAAACTGTGATTATGTCGTTCGAACGAATATACAAATACGGTTGAATCAGGCACGTCAGGCCACCTGCGGCAACCTCCGCATTAATGATCGAACCCGGGGCGAAATCTTCGATCCACATAATAAAACCACTGTGCCAGGGCTCCCAAGGCCTGCGATCGTACCCCCCCGGAATTGTCAACTTGATGAGCATCGTTTGAATCGGTGAGCGACTTTCATTCCCACTACTGCGCACCACCCGACAGAAGTACGGGACGGCGTCGCCCTCTGCCAGCTTATTGGCTGGAACTTCAAATATGTGATGGGGAAGACCATCTTTATCGATTTTTTCGATATCCTCAAGCGTGAACTCAGTTGATGCAATCGCCTCCCCCAAATTACCCACGCGCAGGCCGAGATAATTGCTAGCCACCAGACCGGGCCAATAGGGAACTAAGAATAACCCGTAGGGATATAATGCGCGCCGGCCTGCTCCAATCTTGGACTTTTCAGGGTACTTAGCCTTGTTCGTATCTGTCAGATCGACGGTGAAACTATTAAGAAAAGGGGGGAGGAGGTCTTCTTCATAGGTCGCCATAGTTATCACCTTGCTGGATTAAGGCCGCGCAGGAATAGCGCGACGAGCAAGGTAAATAAGGCGCTTGGAGCAATCGGCAAATCTACTGTCAGAACTGACAGTGGCGACGAGTGGTAGAGATGCGACTGGAGCGGCCTGCCGCGCACGCGAGGGAGGAAGCTGGGCTGGAAGCGCCGGTGCAAAGCCCGTGATGGGTACCGGTTGTTTACGTTCCAGCGGATGGGAAGTGTGGGGGCGATGCAGCTGGCTGTTGCTGGCGAAAACGGCGAGTCATTGGAAGATTTGAGAGAAGTAAAAAAGGGACAGTCAATAGTTAATTGATCTGTCCCAACACTCGCAATTAACAACTTATTAATCAGCGAACACGTATTTCAGACCTTTAGGCTCGGTACATCGCCGGGGGGGGGGGGGGGGGGTAGAGCTATCCCGCCTATTAAGTACTGACGCCAATATTAAGCATGAAAACTATATATTGCTCAGTTTCTGTACCAGCTTACAAAATTTGACGGCACATTGTCCGCATCGTAAAGAGCAACGGAAAACCATTGATTCACAGCATTAAACCCAGTCCAACACTCCCAGTATGTAGCGCCTGCAGGAATAGCAAATCCATAACCACCACCGTTCGCGTGCCCTAGCCGAACGCCCCGCTGATAGGGACGAGAATCACAAGTCCCTCTAAACACCACTCCATACCCCAGCGCATTAGAGTAAGCGCCTCCATAAGGCAAGGTAGCCCCCGTCGAAGCTATGAATGCAAGTGTAATCACCGGTGGCCGCACCTTAGTATTCGCAGTGTAATTCGTTGTCGGAAATGGCGTAGCTCTAGCCGTGTCTTTATTGCCATCAAATGCCACCGAAAGCTTCAGCTCAACCGCACTATTATTCGCTATTCCAGCGATCCAATCGCGCGAAACGGCCTTGTCAACGATACCGTTGGTTGCTTCCAATGCGTTTATAGTATAACCATCCAGAATTTTCAGCTCACGCCCACCTGCGAAAAGGTATGCATTCACCTTTTGCCCAGCTTTACTCAGAGGCCACTTGGCTATTGTTAGTTTAGCATTCCCAGTAAAACTGTTCAGCGCCAAGGAAGCACCTTGAGCCAAGTTATTAATCAGTGCTCTCGGCAAGCTGGTTGCCGCAATGGTTTCGATGGTCACTGTCTGCACTTTCGACGGTATTGTTTTCCCACCCCTCACAAGAAAACACTGCAACTGAATCACACTGTTTACACTATTGTGCACCACTTGAGCCGGCGTCAGATCAAATACCAGCGTACCACCCGCAGTGCCTGGAAGGGTCTTTGAATACTTAGT
>PYVH01000014.1:223-47945 GCA_003030785.1 Marinobacter sp. B9-2 | reverse complement strand
TTTCAGCATCTGCTAAGGTTAACAGAATACAGAACCGCGGGCCTTCGGCACCGGGATTCGAGCAAGGAACATCCCTTCGGGTGTCGACATGCCCTCGATCCGGGAAGCCTGAGGACTGTAGTAATCCTCTAATACCCGCTTCTTCACCGACGCTGCTACTGTTTCCTGACTTGGCACGACAATCACAAGGAGACAGCCATGAGCCCAACAACAGCCATGAGCGGGAAGAAGATTCTGATGATTACCGGTGACTTCACCGAAGACTACGAAACCATGGTGCCGTTCCAGGCACTGCAGGCCGTTGGCCACACGGTTCACGCCGTATGCCCCGACAAAAAAGCCGGCGACACTGTTGCCACAGCCATTCATGATTTCGAGGGTGACCAGACCTACACCGAAAAACCAGGGCACCGATTCGCCCTGAACGCGGATTTTGATGGACTGGATCCGGCGAACTACGACGCGCTGGTAGTGCCGGGCGGTCGAGCACCTGAATACCTGCGCCTCAACAAGGACGTGCAGAATCTCGTTCGCCACTTTTTTGAGACCAACAAGCCCGTGGCGGCGATCTGCCACGGTGCCCAGCTGTTGGCCGCAGCCGGGGTTCTGGAGGGACGCAAATGTTCTGCCTACCCGGCCTGCCAACCGGAAGTGGAACTGGCCGGCGGCACGTTCGCCGGTATCGAGGTTGATCAGGCGGTCACCGATGCTAATCTGGTAACAGCGCCTGCGTGGCCTGCTCATCCGGCCTGGCTGGCACAATTTTTCAAATTGCTGGATCAGTAACGGAGCAGGGGCCAGCCCACCGGCCCCTCATCGCTTCCCGGGAGGCCCACATGTGCAAGCTTTTCATCAACGCCGACCCGGAGCTTTGGGTCAGCCGGACTCATTCCCTCCGCATCGATGGCATGGTGACCAGTGTGCGGATGGAAAACGCCTTCTGGCAGGTACTGGCGGAGCTGGCCGAACGGGATGGCATGAACCTGCCGCAAATGATCACCCGGCTTTATCACGAATCCATTGATGCCGGCCACGACCTCGGTAACTTCACGTCCTTCCTTCGGGTCTGTGCGCTCCGCTATCTTGAGCTGCAACTGAGCGGCGACGTTCCCCGGGACACCAGGGTACCGATTGCCTCTCTTGATGCTGAACGCATTCTCGCTGGCACATCCGGTGAGCCAGCGACACCGGAAGTGGTCACCAAAGCCAGACACTGACGAGGAAGAACCGGTTACCGCCGGCTCGCCTGTTTCGCCTTGATATCCCGAGCGTCCGAGTTTTCTACAACTTCCTGCAGATTACGTCTGGGAGCCGCCGGCAAATCCGTGGCCGGGAACCCCAACCTGAGCAGAATCTGGGGAAAGCCAGAGTGGCCGAGCAAGTGTTGAAGCTTCGGCCGCAGCACCGCAACCTGAATGGGCTGGTTCAGATAGGACGCCTGCAACCCCTGCCCGAGGGACCGAAGCAAGACCCGCTCCAGCGCCTGCCCTGCCTTCAGCCAGTCTTCTACGCCATCTCCGGCGGTTCCCAGTGCAGCAATCACCGGCGATTCATCCGCCAGTTGCCGGTCCTTGGCACCCACGCCGTTCCCCATGTCAAACGTGCGCACCACCAGTTGGGCCACGGGCGCAACCATACCCGGAACCGTCAAACCGTCGCCCTTGCGGCGGGGATGCATCCAGGCGGCCAGTTCCCGTCGCCAGCTCGGGTTGGACCACTGGGCAGCGTCGCCCTCTGCCACCAGCTCGGCCACCTGATGGCGGGCATGCTCTGAGTCCAGAACCTGGAACCAGGCCCCTTCGGCCTCTGCGGACTCTTCAAGAATGCCAAGCACGTTCGAAGGCACCTGCTTTGGCTCAAACCGCTTGCGATAGGTCCGTCGCCTGGTAATCGCCTGGAACAGCTCGGATTGCCGGTCCTCTGGCCCGGACGCTGGCGTAAACGTGACCGTGGCGAGCAGATCCTCATCGTCGGGATCCGGCAGAAGTGCGCAGTGGGCATTAAATCCGGCATGGGCGGCCGCAATGCGAAGATTGAACAGGGCGCACCCGCAGCTGATGGTAAGTTCCCGGTCGTCGGGGTCGTTTACCGGCAAGGCCCGCAGCCGGTCAGCAAACAGAGAGACACCGGTCTCGCTGATCTCAAAGCGCCAGGGCTGTGTATTGTGACTGGACGGCGCCAGTACAGCGCTTTCGAGGATGGTCGCCAGAGTATCTGGCGGAATGGCATTCGTGCGTTTTCCTTCGCTCATTTCGGCTCTCCCGAGAGGTCTCGTGACAGACTATTCCTGCATGAGAAGAAAAGATAGCCGGCGACCAACCCAGACTTCATTGAGCCGTATCAACAAAATCTCACGATCCGTAACCTGACATCCTTCAGGCCGACTATTACAGTAAAGACTGTTGATAAATGCACAGGATCCAGAATGCGTTATTGCTTGCGGAACATCTTATTTGTGGCACTCGCAGCGGTTGCGCTGGGCGGCTGCGCCAGCAGTGGTCATTTGCAGCCGGATTCCTCCCCGGGGCTACAGTCAGTGCCCGCTGAGGCTTCATCGTCAGACAGGGCACAGAAGCTCTGGCAGGTGTTCGAGCGGTATCGGGGCACGCCCTATGAGTACGGCGGCACCTCCTCCAATGGCTTTGATTGTTCCGGGTTCATTCTTACCGCCTACCAGGAAGGCCTGGGCAAACGGTTGCCCCGAACCACAACCCAGATGCTCGCCAGTGGCGACGTGGTTCATCCCGGCGAGATTCGGCCGGGCGATGTGGTGTTCTTCCGGATTGGCGGCAAGGAGCAACACGCCGGTATCTACATGGGCGGGGACCGGTTCATCCACGCATCAACATCTGCCGGCGTTATCCAGTCGTCGATCAGTGGCTATTACTGGAAAGGCCGCCTGACCGAGGCGCGGCGCTTTGACTGAGAGGGGCTGGCCAATCTGATTCAGCCTCTCTTCCGGCGAACGTAAAGAATTTTGCGCACCCTGGCCACAAGTTCACCGGATTCATCAACGATCTCCACGTCCCACTCCGGCAGCATCTTGTCTCCGTCTGCCGTTGCGGCCCGGATCTCGTCAACACGCTCATCGGTCAGCTCAAACCGGGCCATCACCTTGCCCTTGCCCGGGCGGATAAAATCGATACTCGCGGATTTATCCCACACGATGTAGTTGTTGCCCAGTCGTCGCATCAGCAACAGCATGTACATGGGATCGACCATGCTGTAGAGCGAACCGCCAAAGTGAGTGCCCACGTAATTGGTGTTGTACCAGTGCTGGCCCATTTCCACCCGGGCCGAACTGAAATCTTCAGCAATATGGGTCACACGGATTCCGGCTCCAAGATAGGGAGCAAACGTAGACAGCACACGGCGCATGGCTCCGGCGCTGGCAAGCCAGCGACGTACAGTGGCATTCATCAAATATCCTCGGTGGTAAAAATGACTGCAAATTCAATAGCACGCTATCTTCCAGCTGGGAGCGTGCCAATGCAAGAAATTCATACGACCGTTTGAATATGAAAGACCACCAATTTCAAAGACCACTGAAAGTCAGGTGCAGGGCGATGACTGCCATCATAACGCCGATGACACCATCGATAATCCGCCAGGCCAGCGGCCGGGCGAGAATCGGGGCCAGCGCCGAGCCACCCCAGGCTAGCAGACCAAACCAGAGAATCGAGGCACTGCTCGCACCGGCCACGAAGGTGGTCGCGTCCTCTTGCTGGGCTCCGATAGCGGGGATCAGGAGCAGCGTATCGAGATAAACCTGGGGATTCAGCAGGGTTACTGCCAGGGTTGTGAACACCACGGCCTTAAGGCTTCGTTTGGTTACCTCACCCGCTTCAAGAGCCGCCCTACCACGGCTCGCGCGGACAAAGGACTGGACCGCAAGCCAGCCCAGGAAGGCCACCCCGAGCCAGCGGAGAATCTGCAACGCCTCAGGCATGGCCATCAGGGCAGCACTGATGCCGAACATGCCCAGGGTAAACAGCGTGACATCCGCCACCATGCACAATCCGGCTGACCACCAATGATGTTCCCGGCGGATTGCCTGGCTCAGCAAATAGGCGTTCTGCGCACCGATCGCCACGATAATGCCGCCACACACAATCAATCCGGTCAGGTAACTCTCAAGCACGTTGGTTTCTCCTCATTGATTGGCGCAAGGTTACCGCTTTACATCTATACTTGGAATTCATACTCATAATGCTGCATCAGTTTTACTTATGATTGATTACAAACTGCTGGAAGCACTGGCGACGGTTATTGAGTGCGGCGGGTTCGAACGGGCTGGTCTGGCACTCGGGCTAAGCCAGTCGGCCATTTCCCAGCGCATTCGCACGCTGGAAATCCGGCTCGGGCAGCCGGTTCTGGTTCGTAGCCCGGTGCTCAAAGCCACGCCGGCAGGGCAACGCCTGCTTAACCACGTTCAGCAGGTGCAGTTGCTGGAAAGAGACCTGACAAAATCCATTCCGGCGATCTCGGAACCCACGGCAAGACTGCGTATCGCGCTGAATGCCGACAGCCTGGCAACCTGGTGGGCAGGGGCCGTGGGCAGTTTCTGCGCGGACGAGACCCTGCTGCTGGATCTTGTGGTGGAGGACCAGGACATTGGCCTCCGCCGGATGCGCGAAGGGTATGTGGCTGCCTGCCTGTGCAGCAGCCCCCAGCCAGTTGCCGGTGCCCGATGCGTACCCATTGGCACCATGACCTACATGCCGCTGGCAACTCCGGACTACGTTCAACGCTATTTCGCAAACGGCCTCACCGAGGCCAGCCTGCAGAGTGCACCGGCCATCGTTTTCGGGCCCAATGACCAGCTGCAACACCGGTTCCTGGCCCAGTGCGGCTATCACGGCACCTTCCCCCACCACCTTTGCCCTTCCTCGGAAGGTTTTGTAAAACTGGCGCTGGCGGGTATGGGCTACGGTATGATTCCGGAAATGCAGGCTCGACCGGAGATTGCCGCGGGGCGACTGGTGAGCATCGCGCCTGAACAAACCCTGGAAGTGCAGCTATACTGGCATTTCTGGCGTCACGGCGGCGGCGTGATGGACCGGCTGACCAACGCCCTGCGGTCTGCCGCCATGCTTCATTCCGGCATGGGGACGGGGGAGCAGAAATAAAACCTGAACACCACCACGGCAAAGGACACTAGATTGGATCTGACAACACCCGCCCTGCTCTTCCCGGCCATTTCACTTCTGTTGCTGGCTTATACCAACCGGTTTCTGGTGCTCGCGCAACTGATACGCCAACTCAAGCAGATGGACACGGAAGAGGATCATGCACTGATCGCCCGCCAGATCAGCATGCTGCGCAAACGGATTGTGCTGACCAAACGAATGCAGGCCTACGGGGTGCTCAGTTTCTTCCTGTGCACGGTTTCCATGTTCCTGCTTTTCCTCGGCGCAGATCTGCCGGGTGTGGTGGCGTTTGGCGCCAGTCTGGTACTGCTGTCGTTCTCGCTGCTGTACTCATTGTATGAAATCCAGATCTCAACCAATGCCATCAACGTTGAGCTGTCCAACTTTGAGGCCCGCAAGAGTGCCGGCCGGGAAGATGTCGACTATTCATGAGACCGGTTTCCACCGGGATCGACAATTCTGACACCAAACCAGCGTGGAAACCGGAGCAGGCAATACAAGGCAATCATGTCGTAGAGGGCATGCCAGATCATGACCAACGTCAGACTCTCCGATAGCACATAGGCTGCACCCAGTATCAAACCGAGTCCGGTTGCCACCAGAAAATAAGTAAACGATACGTAGTGCACCAGCCCGAACAGCACCGATGCTGCCAACACGGCCGTCACCGGGTCCGTATGGGCCATCAGCCAGCCCTGGATTGCGCCGCGGAACAGCAGCTCCTCGCCAATCCCCGCCAGCAGGGACAGCAGGACCAACACGGCCGGGGAGTAGCCGGTGGCAAAGTCATACAGGCCCTGCATCTGGCGTTCGAGGTTTTCAGGGAACAAGCCTGGCACGCGTGTCAGCAGGAGCAGCATGCCATAGGTGCCCGCTGCGCCGACGGCACCGTAAAGCAGGCTCGGCCAGAGCCCCGGACCAACGAGCAGCACCGGAATCCCGAATATCAGAATAGCCAGTAACCCGATGACGCCAATGCCGCCCTGGAATAACAGCGCTGCATTGGAGGAAATACCAGACGTTCGCCGTTTCCGCAGCGCCATTTACTGATCGAACAACGGCTTCACCGGAAACAGTGCGTCATACTGAGGCGCCTGCTTCTGGGCTTTGGCCTGGAAAGTTTTCATCATGTCTGTCGGGCGGAACATGCCCGCCTGCCAGGTGGCCATGTACTTCAGGCTGTCTTCCACGCTGTGGTCGCGACTGTAATTGAGCATTTCCTTGCAGCCAGTGACGGCCAACGGGGAATTCGCGGCAATCTGACCAGCGATATCCATGACGGCTGCCAGCATGGCTTCCTGGTCGGCGTAGACGGCGTTTACGAAGCCAAGATTCTGCGCCTCAGTGGCGGAAAACTTGCGCCCGGTATAAGCCAGTTCGCGAACCACACCTTCGGGCATCAGTTTCGGCAGGCGCTGAAGCGTGCCAACGTCAGCGGTCATGCCCAGCTCGGTTTCCTTGATGGTGAAGTAGGCGTCTTCGGTGCAATAACGGCTGTCAGCCGCACAGACCAGATCAAGAGCGCCGCCAATGCAGCCACCGTGGATGGCCGCCAGCACAGGGAGTCGAATTTTTTCCAGGGAGGTCAGCGTATCCTGCAGCTGCAGAACAACCCTGCGCAGGTTTTCCGCCATGCGGCCGGGGTCCCCATTCATGGGCACCGCCTTGGGATCGCTGAACACGCCAAGATCCATTCCGGCCGAAAAGTGCTTGCCGGTAGAGGAAATCACGATCACACGGGCGTCGGTATTGGCTTCTATATCCTGCATGCAACGGGGCAACTCAAGCCAGAACGCCTTGTTCATCGTGTTCAGGGCCTCAGGACGGCTGAACTGGACGTGGGCGATATGGTCTTTGACCTCAATCGAAAAACTCTCGTAACTGGACAATTCAGACAAGACAGCACTCCTTATGTGTATGTCGCAAACCGGCTCATTAGCGGTCGCCCCGGCTAATGGTTTCTCAAATCTGCTACCTTCGTATTATGGCGGACAGAGAGTCGACACGTTAACCCGAAAAGGCCTGGTATGGAATTCACCTTCCTCGGCACTTCAGCCGGAACGCCCACAAAATCCCGCAATGTGACTGGCCTGGCGCTGAGCCACGGCGGACCGAAACACTGGTACCTGATTGACTGCGGGGAAGGTACCCAGCACCAGTTGCTGAGAACGCACCATTCGGTGATGCAGTTGCAGGCCATATTTATCACTCACATTCATGGCGATCATACCTTCGGGCTCCCAGGGCTGCTGACCAGTGCCTCCATGCTAGGCCGAACCGCCCCGCTCTACCTGGTCGCACCCCGTCCGGTGAAAACCTTCGTTGAGGCGGCTCTGGGCAACAGTGACTCCAGCCTCAGCTTTGAACTGAGATTTGTCGATTCCGAAGCAGAGAATTTCCTCTGGGAAGACGACGCGCTGTCGGTTACGGCGGTTCCCCTTTCCCATCGTGTGTCCTGCCGGGGGTTCGTGTTCACTGAAAAGAATCTGGAACGCCAGCTGCTCCGGGACAAGCTTGAAGCGGATGGTATTGAGGCCGGTCCGGCCTGGGGCCGGCTGCAACAGGGCCAGGACGTGGTGTTGGAAGATGGTCGCCTTGCCCGATGCAACGACTACACCCAAATTGCCAGGAAACCCCGCAAAGTCATCGTCGCCGGTGACAACGATCAGCCCGACCTGCTTCTGGAAGCGAGCACTGATGTTCAGGTGGTGGTCCATGAGGCAACCTACACACAGGAAGTCTCGGACCGGGTCGGCCCCTGGCCGCAACACAGCTCCGCTGCCCAGGTGGCCCGCTTCGCCGAGGCGGCAGGTGTCCCGAATCTCGTACTTACCCATTTCAGCTCCCGATATCAGTTGAATCCGGATGCCTATCCGCACATTGGTGAGATCGAATCCGAGGCCACAGGTATTTATCGGGGAAACCTGTATCTGGCGAGGGATTTCGCACGCTATACCCTGGGCAAGGATCTGATGTTTGAAGCCACTGAGCGTCTATAATGCAGTCGTGGATTCAGGCCAGTGCAGGACTTCTGGTGTGTCGCTTTTGTAGATTCACTTTGCGTTTGGTGAAGTTCGAATTAAACTGCACTCAGGATAAATTGAACAAAGATTCATTTTTCACTGCTCAGGAAGGCGGTCAATGCCCTCGCTCAACGCAAAACAGTCCAGACTCAGCAAGGATGCGGTTGTTGTTACACCGGGCCTGATTCCTTGCGGCTGCGTTATTGACAGCGTGGCTCTGGACAGCAAAGAGCTTCGCCTCAGCCTGAAGCAATTTACTTCGCCCGCTGTACTGGACCAACTGTCATCGTCTGCCGCCGGGCAGGCGGATCTTCATGTCTTCCTCGATCACGATCATGACAAGCAGCATATCCATTTCAGGGGCGCGGTCCGTGCTGGCCGGGGCAACAGGATTTCGCTCGACATCGCGGGCATCACCCCGGACCTGAAGCGCGAAGTTGATCTTCTGGTTCAGCACACGGGCAAGAGCAGGCTTGCGGAAGCGGCGCCAGACCCTGCACTGAAACAACTTTACCACCAGCATTGCCGTCGACTTCTGGAACAATTACTTCCGGAGTTTATGGAGGGTACCTTCGAGGGCATTGAAGCCGACCTGGAACAGGCGGCCGAACTGCGTGAAATCACCCGCCTCAAGGATATGCGCTTCATCTTCCAGAGCCGCCAGCAGCGGATGCTTCAGGATTTCCAGGCCCAGTTCCAGGCCAATCAGGCGACCCTTGAGCCAGCCCCTGAATCCGGGGCCAACGCGAAAGAACTGCATCTGCTGCAACAACATGAATTCGAAGACTGGCTCGATCTGCAGGCTATTGCCACAGGCATCAACAAGGCGAACTCCGGGGCAACCTTCCTGCTCAACCAGTTTCTGAACCAGATTTTTCGCCAGGATGTGAACGACGACAACAACCCTCTGACCCCCCGGGCGCTGTGTGTCTGTCTGCAGTATATGGTCGATCATCTGGGCATCGCGCGGGAACACCGTATCACCATTTATCGAGCCTGGGAGAAGGCACTCTTCAGGGTATGGCCCGCTGCAATCCGGTCCATGATCAATGACTGCCGGCGGGCCGGACTCGAAGCCCTGGATCTTACCGAACTGCCGGCAAACTGGTCGCTGAAGGCGCACGCTTCAGAAACTACGGGTTTGAAGACGGAAGCCAGCGAGGACCCACCTGACGATCCTCCGGCAAACCACGAACCCGAGCGAAGATCAACGGAAATGCCATCCGCCGGGCGCTCCCTGTTCCAACTGATGGCGTTGGAGGACAATCCAACCTCCGATCTGACCAATTGGGAAGAACCCAATCCCCAACTCTCCGAGAACCTTCGGTCCCGGCGCCGCGAACTCCTGGACCGGTTACGTGACGACGAACCTGACATGGCAGGACTGCTTCGGGAGCTGGCGAACTCAGACTCCGACCTGGCCACGTCGCTCGACCGCACAGCCGTGGAAAAGGCCAACCTGGTGGACCGGCTATTTGCGCCGTTGAAAACCCACGAGGAGCTTTCCGGTTCGCTTCGCCATCAATTGCAACAGCTGCGGCTACCGGTGTTCGAAACACTTATTCAAACGCCGGACTTCCTGAACGCAGACGACCATCCGGCCCGGGACATCATTAACAACCTGATGCACATCTGTCTTGCCGAAAGGGCGTCAAGCAAGAAACTGGAAGCGACGGTTTCTGACATCGTCGAAGAGCTGACGGAGATCGAATCCTCGGACCCGGACCTGCTGGAAAGTCTGGGCCAGCGACTGAGGCAACTTGTCGAGCGACAGGATCAGTCGTTTATCCGGAACTCGGAACGCCTGGCGAAAACCCTGGAAGGCAAAGAGCGCCTGCGCAGGACTCGCACGGACGCCCGACAACGACTGAACGCACTCCTGTGCGAGAGACAGGTGCCGAAGATTCTGATCGATCTGCTCAAGGCCGGATGGGAACAGCTGATTGTTCTGACAATGCTCCGGGAAGGTCCGGAAAGCCGGCATTGTGAAGAACTGCTTGATGTGGTGGCGCAGCTTCAGGCGTGGCTGTCCCCGGCTGGCACCTCGGAGGAGCTGGCATTTGAAAGAGAGCTGGAGAGCAGCGTCATGCTGCAGTTCATCGAACGTGAGCTCAAGACGGCCGGAGATGTCTCCCGGATCCGCCCGGTTATAGACGAACTGTCCGGAATTCTGGGTGGCCAGGTTGAGGCCGATACCCTCTGGGTGGAGAAGTACTGCGACGTCGATGAATCTCAGGTGACACTGCCTCCGGAGCTCGAAGACAGTCGCTGGGTGTCGAGAGCACAGAACATTGCCGTCGGCGACTGGGTTGAAGTCTGGCTCGACAACGGCGAGACGCGTCGAATGCGCCTGGTGTGGGGTGGAGAGGATTCACTCCGGTTTGTCTTCCTCTCGCCAAAAGGCATGAGTGAAGTCAGTTACGGCTTCCCGGAGTTCGTCCAGAAGCTCGCAGACGGGGAAGCCTGGCTGGTTGAGGACGGCGACATCCCGTTCCTTGATCAAGGCCTGTTCAGCATTGTTGAGGACGTCTACCGGAAGCTCAATTTTCAGGCCACCCACGACGCACTGACCGGCGCCATGCATCGTCATGACTTCGAGAAACAGTTATCACGGCTGATCGACGCAGCACCCTCATCTTCTGAAGACGGTCTCTCTGCCCTGATGGTTGTGGATATTGACGAGTTCAGTGTCATCAATGCCTCCTATGGGGCGGAAGCCGGCGATGCCCTGTTAAAGCATGTGGCTGGCACACTTCGGGACAAGTGCCAGTCCAGATTTTCCGAGTCACACATCGGGCGGATCAGTGGAAACGAGTTCGCCGTGCTGATCAATGATATCAGCACCGAGGACTGCCTGGATTTCGCCGAATCCCTGCGGCGAAACTTCGAGCAGGAGGTGTTCCGGCATGGTCCAGCGGAGTACAAGGCGACGGTCAGCATCAGTATCCGGCCGGTAACAGGCGCTGCGAGCTCCCCTGGCGACCTTCTCAACAAGGCAAGTCTCTCCCTGAAAGCGGCCAAGAAGCTGGGCGGAAACCGGATCGAGCTGGCCCGGGAAAGCCGTGATCAGTCGCAGATCGGCACGCCCCAGTGGGTAACGGAGATTGACCGGACCATCCGCGACGGCAGCCTCTACCTCCGGGCGCAGCCCATTGTTTCTATTGCCCCTGATAGCGGCGAAGGCACGATGTATGAGTTGCTGCTTGGCCTCAGGGACAGCGACGGCAAGGAAATTTCGCCCCAGGGCTACATCGAGGCCGCGGAGCAGTTTCACCGCAGCACGCGGGTGGATTTGTGGGTCATTTCCGAAGTCATGGCCTGGATGCGCAACAACCCGGACGCCCTGGACAAGATCGCCACCCTAAACGTCAACCTGTCAGGTTCTTCCTTGAGTGATGACAGTTTCATGCTTGGTCTGGAGTCAAACCTCCGATCAAATCCGGAACTGGCCCACAAGCTCTGTTTCGAAGTGACCGAGACCTCCGCGGTTGCCAATCTTCACTTTGCCTCCGATTTCATGCGTGAGATGAAACGGCTGAATTGCCGGTTCGCCCTGGATGACTTTGGCACCGGCCTGTCCTCCTATGCCTACCTGCAAAAGCTGCCAGTGGACTTCGTGAAAATCGACGGCATTTTCGTCAGGGACATGGCCACAAACCTGACTAACTACGCCATGGTGCGCTCAATCAACGAGCTGTGCCATTTCCTCGACCTGCAGACCATTGCCGAATACGTCGAGGATATGGAAATCATGGACACCCTGAAGGAGATTCAGGTGGACTATGCACAGGGCTTTGCCATCGCCAAACCTCGCAGGCTCGACACCCTGGGTAACAGAAAAACCGACACCCCGGTTTATGCCTACAAGAAATAGCTTTGCATTCTCCGGCAGTGAGAGTACAGTGGGCCTCGTTGGAAAGATTTAGCAAAGCATTTCATCAATAAGACCGCTCAGTTGTAACAAGTAGCACGTCCTGTTTTTGATCACGCCAGTTTTTTGTTTCCGCATACCGCTGATCAGGCATCACAAGATGATCTGACGGCACATTAAATGATTGAAATCAGGAAAGAATACTATGTCTACAGTTACCGGCAACGTTAAGTTTTTCAACGAAGCAAAAGGTTTTGGCTTTATTACTCGCGAAAGCGGCCCGGACGTTTTCGTTCACTACAGCGCCATTCAGGGCGGCGGTTTCAAGACTCTGGCTGAAGGCCAGCAGGTCGAGTTCACCGTTACCCAGGGCCAGAAAGGTCCTCAGGCGGAAAACGTAGTCGCTCTTTAATCTATAAAGAGATGCTCTGCAATTAGCAGACGACACGTTTAGAAAAAGGCAGCTTCGGCTGCCTTTTTTCGTTGAGGTTACCCCCTCCCGAACCTACTGAATGCCTTCCACCGGGATCGTCTCGGTATTCTTTATCTCCCGCAACGCAAAGTTTGAATTCACCTGGGCAATGCCCTGCAGGGTGAAGATCTTTTCGTTCAGGAACCGATCGTAACTGGCCATGTTTGGCACGATCACCCTGAGCACGAAATCAGCATTACCGGTCACCGCAAAGCACTGAAGGACCTCCGGATAACTGCTTACCTGCTGCTCAATTTCTGCCGTACTGTCGATGTTGTGCCTCTGCAGTGACAGATTGACCAGCACGCACAGGCCCTGCCCGATGCGTTCCGGATCCACTCTTGCGCTGTATCCCTGAATCACACCGCTTTCCTCAAGTGTCCGCACCCGGCGCCAGCAAGCGGCCGGCGACAAACCCACCTGTTCGGCCAGTAACTGGTTACTGATGCGCCCATCCTGCTGCATTACCGATAGGATTTTCCGATCCAGCTTGTCCAGTTCCACCTGTTTCATTTGGTAACACCTGATTTTTATCAAAGGTTATTTCGTCTTATTGTCATTTATCAAACATCCTTTCGCAAATCGTCAAAACCCTTGCCCAATAAGCAAGCACCTTTTGCGGACTTCCCTCTAGAATTCTGGTCATAAAATCGACAATAGGAGGGCGCCATGTCCGCCGATACCCCACAACTCGACGATTACAAACTCGAAGACCGTTACCTGCGGGAATCCGGGCGGGTTTTCCTGACCGGCACCCAGGCGCTGGTCCGAATCCCCCTGATGCAAGCAGCCCTGGATCGCAAACAGGGATTGAATACGGCCGGCCTGGTGAGTGGCTACCGGGGCTCCCCCCTGGGTGCTGTCGACCAGGCACTCTGGCAGACCAAGGATCTGCTGGACGAAAATCGCATCGATTTCGTACCCGCCATTAACGAAGACCTCGCCGCCACGATCATGCTCGGTACCCAACAGGTGGAAACCGACGAAGACCGGCAGGTGGATGGGGTTTTCGGTCTCTGGTATGGCAAGGGACCGGGCGTGGACCGCGCAGGCGATGCTCTGAAACATGGCACCACCTATGGTTCCTCGCCTCATGGTGGCGTGCTGGTGGTAGCGGGTGATGACCACGGCTGCGTATCATCGTCCATGCCCCACCAGTCTGACGTGGCGTTCATGAGCTTTTTCATGCCCACCATTAACCCGGCCAACATCGCCGAGTACCTGGAGTTCGGGCTTTGGGGTTATGCACTGTCCCGCTATAGCGGCTGCTGGGTCGGCTTCAAGGCGATCTCCGAAACCGTGGAAAGCGCGGCCTCTGTCGAGATTCCACCGCAACCAGATTTTGTTACCCCGGACGATTTCACCGCTCCGGAAAGCGGCCTGCATTACCGCTGGCCGGACCTGCCGGGGCCGCAACTGGAAACCCGTATCGAGCACAAGCTCGCGGCTGTTCAGGCCTTTGCCCGGGCTAACCGCATTGACCGGTGCCTGTTCGAAAACAAGGAAGCCCGCTTTGGTATTGTTACCACCGGCAAGGGTCACCTGGATCTGCTTGAAGCCCTGGACCTGTTGGGCATCGATGAAGACCAGGCCCGGGACATGGGGCTGGATATCTACAAGGTTGGCATGGTCTGGCCCCTCGAGCGCCGCGGCATCCTCGACTTCGTTCACGGCAAGGAAGAAGTGCTGGTGATCGAGGAAAAGCGCGGCATCATCGAGAGTCAGATCAAGGAATACATGTCAGAGCCGGATCGCCCCGGCGAGGTTCTGATTACCGGCAAACAGGATGAGCTGGGCCGACCGCTCATCCCCTATGTCGGCGAGTTGAGCCCGAAACTGGTTGCCGGCTTCCTGGCGGCCCGTCTTGGTCGCTTCTTCGAAGTGGACTTCAGTGAGCGCATGGCTGAAATCAGTGCCATGACCACGGCTCAGGATCCGGGTGGCGTCAAGCGTATGCCCTATTTCTGCTCTGGCTGCCCCCACAACACCTCCACCAAGGTCCCTGAGGGCAGCAAGGCCCTGGCCGGCATTGGCTGCCACTTCATGGCCTCCTGGATGGGCAGGAACACGGAATCCCTCATCCAGATGGGTGGCGAAGGGGTCAACTGGATTGGCAAGAGCCGCTATACCGGCAACCCTCACGTGTTCCAGAACCTGGGTGAAGGCACCTATTTCCACTCCGGTTCCATGGCTATCCGTCAGGCGGTGGCTGCCGGCATCAACATTACCTACAAGATCCTGTTCAACGACGCCGTGGCCATGACCGGCGGTCAGCCGGTGGACGGCCAGATCACCGTCGACAGGATTGCCCAGCAAATGGCCGCAGAAGGGGTGAATCGGGTTGTTGTTCTCAGTGATGAGCCCGAGAAATACGATGGCCATCATGACCTGTTCCCCAAGGATGTCACCTTCCACGATCGGTCCGAGCTCGACCAGGTGCAGCGCGAATTGCGTGACATCCCTGGCTGTACCGTGCTGATCTACGACCAGACCTGTGCCGCCGAGAAGCGCCGCCGGCGCAAGCGCAAGCAGTTCCCGGATCCGGCAAAGCGGGCCTTTATCAACCACCATGTCTGCGAAGGCTGTGGCGACTGCTCGGTGCAGTCCAACTGTCTCTCGGTGGTGCCTCGCAAGACCGAACTGGGCCGCAAACGCAAGATTGACCAGTCCTCGTGCAACAAGGACTTCTCCTGCGTTAACGGATTCTGCCCCAGCTTCGTGACCATTGAAGGCGGTCAGTTGCGCAAATCCCGGGGCGTTGACACCGGCTCCGTACTCACCCGCAAGCTGGCTGACATTCCAGCTCCCAAATTGCCGGAAATGACCGGCTCCTACGATCTGCTCGTGGGCGGTGTCGGCGGTACGGGCGTGGTAACTGTCGGCCAGCTAATCACCATGGCAGCCCATCTGGAGTCGCGCGGTGCCTCCGTACTGGATTTCATGGGCTTCGCCCAGAAAGGCGGCACGGTGCTGAGCTACGTTCGTATGGCACCGTCCCCCGACAAACTCCATCAGGTGCGGATCAGCAATGGCCAGGCCGATGCGGTCATCGCCTGTGATCTGGTGGTGGCGTCTTCCCAGAAGGCCCTGAGCGTTCTCCGGCCCAACCACACCCGAATTGTCGCCAACGAAGCGGAACTGCCTACCGCAGACTACGTGCTCTACCGCGACGCCGACATGAAGGCCGACAAGCGACTTGACCTGCTGAAGAACGCAGTTGGCGAAGATCATTTCGATCAGCTTGACGCCAACGGCATCGCCGAGAAACTGATGGGCGACACCGTTTTCTCCAACGTGATGATGCTCGGCTTTGCCTGGCAGAAGGGCCTGCTGCCGCTCTCAGAAGCGGCACTGATGAAGGCGATTGAGCTCAATGGCGTGGCCATCGACCGGAACAAGGAAGCCTTCGGCTGGGGCCGACTGGCGGCCGTGGAACCCAGCGCTGTCACGGATCTGCTGGACGACAACAAGGCCCAGGTTGTTGAGGTCAAACCCGAGCCAACCCTGGACGAACTGATCAACATTCGCCACAAGCATTTGGTCAACTACCAGAACCAGCGTTGGGCTGACCAATACCGTGACACTGTTGCCGGAGTCCGCAAGGCCGAGGAAGCCCTCGGCGAAACCAATCTTCTGCTGACCCGTGCAGTGGCACAGCAGCTGTATCGGTTCATGGCCTACAAGGACGAGTACGAAGTGGCCCGGCTGTTTGCTGAAACCGACTTTATGAAAGAGGTTAATGAAACCTTCGAGGGAGACTTCAAGGTTCACTTCCACCTGGCCCCACCCCTGCTTAGCGGCGAGACCGATGCTCAGGGTCGCCCGAAAAAGCGTCGGTTTGGCCCCTGGATGTTCCGGGCCTTCCGACTGCTGGCCAAGCTTCGCGGCCTGCGTGGAACCGCGGTGGACCCATTCAGCTACTCCGCAGACCGCAAGCTGGACCGCGCCTTGCTGAAGGACTACCAGAACCTGGTTGCGCGAATCGGCCGTGAACTCAACGCCAGCAACTACGAGACCTTCCTGCAGCTTGCCGAGCTGCCCGCTGATGTCCGGGGCTACGGCCCGGTCAGGGAACAGGCGGCAGAGAGCATCCGTGAAAAGCAGACACAGTTGACCAAGGCGCTGGACACCGGTCGCCCGACCCTGATCCGAACCCAACAGGCCGACGAGGAGGCAAACCATGTTTGAAACACTCCAGCCCCTGCCTCAGGATCCGATCCTGCAGCTGATGCAGACCTTCCGTGAGGACAATCGTCCGGACAAGGTGGATCTGGGCATTGGTGTCTACAAGGACGATGCCGGCAATACGCCCATCATGGCCGCCGTGCACGAAGCGGAGCGTCGCCTGCTTGAAGGAGAAACCACCAAAAGCTACGTTGGCCCTGCTGGCTCAGCCGGCTTCAACAGCGCCATGGCAGAGTTGATCCTGGGCAACAACAGCCCGCTGGTCCGTGACGGCCGTGTATCGGTCATCCAGACACCGGGTGGCTGTGGCGCCCTGCGCATGGCGGCCGAGTTTCTGCGCCTGTGCAAGGCGGACACAAAAGTCTGGGTCAGCACGCCCACCTGGGCCAACCACTTGCCGCTTCTTGGTGGCGCGGGCCTGACTATTCGCGAATATCCGTACCTTAATCCGCAGTCGCTGCAGGTAGACTTCGGCGCCATGCTGGAAACCCTGGAACAGGCCGATCCGGGCGATGTGGTGCTGCTACACGGTTGCTGTCACAACCCTTCGGGCGCCGATCTGAGCCTCGCCCAGTGGCAGGAAGTGACCAGCCTGATCCAGCGTAAGGGCCTGCTGCCCTTTGTGGATATGGCCTACCAGGGCCTTGGCGAAGGCCTGGATGCGGACGCGGCCGGCCTGAGGCATCTGGCCAATGCGGTACCGGAAATGCTGATCGCAGCGTCATGTTCCAAAAACTTCGGCCTTTACCGGGAGCGCACAGGCGCCCTCGCGCTGATTTCGGGAACAGCAACTGTGAACGCAGCTGCCACCAGTCAACTGCTCAGCGTTATCCGGTCCCACTATTCAATGCCACCGGCCCACGGCGCCTCAATTGTGGAGACCATCCTTAGCGATGACGACCTGCGAGCCCAGTGGCAACAGGAGCTAAACGGTATGTGCGAGCGCATCCTGCATCTGCGTCACGCTTTCGCCGGTGCGCTCTCACCAGTGGGCGACTTCGACTTTATCGCCCGTCAGCGAGGCATGTTCTCTTTCCTGGGTATCAGCCCGGAGCAGGTTGGCCAGTTACGGAAGGAATACGGGATCTACATGCTGGAGAGCAGCCGCGTCAACGTTGCCGGCCTGAACGACCAGGTTTTGCCACAAGTGGCTTCAGCCCTGCGCGAGATTCTCGGTAAGTAAATATTTTGCGACAACAACCAATCAATCCGACAAAAACAACTAGCCGGAGAGAAAAATGAGTGAGAGTACCCAACCACACCAGCAGGCCAACAACCTCTGGTCCTCACGGATGGCCTTTATTCTGGCCGCTGCCGGCTCGGCAGTGGGCCTCGGAAACATCTGGAAGTTTCCCTACATTACCGGAGAGAACGGCGGCGGCGCCTTCGTTCTCATCTACCTGGCCTGCATCTTCCTGATCGGCGTGCCGGTACTGATTGCCGAGACCATGATTGGTCGCCGGGGCGGCCAGAGCCCTGTGGCCACCATGCGCACCCTGACCAGAACCGAAGGCACCGCGAGGGGCTGGAGAGCCATCGGCTGGAACGGCGTGATCGCCTCATTCCTGGTGTTGTCTTTCTACGCCGTGATTGGCGGCTGGGCGCTGGTCTATATCGGCAAAGCCGCAACCGGCCTGTTTACCGGCGCGGACGCCGAAGCCATTGGTGGCCAGTTCGGCGGGCTGTTGGCCAATCCCTGGGAACTGTTGCTGTGGCACACCGTGTTCATGGCCATCGTTGTCTTTATCGTTGGTCGGGGTATTCGTTCCGGGCTTGAGAAAGCCGTGAACATGCTGATGCCACTGCTGTTCGTACTGCTGATTGCGATGGTGATCTATGCCATGAACAGTGGCAGCTTCGGCCGGGCCGTAAGCTTCATGTTCTCGCCGGACTTCAGCAAGCTGACAACGGCCGGCGTTCTGACCGCCCTGGGGCACGCCGCCTTCACCCTGAGTATCGGCATTGGCGTACTCATGGCGTACGGCTCCTATCTGCCCAAGAACGTCAACATTGCCAGAACCGCCATGACCATCGGGATTCTGGACACCAGCGTTGCACTGCTGGCAGGCCTCGCCATCTTTCCGCTGGTATTTGCCAACGGCCTGGAACCAGGCGCGGGCCCTGGCCTGATCTTCGTAACCCTGCCACTGGCGTTTGGCCAGATGAGCGGTGGCGCCCTGTTCGGCACCATTTTCTTTGCGTTGCTGCTGGTAGCGGCCATCACCTCGGCCATATCCATGCTGGAACCGGTGGTGGAATGGCTGGAGGAACACAAAGGCGTCAGCCGGGCGAAAAGCGCACTTGGTGGTGGTCTGGCGATCTGGTTTATCGGCATCGGTACCGTGTTGTCGTTCAACGTCTGGGACAGCGTGCACCCGCTCGGTTTTATCCCGTTCTTCGAAGACAAGACAGTGTTCGATCTGCTCGACTTCCTGGTCTCCAACCTGATGATGCCCCTGGGCGGACTGGCCATTGCGCTGTTTGCCGGCTGGGCGATGAAGCGTGAGGGACTGGCTGCCGATATCGGTCTGCAGGGCGGCAGCTACAAGGCGTTCATGTTCGTACTGCGGTACTTGACGCCGGCTGGTATCGCCGTGGTGTTCCTTTACAATCTGGTGTAACCGCCACTATCCCCCAGAAAGCCCGGCCTTGTGCGCCGGGCTTTTTGCGTCAGTCGGCCTGTGGAAATTCTACGTTGGTCACTTCGGCAATGAAAAACGGAAAATAATCGTCCGCGGCAAAGAAATTCCCGGCTTCCACGCGGGTCGGCAAGATAAAGCCCTCGAACTCCCGAAACTCTGACAGGTCGCCGCCAAAAGGCTGCAGACGATGGACCTTTTCCGGATTCGCATTGCTCCAGCGGTCGAAACTCACCTGAAGCGGCTGGCCGTCTTCGGCCACGACAACATCCACCGTCTGCTCCATACCCTCGTGGCGGACAATTACCCGCGCTGTATTTACATCCACAAGCTGCCACGCAACCCCTTGGCCTGGGAGCAGTGCCGCCGGCGTCCAGAACACCGCCTCCGCCACATACCGGCCGAATGCCGAACGGGTGTGATCCGGGTCGCCGCCCATCCGGGCCACCGGCAACAATCCCATCAGCCAGAACCGCGTCCACTGTTCGGTGTCTGAGCCGGAAACCCGCAGGGCGCCGCGGCTGGCGCTCATTTTCCAGATAAAGCCTTCGGGCATGGCCAGCATCTGAGTGGCCTGCATATCCATGTAGTCGGGCGATTCCCGATTGCCCATGCCGAATTTTCCGGTCATGGATATCCGGGCAACCGTATAAAGCGGAGTTCCGGGCTGAATGGTGTACCGGAAATACCGCCGGGCGGGCTCCGGCAGCCCCTCGAGGAGAGAAAGATCAAAACGCTGCGGTGAAGCCGGCTGCAGAGCCGCCAACCTCGCCATGGCGGCTTGGTCCGCATTGTGGTCAGCCTGTCGCCAGAACCACAGAGCGACGGTGGCGGCAACCACCAGAATCAACAGGATCAGGAAAACGATTTTCATGTAAGCTATGCTCCGTAGCAGTCATTGTCCCTGCCCTGCCTGCATCCAGTCTTGTTCCAGATCAATGAACGTGGCTGGCCGACTCACTGTCCGTCTGAAAGGTTTTATGAAAGTACCGAAGAGATTACAACCACTTGTCGATGACGGCATGGTGGACGAAGTGCTCTACCAGCTTATGAGCGGCAAGGAAGCGCAGGTTTATGTGGTGCGCTGTGGCGACCAGACACGTTGCGCCAAGGTCTTCAAGGAAGCCTCCAAGCGAAGCTTCAAGCAGGCTGTGGAATACCAGGAAGGCCGAAAGGTCCGGAACAGCCGACGGGCCAGGGCCATGAGCAAGAAAACCAAATATGGCCAGAAGGAACAGGAAGATGCCTGGCTCAATGCCGAAGTGGATGCCCTCTACCGGCTTGCCGCTGCGGGTGTCCGGGTTCCCGAACCCCTAGGCTTTGTGGACGGTGTACTGCTGATGGAACTGGTGGCGGACGAAGATGGCAAGGCCGCTCCCAGGCTGGATGATGTCATTCTTTCCCCGGAACAGGCCCGTGACTTCCACGGCCAGGTAATCCGCGAGGTTGTCCGCATGCTGAGTGCCGGTCTGATCCATGGGGACCTTTCGGAATTCAACGTTCTGGCCGATGCCAACGGACCGGTCATTATTGATCTGCCCCAGGCGGTCAACGCCTCCGGCAATAACAACGCCGAACGCATGCTCGAGCGCGACGTCGACAATATGCGCCGCTATTTTGGCCGATTCGCGCCGGAACTGCTGAACACCGATTATGGCAAGGAGATCTGGGCACTCTACGAGTCGGGCGACCTGCACCCGGACAGCAAACTCACCGGCTGCTTCCAGCACGATGATACCGCTGCCAACGTCGACGAACTGATGGAGATCATCGATGCGGCAAAAGAGGAAGAATGGGAGCGGCAGGAACGAATGAGGGACGCCGAGGAGGACTGACGCACTGGCCGGCGCTGATCAGCTGGCAGGCGTCGTTTTTTGTTCGCTGACCATTGCCGACAACACCTCTTGTTCCCTGGGCCCGGGCAGAACACCCGTTAACCAGGCTTCGATGACCGGCTCACCGTGCTGATTCGAGAGTATCGCTTCAGCCCGGGCCCGGTTACGTTCATCCACCTCGGTGATGGTGAACACACAGGTGATGGTATCGCCAAAATACACCGGCCGGCGGAAGCGAAAATTCATGCCGGACGCCAGCCAGCCTATCTGCCCGCCTACTTCCGTGATCATTCCACCAACCAGCAGGCCATGGCAGATCTTGCCCTGCAGGTTCTTGGCTTGCGCGAACTCGTCGCTGTAGTGCACCGGGTTCTGATCGCGGCTGATCTCGCCAAAGGACAGGGTCTCATCCTCGGTGAACGTTCGCGCCAGGGTAAAGGAATCCCCCGCTTTCAGGCCGGCAATGGCTCTTTTGCGAATATCAGACATGGTATCGATCCCCGATCGCCCAGCCGGTTACAGGTACCGACCGCCCGACCCTATGGCGACTACAATCAGGCCGAGGATCAGATTGATACCGACGAGCCGGCGAATCTTGCCTACCTGAACACCGCCAGCCTGCGGATCCTTGGCTGCAACCGCCTGCTTGAGCCGCCGGAAGGGCGCAAAGTAAACATGGAAGTAGAGCAGCATCATGACCAGGCCGAGCGCCTGCATGGCATGAATATGCCAGCCAGCACCCGCCATACCGCCAAACACACTGAAAATCATCCAGTAACCGGTGACCAGTAGCAACACAACTGAGAGCCAAACCCAGCGAAAGAACCGTTCAAGCGTCCTGGACCAGAGAACGCCCCGCTGGGAGGCCTCCACCACCTCAACCACCGCCGGACGCATCGCCATGTAGGCGAAGAACATACCGCCAACCCAAATAACCGCAGACAGAACGTGCAGTGCAATCGCAAGACCCATCAAAACTACCCCTTTATCTCGTCAAATGGTTTCCAGCTCGACCCTATTCCGGCCGCCGGTTTTACCCCGGTAAAGCGCTTCATCAGCCCGGCTGACAGCCGCACTCAGGTCTTCGCCAGCCCGCAGTTCGCTCACACCGATACTGATCGTAACATCGGCATCACCGCCAGTAATCGCGCTCCAGTCCCTTGCCAAAAACGCATTTCGTATCCGCTCCGCGCTTGCCTGCGCTTTGCCGGAATCCGTATCAGGGAGAATGGCCAGGAACTCCTCTCCGCCCCATCTACCGATCAAGTCCTGAGCCCGCAGCTCCTCACGAATCACATCGGCAACAAAACCCAACACCCGGTCGCCGGTTTCGTGGCCATAGGCGTCGTTGATTGATTTGAAATGATCGACATCCAGCAGGAGAAAGCCAACCGGGTGACCGCTACGGCTGAACCGGGCCAATTCTTTTTCAGCCAGATAGGTCATGTGCCGGCGATTGAAAAGCCCGGTTAGTGAATCCGTTGTTGCCATTTCTCGGAGCTTGCGCTGGGCTGTGACCACCATTCTCAGGTAATAGGAAGACAGGTAACTGAACATGGCGAAGACCACGCTCAGGTTAAACAGATGGACGATATGCAGAGCCGTTTGATGAATCGGCTGTAACGGCTCGATGTACCACATCAGGACATCAAGGGCGGTGTAGTAACCCCACAGGGCCAACAACGCATAGATGGCCCATTTCCGTGATGCGGACACACAAATCGCCGGTATGAACATCAACAGGTAATAATGGAAACCGCTCTCCCATCCAATCAGAACGATGCCAAGGCCGGCATGGCCAAGCACTTCGGCCCAGATGAGCACGACCGCAATCCTGTTCCTGTGGTGTTTGAGTGCGTAATAGGCCCCGGCGTACATGGCCACGCTGACCACATTAACCCACGCCAGAATCGGCGACCCCAAGGCATGGAAAAGAAAGAAAAAGATGACATCCACAGTTCCGGCAATCTGGGCACACCGCATGGCCAGACGCCAGAACTGGGGCCTGCGATCCCGCTCAGGCTCATAATTCATTGGAGTAGTCGCACTTTTCATTGACCGCAGGATTCCTTTTTTAGGTAACAAGAATACTCGTTAAATCGGAATTCTGCCTCTCTCCAATGCAAACAAATGAAAATGATTTCAGGGTTACCACGGCAACTCTTCGCCGTTGCTATGCCAGAACGACCCGGTATTCTCCAGAGTCAGGCCATCAATTCGTTCTGCCAGTCCTTTTGCCGATTCCTCCGGCGTGATCAACCCGCCAAAATTCACCATGCGGGTTTGGACATAGCCGGGATGCAGCTGTGCCACGGCGATACCCTGGGGCTTGAGATCCATCGCCAGGGACTTGCCAAAGGCATTGAGCGCTGCCTTGGACGCACGGTACCCATAGCGGCCGCCGGAGTCATTATCAGCAATAGAGCCCATCCGGCTGGTGATGTTAGCGATTTTTCCGCCAGAGGGAATTTTTTCGAACAGGGCTTCAGCAACTCTCAGCGGGGCATAGGCATTGATCTCCATCTGGGTGCGGATGGAATCGAAATCGATACTGCCCAACTTTTCGTCCTGCAGCAGACCGGCATTGTTGATCAACAGATCGATGCGCTCGCCCTCAAGACCGGCCACGAGCTTGGCCACGCCCGCATCAGTCGTCACGTCGACGCTCTCGATAATCCGCTTGGCAACCTCTTCCAGCTCCGGCGAGGCCTCCCGACACACACCGATCACCGAACAGCCACGGCCCGCATACAGCCGGGCAAGCTCCAGACCAATGCCACGGTTTGCACCGGTAATCACTACAACGGAATTCTCTGACATATCAGCCTCCTCGACGATGGGTAAAGTTCATGCAGCTTCACATCCCCTGCTATCAAGAACAACCAGCAATACGGAACCTGCCTGCTTGCAGATGCCATTTTTCTGTAAGATAAGGGGTAATTCAATCAACGGTCGCTGGGAGCAGCATGTCGGCAGCACTTGTTTTCGCAGTCTTTGCAGTGACCCTGATCGCGGCCACCGTTTTCTACCTCTTCTTTTACCGCACCTGGCGAAGAGAACGGGAACTGAGAGTCCCCTTTCCAGACCTCTGGAGACGACACCTTGAGTCCAGCGTGCCCCTTTACCGAAAACTTTCCGAGCCGCTGAAGCAGGCACTGGAGCAGCGGGTGCAACTGTTTCTTTCCGAGAAAGAATTTTATGGCTGTGACGGCTTTGACGTGGATGACGCCGTGCGGGTCACCATCGCCGGGCATGCCTGTGTGCTGATTCTTGCCCGCCCGTATTCGGATTTTGATGAGGTAAGCAGCATTCTGGTCTATCCCGATGCCTACCATGTCAGAGACATTGAAAGCGACGGAATGGTTGTCAGCGAGAGTAATGAAATCCGGGCCGGCGAGGCTTCAAGCCGGGGCCAGGTGGTGCTGGCCTGGAAGGAATGTGAAGAGGCGGCCATGAACCCGAACAGCAGTCACAACGTGATGCTTCATGAGTTTGCTCACCAGCTGGATTATCTCGACGGCACCGCGGACGGGGCGCCGCCCCTGGGCGGAGAACAGGCCAGGCACTGGCAAAGTTCAATGACCAGGGCCTATGAAGATCTGAGGCATTCTCTGCAGCACCACCATAAACCGTGGCTTGATCCCTACGGCGCAACCGAACCGGCGGAATTTTTTGCCGTGCTGACTGAGGCGTTTTTCCAGCAGCCCGGTCACCTCAAGCACGAGCAACCAGAGGTCTACAAAGCCCTGCAGGGCTATTACAGGCTCGATCCGATGAATCTATGAGTAGCGGTTGTGGTCAGCAGTTGTCTGGTCCACTATTAAGGAAAGCCACCATCCAGGGAGACAGGTTTATGCCACTTATCGGCTGGGTATTCCTTTTACTCGCTATCGCTCTGGTAGTTGGCAGCCTTCTGATGCTGCGGGACAGTGCGAACAAATTCCCGATCTCCGATGAAAAGATGCGGAAGATACAGGCGCGGAAAGCCGAAGTCGAAGCAGAGGAGAGCGCAGAAGACAGGGAATCGTAACGATCTGCTCATGCCTCCCCGTGAATTTTTGGTGACGATTCAGGCCCCGTTGATGTGTGTCACCCTGAGTTTCTGCCCGCCCCGCATACTGTATGGACAGTTATCCTCAGGAAAGGAGATCCCTGAATGGCCAGATCCAGTCTCACCAGAAAGCTCGGCTCAAAACTCACACCTCACATTGAAGCCCTAAGAACGCAGAACGTCGATGTGACACCCGACGCCTCATCGAGGCACCTGCACAACGGGACAGACACCCCCTGCCACCGGCAGACCTGCACGGCAGCTATACCAACAACCGGCCGCTTCCCACAGAGGGTGTTGCGGAGCGCCGGGCGTGGATTATCGGTGGCGGCATTGCGGGCCTGTCTGCTGCCTTTTTTCTCATTCGCGACGGCCACATGCCTGCGGGCAACATCACCTTTCTCGAGGAGCAGGACATAGAGGGTGGTTCGCTGGATGGCGCCGGTAACGCCGAGGACGGATATATCGTCCGTGGAGGTCGTGAAATGGAGATGACCTACCAGAACTTCTGGGATGTTTTCTCGGAAATACCCGCGCTCGAACTGCCTGCCCCATTCACCGTGCTTGATGAGTATCGCATCGTGAACGACGCCGACAAGAACTGGTCGAAAGCCCGGCTCCTGGAAAACCAGGGACAGATCAAAGACTTCTCTACCATGGATCTTACCAGGCGCCAGCAGCTTGAGATCATCAGGCTGCTATTGGCCCGGAAAGAGGACCTTGACGACATCACGGTTGAGCAATGGTTCAGTGAGGGTTTTCTGAACACTAATTTCTACACTTTCTGGCGCACCATGTTTGCGTTTCAGAACTGGCACTCGGTGCTCGAAATGAAGCTCTACATGCATCGTTTCCTGCATCTGATGGACGGACTGAACGACATGACGTCACTGGTGTTCCCGAAATATAACCAGTACGACAGCTTCGTCAGGCCTCTCATGAACTGGCTCAAAGACCAGGGTGTGAATATCCAGTACGACATGACCGTGACGGATCTTGATATGGAGAGCGGGGATGGCACCAGAACCGTCAAGACCATCCAGTGCCACAGTACAGACGGGGACAAGACCTTCAATGTCGGCGCACGTGATCTGGTGTTCGTCACAACCGGATCCATGACCGAGGATACCGCCTACGGCGACGACGACAATGCCCCGAGGTTGAAAGATAATGACAAGGCCGGCCAAGGGTCAGGCTGGCAACTCTGGAGGAATCTGGCCGAGAAATCCGAGGTCTTCGGCCGGCCAGACAAATTCTGCGGAGACATACCCCGCTCAACGTGGGAATCAGTGACGCTTACCTGCAAACCCTCACCTTTGATGGAAAAGCTCAAAGAGCTGTCAGTTAATGACCCTTATTCCGGGTTCACGGCTACTGGCGGAATCGTCACCTTTACAGATTCCGCCTGGCTGATGAGCTTTACCTGCAACCGCCAGCCACACTTCCCCGACCAGCCCGACGACGTGATTGTGTTGTGGACCTATGCTTTGTTGATGGATAAACCCGGCGATTACGTCAACAAGACGATGCCCGAGTGTACCGGCAAAGAAGTGTTGATTGAGTTGTGCTACCACCTGGGCCTGAAGGACCACATCGACGAAATACTGGCTGCCACAAAAACCCGCATCGCGCTGATGCCCTACATCACGTCTCAGTTCATGCCGAGGGCCAAAGGCGACCGTCCTCAGGTAGTCCCTGAAGGCTGCACCAATCTTGCCTGCATCGGGCAGTTCGTGGAGACTCATAACGACGTTGTGTTCACACTGGAAAGCTCGGTGCGGACCGCCCGTATTGGGGCTTACAGCCTTCTGGGCATCAAAAAACAGGTGCCCGATATTTATCCGGGACAATACGACATACGGCGTTTGCTGCGGGCAACCAGAACCCTTAACAGCAACGACGCGTTTCTGGGTGAGGGTATTCTGCGCCGACTGTTGGGCGGTACTTACTTTGAAAATATTCTGCCACTTGGCCCTGATGAAGCCCCGGCCGATCTGCACAAAGCCGGGCTGTTCGAAAACCAGTTACAGGCTATCCGCCAACTGGTGGAAGAAAACCACACCCTCGACGATGCCAAAGGGTGGGTTCAGGGCGTCCTTGACAAACTTCGCGGACGAAACTGAGTCGACGCTCAGTGGCCGCTGTGATCCATGGAATGACCAGAATGATTCTCCTTCTGGTCATTCATCATGGTTTGCCCGTCCAGCGGCGCAACATTCAGTTCAACTTGCATATCTTCCGCGCCATCAAAACTCAGGGTCAGCGGAATGCTCTCACCCTCGCGCAACGGGCTTTTCAGTTTTTCCAGCATCAGGTGAAAACTGTGGGGCTTCAACTCCACAGTAGTTCCCGCCGGAATTGGGAGCCCGCCCTTGACCGGCGCCATGCGCATCACACCATCCTGCATGCTGGTCTCGTGAATCGATACGCGGCCTGCCCTGGGGGTTGCGGCACCAATCAGGGTGATATCACTGCTGCCGCTGTTGGAGATATTCAGGTACCCCACTCCCATGGGAGTGCCAGGCGGTGTGGGTCGGCTCCAGGGATGATCGACCTTGAGCGGTCCATGACTGTAATCATGGGCAATTGCTGTCGGGGCAATAAGGGCCAATGCCAGCACACATATGCTCAGGCAGAACTTCATGTCGAGTGTTCCTTGTCGGTGGTGTATGGATAGAGGATAAGAAGACGCCCCCATGGATCCAAGTTTTTCAGTGCGACGAATGGTCGCAGATGAAGCTGCGGAGCCCCGGCTCAAGTCCCCTTATAGGCAAAAACAGTCATCAATGGAACTAAATGCTCCCAAATGTGACAACAGGGTAACACCGGCCCGATGAGCCCAGGCACCGGGCGGCGTAAACGAGTTTTGATCCGTAATGGCTAATCCGAGAGAGGCGCTGGCAAATGAACGTGATGTCTGTACTGAACCAGGTAATGAAACAGGCCCAGGGCGGTCAGTCCCAGGGCGGAGGCATGGATGTCAACAAAATGGTGAACAGCCTTGGAAGCCAATTCAAGGGCGGCCAGGGTTCCGGTTCAGGCATCGACGTGAAAAGCCTGCTGGGCGGCGGAGCCCTGGGTATGATGCTGGGATCAAAACGGGGCCGGAAAATGGGCGGCAAGGCCCTGAAATACGGCGCCCTTGCCGGCGTGGGTGTGTTGGCGTGGAAAGCCTACCAGAACTACCAGACCAACAATCAGGCCTCCTCCCAGCCAGCACTGGCACAACAGGGCCAGCCACTGGAGCAACTGCAAGGACAGGAACAGGAACAAAGGGGGCTGGAAATACTCCAGGCCATGATCATGGCGGCCCGTGCCGACGGCCACATCGACGCCAACGAGCGCGCCCTTCTCACCCAGGAGATCGAAAAACTGGGGCCGGACGACGAACTCCACGCCTGGATCCAACAGCAATTCGACGCTCCGCTGGATGCATCTGCCCTGGCCCGCAATGCCGACTCGCCACAGGCAAGCCGGGAAATCTACATCGTCAGCGCAGTCATGATTGATGACCAGAACCCCATGGAACGAGCATGGCTGGATCAACTGGCCAGCGCCCTGCAACTCGACCCGGGTCTTGCGAGGGAACTGGAACAACAGATCCAGAGTGCAACAACGGGGTAAAAGTCAGGCTTTCTTGACGAACTCGGACTTCAGTTTCATGGCACCAATACCGTCGATCTTGCAGTCGATATCGTGGTCGCCTTCAACCAGGCGGATACTCTTCACCTTGGTGCCAACTTTGACAACGGAACTGGAGCCCTTGACCTTCAGATCCTTGATAACAGTCACCGAATCACCATCCTGAAGCTCATTGCCGTTGGCGTCGCGAACCACCTTCGCGGCGTCAGCTGCCGCAGTCTCCGCCTCAGACCACTCATGCCCGCACTCTGGGCATACCAGTTGAACGCCGTCCTCATAGGTGTATTCAGAACTGCACTGGGGGCATGGCGGAAGCTGCGACATTATCATTTCCTGTTAATTGAATGGGCGCAGGATTATACCATCAACGCCCGGGCGACACCCTCGCCAGCACCGTCGGATCTTCCGACAGGGGCAAGGCGATGATGGCGCCCTCGTTTGACGACGGAAAAATCCCGGTCAGGCTAGTAATATTCACCTGATGCGAAACCATGATGACCGGCGCACCTTCCTCCAACTGATTGACCAGAGTAATCGTCTGCCGTGTCTGAGTCGGCCCGTCACCACGATTCCGGAAAAACGAATTCAGCGACGGCCACTCGGTCACTTCACCCATGTCCATTCCGGTAGCGGTATCCATACAGCGACACCACTGACTGCTGAACACCCGCGCCTCGGTAATACCATGGTCCGCCAGAAACGGCTTCCACGCCCGAGCCTGCTCCCGGCCGGTATCGTTCAAATTTCGCTGCGTGCTGCAATCGTTAATATCAAAGTTACCCGGATCCCCAGTCCCCGGCGCCAACGCGTGGCGCAGCATCAGAACAGCCCGTCCGTCTCGCAGGGCGTCCCAGGCTTCTTCGTTGTTATCGGCAGCGGAAACGCTGAAACACAGAGCCACCGACAGAAAAACGGTTAGAAGAAATCGACCACGCATAGTTGCTACCTCCCGAAAAGATCCAAGCTCGTTGTAGGATTCGCGGACAAACTGACCATGCCCGATCGAGGCATTGGGAGCCCCCTTCCAAAAATGTTGAAGGCCAGGGATGGCCTGAAACAAGCGCACATGGACGAGCTCGTAGCGGTTTTTGGAAGGGGGCTCTCAATGCCTCCAGCACCAAGTTCCAAGGCTACTGAAGAGATACGCGGACAACATCTATCAGGCTCATATCAACAAAAGGTAGACTCTCGAGAGAACCAAGCAAACAAAAGGAACCACCATGCCAATCTGGGTCGACGCCGACGCCTGCCCCGTCCCAATCCGGGAAATCATCTGCCGCGCCGCCACCCGCTGGCAAATCGACACCACCTTCATCGCCAACCACACCATCACCCTGCCCCCGAGCCCTTACATCAAGCGCCGACAGGTCCCACAGGGCTTCGATGTGGCCGACAACGAAATCATGGACCAGATGCACAAAGGCGACCTGGTCATCACCCAGGACATCCCCCTGGCCGCCGAAGCCATTGAAAAAGGCGCCGACGTCTTCAACCCCCGCGGCCAGGCTTTCACCAAAGAAAATATTCGCCAGCGCCTTGCCATGCGCAACTTCATGGAAGAAATGCGTAACGCCGGCCAGGTGACCGGAGGGCCCGCCCCATTCAGCCAGACCGACCGCAAGGAATTCGCCGACAAGCTTGACCGCTGGTTGCAAAGAAACGCACGCAGGTGATAATGATTCTATTTTAAAACCGAAGCAGATCCGCTACCCTTCCCGCCTTACTGTTTGCAGGCTAACCATAGGCCTGCCTGATTCACGGGAGAGAAGCGGAGTATGTCCTCACACAGCCACAAAACCACCAGCAGTTTTGCTGCCCTCGCCCGCCTGCTCAGATACGCCCGGGGATATCGCCGGCAGATCATCACCGCCACCACCTGCTCCATCATCAATAAACTGTTCGATATTGCCCCGGAAATCCTGATAGGCGTTGCCATTGATGTGGTCGTCAACCAGGAAGAGAGCTTTGTGGCTGGCCTGGGTTTTGAAACCGCCCAGGAACAGATCACCATACTGGCCGTACTCACCTTCTTTATCTGGGCCGGTGAATCCCTGTTTGAGTACCTGTTCCAGATTCTCTGGCGCAACCTGGCCCAGCGGCTGCAGTCGGACCTGCGACAGGATGCCTACGAACATGCCCAGCGCCTGGACATGAGCTTCTTCGAGGCCCGCAGTTCGGGGCAACTGGTGGCCACCATGAACGATGACGTGAACCAGCTCGAACGCTTCCTCGACGGCGGCGCCAACGCCATGATTCAGGTAGTGGTGACCGTGGTTGCCGTCGGCGCCGTATTCTTCGTGCTCTCGCCGCTCATTGCCCTGCTCGCATTCACCCCCATTCCCCTGATTATCTGGGGCGCCTTCTACTTCCAGCGCAAAGCGGGGCCGCTCTACGCCGACGTTCGTGAAAAAGTGGGTGACCTGTCCAGCCGGCTGGCCAACAATCTGGGCGGCATCGCCACCATCAAGAGTTTTACCGCTGAACAGCGGGAGGCGAGGCGCCTCAAAGAGAGCAGCGAAGCCTACGTAGAGGCCAATCGCCGGGCCATCCGCATCAGCTCTGCGTTTATTCCGGTGATCCGGATGGCCATCCTCGCCGGCTTCCTGGCCACCTTCACAGTCGGCGGCATGATGGCTCTCGAGGGCAGCCTGAACGTGGGCGCATACGGCGTACTGGTGTTCCTGACCCAGCGCCTGCTCTGGCCTCTGACAGGGCTTGCCGAGGTCATTGACCTGTTTGAACGTGCCATGGCCAGCACCCGTCGGATTCTGGACCTGCTGGCCGAACCCGTGCACGTCCGTGACGAGGGAGGCAAGGCTCTCCAGGAACCGGTAAAAGGCGACGTTGAGCTGGAGAAAGTAAGCTTTCACTATCCCTCCAGCGGTGCCGGCATCCGGGATATCAGCCTGAGCGTGCCAGCCGGCAATACGCTTGCACTGGTTGGCGCTACCGGTTCCGGCAAATCGACTCTGATCAAGTTGCTGCTGCGGTTCTACGACCCCAGCCATGGCGAGATCCGAATCGATGGCCAGCCTATTCGGGATCTCAGCCTGCAATCTCTGCGTGGCGCGATCGGGCTGGTGAGTCAGGATGTCTATCTGTTCGAGGGCAGCATTCGGGAGAACCTGGCCTACGGAAATCCGGCTGCCAGCGACGCCGAGATCACCGACGCTGCGAAAACCGCGGAAGCCTGGTCCTTCATCGAAGCCCTCCCTGAAGGCCTGGACACACCGGTCGGTGAACGGGGCGTTCGTCTGTCCGGGGGACAGCGCCAGCGACTGTCCCTCGCCCGTGCACTGCTGAAAAATCCGCCGATCCTGGTGCTTGATGAAGCCACCAGCGCCGTGGACAACGAAACGGAAGCCGCCATCCAGCGGTCACTGAAGCGCATTGGCCATAACCGGACCGTGATCATGATTGCCCATCGACTCTCCACGATCGTTGATGCCGACTCCATTGCGGTGATTGAAGGCGGCAAAGTGCTGGAACAGGGAACCCACCGGGAGCTTCTGGACCAGGATGGCGCCTACGCCAACCAGTGGCGGGTACAGACCGGACAGATTCAGGCCGCCGTTTAACGCAATCTATATTGATAGTGATTCGCATTTAAATTATCCTGCAGGCCCTAAGTATTCCGGGAGCCTGCATGCCTGTTTTTTTTGACGTTTCCAGTCTCAATGTCCGCATTGGCGACACCGCAATTCTTCAAAACCTGAACCTCGGATTCGTTGAGGGCGAGGTAACCGCCCTGCTCGGGCATAACGGCTCCGGCAAGTCCACGCTGCTCAAGGTGCTTGCCCGCCAGCTCGCACCGTCTTCTGGCGAAGTACAGCTTCTGGGGAAATCCTTCCGGAGCACAGGCGCCCGGGAGTTTGCCCGCAGCGTGGGCTATTTGCCCCAGCATCCACCGGGAACCGACGGTTTGACGGTCCGCGAGCTGGTTGCCCTGGGACGCTACCCCTGGCGCGGCCCTCTGGGCCGTTATAACGAGGAAGACCACCGACTGATTACCCAGGCCATTGAGGACACAGGGCTTGGTCCGTTCCAGCATCGCTCTGTCGACACCCTCTCAGGTGGTGAGCGCCAGCGTGCCTGGATTGCCATGCTGCTGGCCCAGCAGACCCAGTGCCTGCTTTTGGATGAACCCATATCGGCCCTGGATGTAAAACACCAGGTTGAAACTCTGCGCCTGGTCCATCGTCTCGCCGAACAGCGGGATCTTACGGTTGTCGTGGTGCTGCACGATGTGGATCTTGCCGCGCGGTTCTGCGACCGTCTGGTCGCCCTTAAATCCGGGCAGCTTGTCGCCGATGGCAGCCCCAGGGACATCATGGACTCCGGCATCCTGGAATCCATTTATGGCGTGCCCATGGGCGTAATGGAACGGGCGCCCGGACAGTGGGTGTCCTATGTTCACTAGGTCTGAACGCTTCTGGCGATACAGCGCGGCGCTGCTGTTGAGCCTGGTGCCGGTCCTTACCAGTGCCGCAAGCTGGCAGCACGAACAGGGGACCCTGACCCTCGATAAAACGCCGGAACGGGTGATTGCTCTGAACTGGGCCGCCACCGAGGCGCTGCTGTTACTGGGTGTCACGCCCATCGGCGTTGCTGATCGCGATGGCTATAACGCGTGGGTCAGGGAACCGGAACTTCCCGAAGGTGTGGCCAACGTCGGCACCCGGGTGGCACCGAGCCTGGAAGCTATTTCCGAGCTAAAACCGGATCTGATCGTCACCAGCTCCGAGATGGCTCCCGCAGCCAACCTGCTGGAGCGCATTGCGCCCACCTACGTTGTCAGCGTTTACAAACAAGGCTCCCGACCGTTCGAGAAGGCCAGCAGTATGCTTACCACTCTCGGTGAGATGCTGAACCGGGAAGAACGTGCAAAGTCTGTTCTCAACGACATCGACCAGACCCTGCAGGCTCAGCGCCATCGTCTGGAGAATGCCGGCCTCACGGACCGACCGGTGGCGCTGGTGAACTTTCTGGACGACCGCCACGTTCGCGTATACGCACCCAACGGCCTTTTCCAGAGGGCCCTGAACGCCCTTGGCCTTGAGAACGCCTGGCCCCACTCCGGGAATTACTGGGGGTTCTCGGTCGTCGGGCTTGAAGCTCTTTCGCCCTATCAGGACAGCCGGATCATCATCATTTCTCCGACCCTGCCCGGGTTGTCTGACACCCTGGCCAACAGCCCTTTCTGGACCTATCTGCCGCCGGTTCAGCGCGATCAGGTGTACCAGATTGATCCGGTCTGGCCGTTTGGCGGGGTCTTCCCGGTCAAGCGACTGGCAACGTTGCTCGCTGAAGGTCTGCTGGCTGGAGGTTCAGACAATGTACGCTGAATCTGCAAACAACCAGGTCAGTCGCCCATCCCTGCCCGCAAGGGTGCCGGTGGCTGCAGCACTGATCTGGTGTGGCGCGTTTCTCGCGAGCGCGGCGCCCTGGTTTGGCCAGCTCGACGTCGGCGCCCTCATCGCCGCCTTCTGGACGTTCGAAGCCAACAATTACGCGTCGGTACTGGCGCACTACAGCTGGGCACCCCGTGTCGCCATTGCCGTCCTCATTGGCTGTGGCCTTGGCCTCGCCGGCGCGGTTACCCAACAGATCCTTGGCAACCCCCTTGCCTCACCCACAACCCTGGGCGTGGAGGCCGGCGGCCAGTTCGGGATAACAGTCGCGACCATGTTCTTTCCCGGGTTGCTCGCCTTCAGTCCGGACCTGGTGGCGGTTTCCGGAGGGCTACTGGCAATCGGACTGGTTATAGCGCTCACCTGGCGCCTGGGCTTTTCACCGGTCACCGTGATACTGGCCGGGCTTGTGGTCACCTTTTTCCTGGGCGCCGTGAACATGGCGTTCCTGTTACTCAAGGGTGAATGGCTAGGGAACCTGTTTATCTGGGGCGCGGGCTCCCTGGTCCAGAATAACTGGCAGCCGTTTATGGAACTCTGGCCCCGGGTGCTGGTGCTGGGCGTGTTAATGATCCTGTTGATGCGCCCGCTGCAAGTCATGCAACTGGGGCAGACCTCTGCCCGGTCCCTCGGCGCCAAAGTCGGTCTGATTCGGGTGCTGGCGCTGTTTCTGGTGGTTCTGATGAGTGCCACGGTGGTCAGCCGGGTTGGTGTCGTGGCCTTTATCGGTCTTGCGGCACCGGTGCTGGCAAGGCTGCTGGGCGCCCGTACCCTGTCCGAGCGCCTGATCTGGAGCAGTCTCCTGGGCGCGGGTCTGCTGTTACTGGCGGATACCCTCGCCCACTGGGCATCCACCTGGGGCGACGGATCACTGGTTCCCACCGGCACAACCACCGCCCTGATCGGCGGACCGATTATTCTGCTGGCCCTGCAGGGTTTGAAGAACACCCATCATATGCCCGGGCAAGACGACAGCCCCGCCGGTTTCCTGCCCAAAAGACGTTCCACCCTTGTGATTGGCGGAGCCATAGCCGCCCTCCTTCTGAGCACCATTGGTATCTCCATGGGGTGGTCCCCGGGGCTGGACGAGTGGAGCTGGACTCCGATCACCCAGTGGCACGAGGCGTGGGTCTGGCGCGGCCCCAGATTACTGGCAGCCATTCTTGCGGGCGTGGCCCTGGGCCTTGCAGGAACACTAATCCAGCGAATGACGGGCAACCCCATGGCCAGCCCGGAAATGCTCGGTATCAGCGGCGGCGCGGCGGTGGTTATGGTTTTGATCGTTCTGTTCGGTGCCGATATTGGCCGGGCAGGACAGCTGGGAGCGGCCACCCTGGGCGCCGCAGCTGCCCTCGGTTTGTTGATCATGCTGGCCCGAAAACACCGGTTTGCCGGCAACCAGCTCCTGCTCGGCGGGCTCGCTTTATACGTGTTCATGGACGCAGGCCTTCGCCTGGTCATGGCTTCCGGTGGCACGGTCGCCTCGCAGCTTCTCAACTGGATGTACGGTTCCACCTGGCTGGTCTCGGAAGCCGAGGCCCTGGGGCTTTTGGCGCTGATCGTGCTGATTTCGGCTGGCCTTCTGGCGATTATCCGACCCCTGAGCATTCTTCCCCTGGGTGAAACATCGGCCAGTTCACTGGGCTTGCCGGTAACGAAAGTCCGTCTGCTGTTGCTTCTGTTGGCGGCGCTGCTGACCGCTGCGGCGACGGTGGTGATCGGTCCGCTGAGTTTTGTGGGCCTTATCGCACCCCACCTGGCCCGTGTTCTGGGCCAGCAGACCGTAGGGCGACAGCTGATCGTTGCTGCCCTTGCCGGAGGCTTGTTGCTGGGCGTTGCCGACTACCTGTCCAGAATTGTTGTTTACCCCAACCAGCTTCCGGCGGGGCTTCTGGCCGCTCTGGTCGGTGGCCTGTATTTCCTCTGGGGGCTGAGTCGCCATGGCAGAGCCTGACCGTAAGCCCGGGCTCGGCCAGTGGGCCCGGGAATACAGCCATCTTCTGAGCCAGTCAGGGCTGGACAGGGAATCGGTTATAAACGAGGCGCTGCAACCCTCTGTGGGTGCGCGTAGCGGCCTCTTTTCTCTGGCCCAGTGCCTTGAGCAACCGTCGCTACTGCTCGGCCAGGTTGCCATCGACTACCCAATCGCCGGGCCCCGGGCCGTGCGCGCGTTTGTTTCTGTGCTTCAGCAGGATCTGGCGCTCAACGTGATCGCGCCGCTGACCCTCAGGCTGTTCCGCGACGGCCACGCGCCTTTACCGGACGCCAAACGAATATTCCTGGCCCCGGCGCACGACCAGACACAAACGGTATCCCGATGGTTTCAGGTGCCGGGCGGGGAGCGGGTTGATGAAGAAACGTTTGTCCGGTCCGCAGGCGCTCTGACAGCTGGGTGGTACCCGGCCTTCCGGCAACAGCTGGGAGTCAGCCCTGGTGCCTACTGGAGCAGTATAGGGCTTGGATTGGGGGCACCGTTCTCAGCCGTGTGGAACCGGGCCGAACCGCAAGCGCTTTGCCAGTTGGCGCAAGGATGGCTGGAGCAGTTCCAGAACGATGCAAACCAGTTCATCGACTGGATTCCAGCGGTGTTCGGTGAGCAGACCACGGCAATCCCCCAACGAAAGGGGTGTTGCCTGAAATACCTGCTCCCGGAAGGCGGTTACTGCGGCACCTGTGGTGTGCATCGCAAGGAACGACTCGCCGCACTTACGCCCCAACAGCGGACGACAGCGCCAGGCCAATGGCAACCAGGCCGATAAGCACACCCGCCCCTGCCGCAAGCTTCAAACCTTCGATCATTTCCTGTTCGGGTGCCATTCCCTTTCCTCCCGTTTAAGGTAAACCCACTGGACTCCACTTTATTGCGAATCATTATTATTTGCAATAGTCGATCACTGATCCGTAATTGACCCGGTGCCCTATACTCCTGGTAACGGGAGCGCTGCTCGGCGAAGCCCGCTTCAACTGCTACTCTGAATGTTCTAATGGCACCGGTAGGAACGGAGGCTTCAATGGGTATATTCAAACACCTTGTCCTGACAGGCAGCTTATTGCTGGTTGCCGTTCCCGGCATGGCAAACCAGACCTTTTCCTCCGATAAAGCAGATTTCCGCCTGGAAACCGTGGCACAGAATCTCGAACACCCCTGGAGCCTCGCATTTATGCCGGACGGCTCCATGCTGGTGACAGAGCGGGAAGGAGAGCTGCGAATGATTCGGAACGGTTCGCTGGTGAATGACCCCATCAGCGGAGTACCCGAGCTCGTGGTATCCGGCCAAGGCGGATTGCTGGACGTTATTCTCCATCCGGACTTTGAGCAGAATCAGGTGCTTTTCCTGAGCTACGCCCACCGAAACCGGGACGGCATGACTACCCGGGTAGCTCGCGCCCGGTTGAGTGGTGATCGCCTCACCGACGTTGAAGTCATTTTTGAGGCCCTGCCCCGCTCCGGCGGCGGCCGACACTTCGCGGGCCGCATGGAATTTGACCGGGATGGCAACCTGTACGTGGCGGTGGGCGACCGGGGAGAGATGGACCGGGCCCAGGACAATTCTGACGATGCCGGAGGCGTACACCGGATTACGCCCGACGGTGGCCCCGCACCAGGCAACCCGTTCCTGGACACCAGCGGCGTCAACGATACGTTTTATACAACCGGCAACCGCAATATCCAGGGCATGACCATCCACCCGGAAACCGGCGAGATCTGGAGCCACGAACACGGTCCCCGGGGTGGCGACGAAATCAACATCATCCGGGCAGGCACCGATTACGGATGGCCGACAATCACTTACGGCATCGACTATTCGGGCCTGCCCATTACTGACAAAACCAAGAAGGAAGGCATGGCCCAGCCACTGCATTACTGGGACCCGTCCATTGCGCCCTCGGGCATGGCGTTCTATACCGGAGATCTGTTTCCGGAATGGCAGGGGGACCTGTTCGTGGGCGCACTCAAGATGCGCAAACTGGTTCGTCTGCGCATCCAGGACGGTGAAGTGATGGAAGAGGAAGATCTGCTGACCGATCTCGACGAACGGATCCGCGATGTGCGCATGGGCCCCGATGGGGCACTCTGGTTGCTCACGGATTCACCCCGGGGCAAGGTTTACCGGATGGTGCCGGCTCAGTGAGGGTCGTTGGTTCTTTCAGTCTTTTCAAACTGTGGGAGTTCGTCGGTAATCTCGAACCAGTCGGACTTTGAACCAACGAAGACGTGTTGGGCCGGCCCCTTGCCCAGGGGTTCGTTGATGCAACCGACTCTCAGGCGGAGAATCCCGGGAATCGCATCGACACGGCTGTAGAGCTGGCTGCCGCAACGGCTGCAGAAACCCCGGTACTTGCCGGGGCGTGATTCGAACTCGGTAATCCTGTCTTCGCCGGATACGAACCGGAACCGCACCTTCTGCACCGGCGCGCTGGCCGAGAAAGCGCTGCCGTGGGCACGCCGGCACTGGCTGCAATGGCACAGGGCCACCGGGCCGAGCGGGCCATCGTATTCGAAACTGATATCGCCACACAGGCAACGACCGGTGTACATGGTCCGGGCCTCACTGCTTCTGGTCACTGGTTAAGTCACGCGCGATGATACCCGCGGGCCACTTGAAGAACCAGTCTGCCGGCACCACTTTAGAAACACATGATTCGCTAAGGAGGACATTATGTCATTCAGCGCACTTCCGAAAATCGGCATGGGAACCTTCCGGCTCAAGGGCAATGACGCCCGTGACGCCGTCAAGAGCGCCCTGTCCCTGGGCTACCGCCATATTGATACCGCCCAGATGTACGAGAATGAAGCGGAAGTTGGCGATGGCATTACCTCCAGCGGCATTCCGCGCAGGGAAATTTTCCTGACCACCAAAATCTGGTTTGACCAGCTGCACGCCAGCGACCTGATCAACAGCCTGCACGACAGTCTTGCGCGGCTGAAAACCGACCATGTGGATCTGGCCCTGATTCACTGGCCATCCCCCGGTGATGAAGTGCCCATGAAAGAGTATCTTGGCGCCCTCAGGGATGCCCAGCGCGAAGGGCTGGCCGAGCACATCGGCATTTCCAACTTCACCTGCGCACAAATGGATGAGGCGAAAGAGATTCTGGGCGACACACCCATTTTCACCAATCAGGTAGAAGTGCACCCCTTCCTGGCGAACCGCAAGATTGTGGAGCATGCGCAGAAGCTTGGCATAACCGTGACCGGCTATATGCCGCTGGCCGTTGGCAAGGTTATGGAGGACGAAACGCTTCAGCGCATTGCCGGTGAGCGAAACCTGTCCCCGGCACAGGTGGCAATCGCCTGGGTAGCGTCCAGGGGCGTCGTGCCCATTCCTTCCTCCACACGCCCGGCGCACCAGAAGGCCAATCTGGAGGCATTGGAGGTTCAGTTGAGCGAGGAAGAAATTCGTGCGATTGATAAGCTGGACCGCAACGAGCGAATCGCTAATCCAGACTTCGCGCCGGCCTGGGACTGAGCCAGAACCCGGCGCCAACCAGCAATAGCGTAGCGACAGGAGTGACAAGCAGCCAAGAGGTTTGCAGCACCCAGAACATGGCCGCGCTGAACAGACTCCACAACACCAGCAGGGGCAGGTAAAGCCAACGCCAGGGCCCGGTTATCACTGCAACAATCAGGGCACCGGCCGCTGCGGTGGTTCCGGGCGCGATGCCAAACAGCGCGAGCGCCTGCCACTGGCCAGACTCCGCCACGGCCAACCAGGGCAAACCACACACAACGATCAGCCAGGGGGCGACAAATCGGCCAGATGATAGCGCGCCCCCATGAACGCCACCGAAAAGCATCGCGGTGGCAAGCAGACCCCCTTGCGCCACAAAAGCCCAGCCAAACCACGCCGCCGGCCAGTTAATAGGGCCGAAGTAGCCCACCAGAAATCCGTAGCCACTGGCTACCCAGGCAACCACCATCAGCCCGACAGCAAAACACCTTGCGTTCCGGCCCTGCCTGAAAAGCAGAACAGGAATGCCAATGGCAGCGACCACCGCCAGCACCTGCCAGGGCCAGAGATCCTGGTTGATCCGAACAAACAGCCGCAGAAACACCTGCGGCCCGAACATCACGAAATCCTGCAGCGAGTAGCTCAGCCAATCCGCACCACTCACAGAGACCTCACGTAATCCGCCATCCGCTGGCGCTGATCGGCATCCGGAAGCGCCCCATAGAGTGCGCCCATGTTCTCCTTCATATGCTCGACCTTGCTCGTGGCCGGAATGGCACAGGTCACGGCCGGATGGGAAATGATGAACTTGAGAAAGAACTCCGCCCAGTTGCTGATACCGGCCTCCCCGGCCCAACCCGGCAGCGGCTCGGACTGGAACCGGCGAAACAGCGAACCGCCCTGGAACGGCCGGTTAACGATCACCCCGATGCCCCGCTCCTGGGCCAGTGGCAGCAACCGATTCTCAACCTCGCGATCCAGAACGTTATAGGTCAGTTGCACGAAATCCAGCGGTTCCCGCTCCATGATCTGTGCAAACTCCCGATGCCGTCGACCGTGGGACGTGGTGATGCCGATATACCGAACCTCACCGTTAGCCTTCATCTGCTTGAGGGTTTCAAGATGCCCTTGCCAACCCAGCAGATTGTGCACTTGCAACAGATCGAACTGATCCAAACCCCAGCGCCTGCCAGAGCGCGCAGCCTCCTGCCGGGTTTCCGATTCGTCGCCGGTCCAGATCTTGGTTGCTGCAAAAATCCGGTCGTGGGCGTCCAGAGAATCCAGCGCCTCACCAATCACGTCCGCAGCGGTGCCGTACATCGGCGAACCGTCCACAACGGTTCCGCCCAGATCGAAGAAGGTTTTGAGGACTCTGGTACGCTGCGCGACCAGTTGCTCGTCGCCACCAACGTTGAAGGTAATCCAGGTGCCCATGCCGATCGCAGGGATGCTTTCGTTCGCTCCCGGGATCTGGCGCATGATAGGGGATAAAGAGGGTGTTCCCGACGTGTTTGCAAACAGCGACGGAGATTTCAAAGCGAGCCCGGCAAGACCCGCATTGATAAGAAACTGTCGTCTACTGAACCAGCCAGCCATGTCTCCACTCCCACCGCGACGAATTTTCATGCGAATAGCACAAGGTGCCAAAGCGTGGGCCGGTCATCCCTTTGCCAGACCGTGGAGGGCCAGGGATGGCCCGACCGAGCCTACATGGAAGTATTTACGGCGTGTCTGGCAAAGGGATGACCCGCCCATGCGACCACTCGAGAGCTGACAGTCTTCGTCGCAGGTCAGTTCCCGTAGTGGGCGTCGAGATATTTCAGAATACGGGCAGACTCGAACAGCCCTTCCCCGGTATTGGGGTCTTCAAGATAGGGCACCTGAACCCGCTTGTGCACCTGGAAAAACGCATCCCGCTTGCCACCGGGAATCGGCGTATAGAGCCCCGGCTTGATACGCTGCTTCGCCGGCCCGATCTCTGTCCAGTGCTCCTTGCCCAGATTTTGCAAGGTATAGGGGATTTCCAGCTCACAAAGCCGCTCACGCACCAGCCGTGAAAACGGGCTGCCCTCAAAACTCCATAGGTGCAACGGCTGCTCCGGACGCTTGCCCGGGCTGACCCGCAGCCCCCGCATCGCACTGGTCACAGAAGCCACCGAACCCAGGACCGGCTGCCAGACCCGGCCACGATAGTAGGACGGCACCGACCGGCCGGCATATTGCCGGAACAGACACTCGATGATTTCCTCGGATTCGTACATGACCGTGCCCGTGTTCTGGTCCGCCAGCAGCGGGAACTGTTGCCTGCCTCCCAGAGCCTCTGCCTGGGCCCGGAAAACCGAACCACCCGTCGGGCAGGGCCGGATGTCCACATCCAGATTCAGGGCAGTCAGGGCTTCACGAACACGGCGGCAATAAGGACAGCCTTCCATGTCATAGAGCACAATGGGCTTTTCCGGCTGAGGAACCTTTTTAACCACCAGGCAACCGCGCCAGGCGGTGAGCGACGACGTTGCAACCGAGCCCAGCACGTGAACGTTGTGAGACAGCATTTTCGACATAAACAAACCTTTTGTTGGAGACAACACCATTATCACGCAATCTGACGATTTTCCATTGGCTCACGGGATCAATCCCGGGGAATGTTAATTTTTGTCCACCTAACCCCATGATTCGAAAGGGCACTTACATGGCGTCACAAAAATTCAATACAAACAACGACACTACTGCCATTTTTTAACGTCATGTAGAGCTTTTCTGCATAGTACAAACGGCCAGGATGGGCTATTGTTGGGGTATAAGAACTCACTGGACGGTGATGATGGCTATCAAGGGTATGCGACGCTCAGGCTCATCAAGAGCAGAAAAACTGTGTCCTCAATTCAGACGCTCTATGCTGGCATCCCTCATGGCCTTCACTGTGATGGCGGCCCCTTCCGTCGCAGTCGCCGAGAACGATGACTCCGGCTTCTCCGGCAATCGCCTCTGGACCAACCAGCTGAAGGATTACGCGCTTCAGTCCCTGCAGAATGAAGATGCCATGAGCATGGCGGCCATTCCCCTGAATGGCCCCGGCATCAATCAGTACATCAATGCCGATGCCCTGATGAGCCCGGGCTCCATCATGAAACTGGTTACCACCTTTGCGGCACTGGAGGTACTCGGCCCCAATCACCACTGGGATACCGATTTCCTGACCGACGGCGTTATGGCCGGCGACACCCTCAAAGGCAATCTCTACGTCCGCTTTGGCGGCGACCCGAAGCTCACCATCGAACGGCTCTGGACAACCCTGAGAGAGCTGCGCAGCATGGGGATTACCAGAATTGAGGGCGACCTGATTCTTGATGGCACCTACTTTGAAGTCGATGGTGGTTTTCCTGCGTTTGAAGACAACGGCGATAACCCCCACGCGCCCTTCCTGGTAGAACCTTCCGCCTACCTGACCAACCTGAACCTGATGCACTTCCAGGTTCGCGCCGACGAGCGTGGCACCCAGGCCTGGAGCACGCCTTCCCTGGGCGAAGTGGTCATCGACAACCGCGTGGTTGCCACCGCCGAGGGCCCCTGCCCGTCGCGACGAAACTTCGAGTGGGAGCCCATAATTCATGAAGACCACCGGGTGACTGTGCGGGTAACCGGCGAGCTGCCCCAGGGCTGCCGGAGCACCACCTACCTGTCGCTGCTGCCCCATGAGCAGTACAGCGCCTCGTTGATCCGTTCCTTGCTGGCAGACCTCGGGGTCGTGGTCTCGGGCGGCGATCTCAACGGAGTCACGCCGGAGGATGCACGGCTGGTGATGAAAACCACCTCGCCGGATCTGGTAACCATGGTGAGGGACATCAACAAGTGGAGCAGTAACGTGATGGCACGCCAACTGCTGCTCACCATTGGCGCCGAGAACCGCCTGGAAGATGAAAACGATGACCGGGTTGCCGGCATTCGTGTGATCTATGACTGGCTCGAAGACAAAGGCATCAACACCGCCGGCATGGTGATCGATAACGGCGCCGGGCTCACCCGACATGGCCGCATTACCGCCCGCCAGGGCGCACAGATTCTGCAGCACGCGTGGAACAGCTCTTACTCGGCAGACCTGATGGCCTCCATGCCCATTATTGCGATGGATGGCACCATGGCACGCCGCCTGCGCAATACCGGTATGGATGGCGAGGGTCGTATCAAAACCGGCTATCTGGAAAACGTAAGGTCGATCGCCGGATTCACCCGCGATTCGAATAACACCACCTGGGCCGTCGTAGGCATGGTCAATAACGACCCTGCCTGGAACGGTCAGGCCGTGCTGGACCGGATTCTTTATTCGCTGCATTTCCGGCCGCCGACCGGGACTGCGATTTCACACGCCGCTTCCGGCACTTCTGATACCAGTATTCAATAAAAAGCCCCGGCCGTGGCAGGGGCTCTTGTGGTTCTTGATTAACCAATCAGGTCGGTGGCATCACGAAATCGTCAAGCACCGTTAGACCAGCGGTATTGTCCGCATCCTCTGGCGCAAGCCGAGCTATTGCGGTATAAACACCACCCGCAGATAGGGAGACGCTGCCGGATTTCAAAAGCTCATTTCCATCTTGATCCGTAATAAATACCACATAATCCCCTGCTGCTACCGGAAGGTACCCTGTGTTGGTCTTGAATTCAAAATCATTCAGGGTCGGCGCATTCACCTCAGCGTTCAACACTGTCGCTCCCGCACCACCTTCAGCAGTTGGAACCAAGTAGACATCAACAGTCCCGGCTTCGACAGCACCATGAATAACACGCAACGACGCCTGTGTAGCAATACTGCGCACGCTGTCATCTACTACAAGCGGCTCAATATCCGCGCCCGCGTTCACAGCAATGACTGTTTTTGCTGACGCCTGTTCGAAGGGCACATCAGCATTGATTACTGCTTCGTTAACGGGTTGAGCACTAGATGCGAGAGCCACCTTCAAGTTTAAGGTATCAGCAGGGACGTTTACGTACTCATCCAGCACGGGGAACTCAGGAACCGTGCCTGGAAAGGCTAGACTGGGTATCGCAACAGAGTCGTCCACCAAAACCTGAACAGGATCGGTCCCTGCAGAGTTGTGCACCACTCTGACCCCTGCAGCCTGATTCACATCATACAATTCAATAACGGCTCCAGTACCAGTAACTGCAACAAGGCTTATCGGACTGTTCGTTTCCACCTCCATGGTTCCTGCATCGTCGCTGGTTTGCGGGCTGGTGTTGTCGACTGCACCGACCAGCAGGTCTGAACCTGCCTCCAGAGCAACTGAACCGCTGTCAAAGACTACTGTTGGGGTCTCTCCAGGAATGGCAACGCGAACCTGATAATTACCGGCAGGGACCTCAATCGGGGCCTGAACCGCCTTATATTCAAAGCTGAACGACAAAACACCATCATCGTCAAGATTGGCACCTGGTACAGACAGATAAACTTCTACAGGACCGCCCACAGCCTTTTGGGCGGCAGGGGATAGGTGAGCCACACGCAAACGAACTGAATCCGCGTCTTCCCGGGCGCCGTCATCGGTCACCACTAAAGGCTCCAGGGGTTGACTTTCATCTCCAACAAGCCCTACAGCAATAACGTCGTACTTGGTATCAGATCTTAGAGACACACCTTTCTCATCGATAACCCTCAATGTTTGGTCACCGGGCAAAAGTGCGTCAACTGCCAGATCTGCTTGTCCTGCATTCGGAGTCAACACCGCAGCCTGTTTGTAATCGGCTCCGGAAATCACCGTCGTACCGTTTACGACAACATTAACGGCAGGAGCATTTGCAGAGGCATGAATTACGCGAACGCTACTTTTTGCTGGATCATCATCGTCATCAAGCCAACACCCGGACAGCATAACACTGCCCGCCAAAACCATCGGTAAAGCGTATTTTGTCTTCATTTTTCAAACTCCCCACTTTTGTGGTTGTTTACCAGGATTTGAGTGGTTCGAACCTGCACAAATTCAGTCCTTGAATCATGCGTCAATGCATTTACGGGGAGTCAGAAAGAACGGATTTGCATCTTTTAACATTTAAGCTTACATCTGTACGCAATCAGTCAAGTCTGCGCATGGTGAACTCAGTCATCTTCCCGGCAAGCGGAGCGATGAAGGTTACCAGAGGGAAAGCAACGGCCCAGGCGACCAGGAAAGCCGGCTCCTATCTGTAGTGGAACTCACTGTCGATGCCCGTATTGATGAAAGTGATCACTCCGGACATCAGCAGGGACATGATTCCGGACATGTAAAAGCCGAAGATCAGCTGGTGTAGACGTGAAAGTCTCATTTTGCTCATGACTTCTCCTGAACAGTGCTCCAGCGTTCCTCGGAGCAGCATCTGAAAGGCGTGATATGTCGTACACTGTTAACCAATAAGCGCCGAATGATAGTGAGCTTGCAACCCTTTTTCGATACGCCTTTTTACCAGGACAGGTGAGCCATGGATACCGGTCACGAGAGCGCAAACAGTTTTGCCAAATCCTTTGTTCTCATTCTAGTGCTGGCGTTTGGTCTGGTTGGCTGCAGTTCGACCAAGGTAGCTTATCGATATGCGGACTGGGGAATCGTATGGTGGGTTGAGGATTATGTTTCGCTTACCGCCGACCAGAAGCAGCAACTCAACAACGATATTGCACAACTACGACAGTGGCATTGCAGTGCCGAGCTGCCCCGTTATCAGGCCTGGCTGGATGAACTCGAGTCTGACGTATCCAACAATCCGCCTGATCAGGCCACTGTCGAATACCATCAGCAGCAGCTTTTCAGTTTCTTCCCGAGTCTTCTGGAACGGGCAACCCCGGTCGCAACAAACCTTCTCTCCAGCCTGAGCGACGAGCAGGTACAGGAGTTGGCGGACAACATGGCGCAAAGCCAGCGGGAAATGGAAGAAGAATTCCTGGCCGATTCCCCGGAGGCGACAGCCGAGGCCCGGGCCGACAGAACCGCAGAGCGGGTCGAACGTTGGCTGGGGGAGCTGAACAGCGAGCAACGAAACATCGTGCGGCAATGGTCAGCCAATCGAGGCGCCCAGACTGAAATCTGGCTGCAGGGCCGCAGGAACTGGCAAGTGGCACTACTGGAAATACTGGAAGGAAGAGACGAGCCCACGTTCGAGGCGGAACTGGAATATCTGATTCTCAATTCCGAGGAAGTGCGGGGAGAGGCCTACAAAGCCATGATGGCGGAGAGTCGCGTAGCCATGGCGTCCCTGATGCATGATCTGATCCTGGCGGGTGACAACACAACACTGGCCCATCTGCAGAATCGGGCAGTAGAGCTCAACAACGACTTTGAAGCATTGACCTGCTCACCGGCCTGATATCCCGGACGAATTGAACCAGGGGCCGGATGAAGACTTTCATCTGGCCCCTGCCTGCCCTGAGACTACACTTAGATCGTCAGGTAACCACCATCGGCGTTGATGCAAGCGCCTGTGGTATAGCTGGAAGCATTGGAAACCAGGTACAACACAGTACCCGCCATTTCACTTGGATCCGCCACCCGCTTCATGGGTATGTGAGCCATCGCCTGCTTCTTGATGGCTTCGTTCGTAGTCAGGGCGCTGGCAAACTTGGTATCGGTCAGCCCTGGCAGCAGCGCATTCACGCGGATTTTCTGCTGACCCAGCTCCATGGCAAAGGACTTGGTCATGGAAATCACGGCGGCCTTGGTGACCGAGTAGATGCCCTGGTAGTGGCCCGGATTTACACCGTTCACGGACGCCACGTTCACAATCGAGCCGCCACCGGCTTTCTTCATCATCTGGGCGCCACGGGCGCACATGAAGAAATAGCCCCGGATATTCACATCCACGGTCTTGTTGAACGCTCCCAGGTCGGTGTCCTCTACCGGCCCGAAGTAAGGGTTGGCGGCAGCGTTGTTCACCAGAATGTCCAACTTGCCGTGGGTTTGCTCAATGTGCCCCCAGATACTTTCAATCTGGTCCATATCACAAGGGGGCAGGTTCAGAGAGATAATCGAGG
>PYVH01000014.1:0-213 GCA_003030785.1 Marinobacter sp. B9-2 | reverse complement strand
TCCATATCACCAATATGGCAGGCGTAGGCTTCGGCGCTACCACCGGCATCCCGGATACTGCTGGCAACGGCCTCGCAACCGTCAATCTTGCGGCTGCTTACGATCACGTGGGCGCCATACTCGGCCAGAGTCCGGGCAATACTCTCGCCAATGCCGCGGCTGGCACCGGTAATCAGGGCAACCTTGCCAGTCAGATCAAACAGATTCTTGCTG
>PYVH01000138.1 GCA_003030785.1 Marinobacter sp. B9-2 | reverse complement strand
AAAAGCTTTCACAAATTTATTTTTAATTAATTGTATTGAGTCGCCTTGCCCTGCAGGTTGGGGTTCATCCAGCCCAGACCCTGGGTTTCCACGTCTGCACCCTCGGGCTCTGCACCGAGGGCATCGGCATCACCATTACCGTGAGCCTTGCCAACGGTATGGCCACCTGCGGTGAGAGCAGCGGTCTCTTCGTCGTTCATCGCCATACGTGCAAAAGTGGTGCGTACTTGCTCAGCCGTTTTCTGCGGGTCCGGCTCACCATTAACGCCTTCCGGGTTCACATAAATCAGACCCATCTGGACGGCCGCCAGCGGGTTTTCCATGGTGTCTGGTTTCTCCACATCTTCATAACGGCTGTCAGACGGTGCCAGCCACTCTTTCTCGGCACCCCAGTAGATGTCTTTTTCCGGGTGCCAGATATCTTCACGGCCATAGGAGAAACCGAACGTCTTCAAACCGAACGATTCATAGGCAACGTTGCCGGCCAGAATGTACAGATCGGCCCAGCTAATCTTGTTGCCGTATTTCTTCTTCAGCGGCCACAGGAGACGGCGGGCCTTATCGAGGTTGCCGTTGTCGGGCCAGGAGTTCAGAGGAGCGAAACGCTGGTTACCGGTACCTGCACCGCCGCGGCCATCGGCCAGTCGATAGGTGCCAGCAGCGTGCCACGCCAGACGAATCATCAGGCCACCGTAATGACCCCAATCAGCCGGCCACCATTCCTGGCTGTTGGTCATCAGCTCATGCATGTCTTTTTCAAGCGCTTCGTGGTCGAGCTTTTTGACTTCTTCCCGGTAGTCAAAGTCTTCTCCGAGAGGATTGGTTTTGCGGTCGTGCTGATGGAGGATGTCTAGATTGAGGTTTTCAGGCCACCAGCCGGCGACGTCGGCCTTCTCCTGCGTGTTCGAGCCATGCATTACGGGGCACTTTCCACCCGCACTGTTGTTATCTGTCATTTCTCTCTCCTCATTGGGCTTGGCAAAACGACACTGCTTTGATTCAGGCACCTCTTAATATAGGACACAATAAATACTCTGCTCTGAGTATTTCTTATGCCCCGGATAGTGTGTGCCTATAAGTTCTCCCGCAGACTCTGCGGGCTTCATTCCGTTTACTGGGCACAAGCATAATCACTCGAGTAATCTGCCAGGATTCCGAGTAAATCCGGCCAGGCGGTAAACCGACTGAGTGAAAACACATTCGACATGGACCTGCTCCTGCCTAACGAGAACAACTCCACCATAGCGCGAGGTCGGCGACTCAATACAATTAATTAAAAATAAATTTGTGAAAGCTTTTGTTTATGGATGAGGATTGGGCTTTTCATAGCCGTTCGATAGAAGAAAACTTGCCGGCATCGTCAAAAACGATGCGGAAACTGCCGCGAATACCATCGCGGAGGTAGAAACGTGAAAGGATACGGGCCGGGAACCGGACAGAGCGTCCGTCCCGGGCCGTGGTGTGAACATCGGTGGCAACGCCCTGATAGAGCTTGATCCACTCATCAGGGCTGATGCTGATATCCACAATGATCTGCTGCATCGGCTATCAGTTCGCCAATTCAAGCAGCAGACGGTTCAGGCGGGTAACGTAGGCACCCGGGTCCGGGAGCTGCTCGCCGCTTGCCAGGGTGGCCTGGTCCAGAATCACAGCTGAGAGCTCATTGAACCGCTCTTCGCCCTTCTCGCTTTCCAGGCGCTGAACCAGCGGATGGTCCACGTTGATCTCAAAGATCGGCTTGCTGTCCGGCACTTTCTGGCCGGCGGCTTCCATGATCTTCTTCATCTGTGCGCCCATGTCGAAATCACCTACAACCAGGCAGGCCGGTGAATCGGTCAGTCGGTTGGTCACCCTCACTTCCTGCACCCGGTCGCTCAGGGCATTCTTGATGCGTTCCAGCAGGTCCTTGTGCTCTTCAGCCGCCTCTTCCTTGTGCTTCTTGTCCTCCTCGGTCTCGATTTCGCCAAGGTCCAGGTCGCCACGAGCAACGTCCTCAAACTGCTTGCCGTCGTACTCACTGAGATAACCCATCATCCACTCGTCGATGCGATCGGTGAGGATCAGCACCTCAATGCCCTTCTTGCGGAACACTTCCAGGTGTGGGCTGCTCTTGGCCGCCGTGAAGTTGTCAGCGGTAATGTAGTAGAGCTTCTTCTGGCCTTCCTTCATCCGGCTGATGTAATCATCCAGCGACACATTCTGAGCGCTCTCGCCGGTATGGGTGGAGGCAAAACGCAGCAGACCTGCAATCTTCTCGCGATTGCTGAAATCTTCCGCCGGGCCTTCTTTCAGTACAGTCCCAAACTCGCCCCAGAACTTCTGGTACTGCTCCGGATCCTTCTTGGCAAGCTTGGACAGCATGTCCAGAACCCGCTTGGTCAGCGCGGTACGGATACTTTCCACGGTGCTGTCGTTCTGCAGAATCTCACGGGACACGTTCAGGGACAGATCGTTGGAATCGATCACACCCTTGGCGAAACGCAGGTACAGCGGCAGGAACTGCTCGGCGTCGTCCATGATGAACACGCGCTGCACATACAGTTTCAGGCCACGGGGTGCTTCCCGATTGTACAGATCAAACGGTGCTCGGGCTGGGATATACAGCAGGCTGGTGTAGTCCAGCTTGCCTTCCACCTTGTTGTGGGACCAGGTCAGCGGATCTTCAAAATCGTGGGCAATGTGCTTGTAGAACTCCTTGTACTCCTCGTCCTTGATCTCGGTACGCGGAAGGGTCCAGAGCGCTGTCGCGTCGTTGACGGTTTCGTACTCGTCCTTTTTCTCACCCTCTTCGGATTCGGCCTTCATTACCACCGGGAAGGAAATATGATCCGAGTACTTCTTCACCAGACTGCGCAGCTTCCAGCCGTTGGCGAATTCCTTGGCGTCTGATTTCAGATGCAGCACGATCTGGGTACCGCGGTTATCCAGATTGACCTGCTCAATGGAAAACTCACCGTCGCCCTTGGACTCCCAATGCACGCCCTCTTCTGCCGGCGCACCCGCACGACGAGTGAAAACATCCACCTTGTCGGCCACAATAAACGACGAGTAGAAACCAACACCGAACTGACCGATCAGCTTGCTGTCCTTCTTCTCGTCACCGGACAACTGCTTCAGGAACTCAGCTGTACCAGAGCGGGCAATGGTGCCGAGGTTCTGGATGACGTCGTCACGGGTCATGCCGATACCGTTATCGGTGAGCGTGACGGTATTCGCCTCTTCATCAAAATCCAGGCGAATCTTCAGCTCAGGATCGCTTTCATAAAGGCTATCGTCCTTCAGCGCCGCGAAGCGCAGTTTGTCTTCGGCATCTGAAGCGTTGGAAATCAGCTCACGAAGGAAGATTTCCTTGTTGGAATACAACGAGTGAATCATCAGGTGAAGCAATTGCTTCACTTCAGTCTGGAATCCAAGCGTCTCTTTATTGGCTTCAACCGTCATGGCGTTTATGTCTCCTGATACAAATAAACGGGCAAAGAGGGGCGCCCGAGTTACCTCATAGTTCGTGGAGAGGCACGGATAGGAAGGGCTTTCCAAAACACGCTGTGAATACATCCATGTACGCTCGGCTCCGCCATCCATGGCTCCGCACGGTTTTGGAAAGCCCTTCCTACCCGCGCCACCCGGCTATTGAATTCGTGCTGACAAAAAAGTGGGGGCGCACCGGGGCATTTCAAGCCCCAGCGCATCGGCAAATCAGTCTTCGAGGAGGAAATGCGCGCGGGCGGTTGCGATGGGTTGCGAACGGGATTTCTGCCAGGCGCTGACCATTACGTTGGCAACACGGTTGCCCTGACGGGTCAGACGGCATTCGGCGTAGGTTTCACGGTTGAGACCGGCACGGAGGTAATCCAGGGAAAAGTCGACGATGCGTGGCATGCGCAGGCTTTCTTGGGACATGATCAGGTAGATATTGGCGGACATTTCCATGAAGCCGCCAATCACGCCACCGTGAATGGCCGGCAGGATCGGATTTCCAAGGTTGGAGTCCTTGCAGGGCAGGCGGAAAATCAGATCGTCGCCGAACCGCTCACACTGAAGGCCAATCCAGGTGGCGTAGGGAATGCTTTTGAGCATACGGCTGAAGTCACCGGTTTCCTGGGTATAGCGGAGGATTTCGGGATCGGTCATTCTTCGCCTCCGGTAATCAGGTCCCGGTAGTGTTTCGGGCTGGCATCCTTGCCGATACGCATGAAGGTAGCCACGCAGTTGGCAATGGTTTCACCGCCCTCCTGGTAGGCCTCACAGCGGGTGAA
>PYVH01000137.1 GCA_003030785.1 Marinobacter sp. B9-2 | reverse complement strand
CTTCATTCATTGTGGAGACGAGTCGGCCGTAGAAATCGAATATCAAACATAACCAGGCGCGGCACTCGGATGCCTTTGTCTCCGCTTCGCTACGTCAAAGTCACCGGTGCGCTAAGCGTTATGTTTTACACACCAAGTGAAGTAAGGAGAAGGTATGAAGAAGTTGGCAGTAGCTCTGTTTTTGGTTGCTTCGGTGGCAGGTTGCACCACCGCAGGTCCGTACGTGACTAACATCTCAAGCGATGGCAATAATGGACTGAACATCGAAAAGTGCGGGGTAAAGCTAAATGCTTTCATGGGAACTGTCTCTACAGTTGATTGCACTTCCCAGCATGTGAGGCTCAGCCGTAACTGAACATAACAAGGCCATGCACCGGATGCCAAAACCTCTGCTTCGCGCCGGTTTTGTCACCGGTGATGGCTGGCGTTAAAAATTCAAAGGATCGAAACTAAGGAGTAGTAGTGAACAAAGGTATTATCGCTGTTGCCATGAGTTCAATTTTGGTGGGTTGTGCGGCTCAGACACCAGAGTACAGGCTGGGTCAATTCACGGCTGCTTCCAGTTTCAATGTTAGAAACCTCGATTATGATTCGACTTCCGCTACGAGAGTTAAAGGCGAGGATTGTCACCAGGTTGGTCAGCCGCCAAACGATTCGCGCCTCCAGCGGGCCATGGACCAAGCTATTCAGAATGGTCAGGACCAGGGAATTACCGGCGACCTGCTAGTCAACGTCAGAATCGACCAAGTACAGAAGAACAAACCCGGCAATTTTTTCGGTCTCCCGACTCCGCATAACTGCATAGAGGTTGAGGGAGAATTGGTCACATTGCGTTGATTTTTTAACAAGGCCAGGCACGGCGACGCCTACTACATTGCGGCTTCGCCTCCATTCCGTAGCCGCGCATGCTGGCTGGCGTTATACATAAGGGGGTACGATGTCGGGGGCCAACGTTGGGAACTCTCTAAATAAAATAGTATCTGGTGCTCGAAACACTTTATTTGAGCAAGGGGAGTTAGCACAACTGACCTATGGGGCTTTTGATATAGCCGCAAGAGGGATGCAGGAATCGGAGCAGGAAGAAATAGAAGTAACTTTCCCTGTGGGTTGGCGGCCTGACAAAACCGCGATCAATAGCACGCGAATCTACCAAAAAAATGAGCTTCTTGGCAGATATCAATTGTTGGCTTTTAACCACTTGGCTATAAACGGGATTATCCAACTTGTCGCGATAGTAGAAGCGATGCTAGGTGATGTGGTGCGCAAAATTATTCTGCAATACCCGCAAAAGCTAAGTGCAAAAAGAACTATCAATCTGAAGTCTATACTCGAAGCGGCTTCAATTGAGGAAGTTCACCTCAGAGCTACGGATCAACTCCTAAATGAAATGTCTTATAAATCGCCGAAGGAGTTTGCTGAATTTCTAGAAGGCATGATTTCCGTTAACCTTCTCGAATGTCCGGCATTTCACCGGTACATGGAGGTCAAAGCCTCCAGGGACATCTTTATTCACAACCGTGGCATGGTTAACGATGTCTATTTGCGAAAGGCGGGATCACACCAGAGGGCACAAGCAGGCGCTCGACTACCTGCAGACGTACAGTATTTTTTAGAGTCTTACGAATTTTGCTTGCAACTTTCGGACTGGCTAGAAATCCAGTTGCACGAGCGTTGGCATAGCTCAGAATTCGAAGAAAGAAGCCGATCTGTGCTGTCAGACCCAAACGAAGGTTCGGAAAATGTATAACAAGGCGCTGTTGCCGGACAATTATTCCGCCGCTGCGCGGCTCCATAATTGCCGCAAAGCTCTGCGTTATGTGTGAGGAGTATGGATGAGTCCTACAGTTTTCAGGGAGAAGGGGTACCGCTTCTTTTTCTTCTCGCGGGAGGAGTCCCGCATGCATGTCCATATAGTCTCAGGCGATGGCGAGGCCAAATTTTGGCTTGAACCAGAGCTTGAACTAGCCAAGAATCACGGGTATAGCCGTCAGCAGTTGAAAGAAATCGAGTCATTGGTGGAGGGTCACCGCGATGAGCTTGTCAGCGCTTGGAAACAACACTTCAGCAGTTGAGGTGACAAATATATCGACTCACGGTGTGTGGCTCTTGGCTCACGACCGCGAGTTTTTTATGCCATACAACAGCTTTCCTTGGTTCAAGGAGCAGCGAGTCAGTGCCATTGTGAATGTCGAAGAGCAATCCCCTGGCCATTTCTATTGGCCTGATCTGGACGTAGACCTTACCGAGGAAATTATTGAGCATCCCGAAAGGTTCCCGAATGTCGCCCAAAGCACATAACAATACGCGTCACTCGGACAGCCTTTTCTCCGCTTCGCTCCGTAAAGTCCGCCGGTGCGCTCAGCGTTATGCAGTAATTCTCAGGCCATATTGACAAGCGTCACGTGACGCAATACACTTCGTTTCATGATCAAATCCTTTGCTGACAAACGAACCCAAGAACTTTACTCCAAGGGCAAGTCAAAGAAATTTCCTGCGGATGTTGCATCGAGAGCCGCTAGAAAACTTGAATACGTGGATCTGGCCGTACAGTTAGAGGATTTGAAAGTGCCGCCTGGCAATCGCCTTCACCCGCTGTCGGGAGACAGGCAGGGGCAGCATGCAATTTCAATAAATGATCAGTGGCGTATCTGTTTTCGTTTTGAAGATGCCGATGCGTATGAAGTCGAGGTGTGTGACTACCACTGAGTGAGGGGATGACTATGGCTATTCTTAATACTGCCGGTATGCAGCGCAAACCGACTCATCCTGGCGAAATGCTGAGGGAGGATTTTCTTCCGGACTATGGCCTGACTGTTTCGGGGTTGGCTGAGTCTCTGGGTGTCTCTCGCCAGTCAGTTAATGAATTACTGCGCGAGCGTCGTGCTGTCAGCCCTGAAATGGCGCTTAGGCTTGCACGTTTGTTTGGTAATTCGCCGGAATTCTGGCTGAATGCGCAGCGATCTGTTGATCTTTGGACCGCCGCTCAGTCGGTCAAGGAAGAAGTGGATCGGATCAAGCCGCTACATGCTGCATAACCAGGCCATGCACCGGATGCCAAAACCTCCGCTTCGCTCTGGTTTTGTCACCGGTGATGGCGGGCGTTATGCGTCAATGCGACACATCTTGTCGTCTTGCTAGTGTAGCCTGAGAAAAAAGGCCAGAAGGAAGCGATATGTCGAATTTTGATCAGAGTTTTGAAAGCACTCGCTTAGCTATGCTTGCTCAACAGCATCCAGAGATTGTGAAGGTAAAAGGCAAAATCGTTTTCAACGCTGAAGAGGATGAAGACCGCCTGAGCGGTACATCTTGGAAGCTTGAGGAAGATATATTCGATAAAATCAACGAATCGGGTTTTAAGCTTCATATTATTGAGCTTCTTGATAACTTCATTCAATATCGAGGGCAGCACAACGAGCTCCCTAAAAAGGAAGGCGTTATCCACTTTGGTGATGGCATGCTTGATATTGAGTGGTTACCTAACGGCTCAATAAAACTGTAAGTGCTAACTTGATAAATTAACTATATAAAATAATAGATAGGTAACGATTTGGGTATTATTGAGAGTTATTGCGACACTAGTTTCGATGATCACCTGGTTGATATCGAAGGAATTAATAGATTGCCTTGGGTTGGGGTAAATTATAAAGATAAAAAACTAAAAACATTAGTTCTTGGTGAAAGTGTTTATGATTGGAATCCAAAGGATCCATCTAGTGCTGAGAGAATAGCTGACTCATACAATCTAAGAAAGCTCCATAAAGCACATGCTTTTGATTTCAAGAGGAATTCAAGGTTTGTAAGAAATATAGAAAGGGCGATATACTCGAAGAAGAAGCCAACAAATGAGGAAAAGGCGGATTTTTGGAATTCTGTGGTTTATCACAACCTTGTAAGCAGAGTTATTAAAACGAAAAAGCATAGGCCATCGTATGATGATTATTATTTTGGATGGAAGGTTTTCGATAAATTAATGTCGGTTTTTGATGTGGACCAAGTCATTGTTTATGGTTTGGAAGGTGTAAAGATTAAGGCGTTTAATAGTTATTTTAAGGATGTTGGTATTACTCCTGTGCAGTCAAGTAATTTAGAAAAAGTAGGGCGATCCAGGCCTAAGAAATTTATTCTTGAGAAAGATGGAAAAAATATAGATATTCTTTTTATTCGTCATCCAAGCGCCTATTTTGGCTGGAAGAAGTGGTCGGCCGTCATTCAGTCAGAACTAGGGAGACTCTGAATAAGTCCCCAAAATCAGCGATAATACGGCCATCATCAACCG
>PYVH01000136.1:3780-4277 GCA_003030785.1 Marinobacter sp. B9-2 | reverse complement strand
TACTACCGCGGCTGTGATGGTGTGCCCCAAAGCTTTGATGATTCCGTCGCATGGGCGAAGAAGTCTGCCGAGCAGAACAACCCCTGCGGGTTGAACTCTCTGGGCGTGTCCTACCGCTTTGGTCAGGGCGTCGACCCCGACGCGAAAACAGCGTTCGACTATTTCACCCGCGCTGCGGCCCAAGGGTTCGACAAGGCGCAGTTCAGTCTGGGCAACATGCATGAACTGGGCGAAGGCACAGCGCAAAGCGATGCAGAGGCCCGCGCCTGGTATCGTAAAGCGGCAGAGCAAGGCAATGCCATGGGCCAGTACCGCTTGGGTATCCTGTTGCTGGAAGGTCGCGGTGGCGAGGCGGCCCCCGAAGAAGCACAGCAGCTTTTGCGTGCCTCGGCGGAACAGGGTCTGGCCGACGCGCAATATTCGCTGGGGTGGATGGCCAACCACGGCGTCGGGGTAAAGCAGGACCACGGCCAGGCACTTGAATGGTATCGGCTCGC
>PYVH01000136.1:434-3773 GCA_003030785.1 Marinobacter sp. B9-2 | reverse complement strand
ACCGCCGCGGTAGTACAGGCGGCCAACCTGACATTGCGCCTCGGCGTCGCCCTGTTCGGCCAGCGGCAGCAGCAGCTCCAGCGCGTGGGTATAATCGCCTTGCTCGAACGCGGCCATGCACTTGAATGGTATCGGCTCGCGGCAGAACAGGGCTATGCCCCCGCGCAGATCAATCTGGGCAACCTCTATGCCGAGGGGCTTGGCACCTCGCAAGATGACGAGAAAGCCGTCGGCTGGTACTATGAGGCAGCGCGCAATGGCGTCCCCGCCGCGCAGGTCAATATGGGTAAGCACTACGCGCTTGGACGCGGTGTGCAGCAGGACTTTGACGAGGCGATGGTCTGGTATCAGCAAGCTGCGGAATATGGCGAACCCGTTGCCTATCTGAACGTAGGATTGCTGTATGAAAACGGTCAGGGCCGCCCCGCCGATCCGGCAGAGGCCGCGCGCTGGTACCGTGCCGCCGCCGAACGCGGAGAACCCAGATCCCTTGCCAAGCTCGCGCATTTCTATGCCGAAGGGATCAGCGTCACACCGGACCCCGTGACCGCATGGGCGTTGCAGGATACCGCAATGGCCTATGACCGCGACGGCGCGCTGGACGCGCCCGAAGAACGGTTGATGCAAATGGGCCAACAGTTGGCACCCCAGCAAAAGGGTGAGGCAAAGGCGCTGGCACAAAGCTGGCAGAACGGGGAAGAGCTGGTCTTGCCTTAACGGTCCAACCAAAGCTGTGACCACGGCCCATATGGACAAAATGTCCATTTTGCCTATATTGTGCGGTGACGCTACAGGAGAGCCCCATGACACGTGTCACCGCCACCGAATTCAAGAACAACATCGGCGCATTCAGCGATGCGGCGATGAGCGAGCCTGTCATCATCACCAGCCACCAACGTGATCGTCTGGTGCTGTTGTCAGCGGATGAATACCGTCGCCTGACCGCCCTGACCGAAGGGGTGACCGCGCAGGATAAAGACCGCGTGGCGCGCGGGCTTGAACGGCATCGCAGCACGATACTGGAACTCGCTAAACGATGACGGAGCCCCGCTGGGTTACCCGCGAACTTGTTGAATACATGCATGATTGCGTTCTGGAACTGGCGGGCGGCGCGCGCGGGTTGCGCGATGGTGACCTACTGGAATCCGCACTGGCCCGCCCGATGAACCTATATGCCTTTGGCGAAACGTCGCTTTTTGAACTGGCCGCCTGCTATGCCGAAGCCATCGCCCGCAACCACGCTTTTGTCGATGGTAACAAGCGCACGGCCTTCTTTGTCGCCAGCGATTTTCTTGACCAGAACGGATACGAGCTGCAGGCCGCTGTGGATCAGGAACACGCCGATATGATGGTGGAACTGGCCCAAGGCAAAATGACCCGTGCCGACGCTGCCGCACATTTACGCAGTTACAGCATCAAGACCTCTGCGACCTGACGTTTCGCGCCCGTACGTAACTTTAGATAGAATTAATCATTGTTTCCCTGTTAGAAACACCGGTGTGATGAACGCCACCCGTGGGCCGGCAAGGAGACGACAATGAATACACAGAATATGCCTGCGCCCGATGGGGCGACACCGGCGCACCCGATCCCTGTGGAGGCGGATCTGGCCAAGGCCGATGTCGGGTTGATCGACTTTGCCAAAAAAGCGGGGAAGAACATCTTTTCGGTGATCCCCGATGCGACGCGCACGCAAAGCTATCTGAAAGGGCCGGCCAAGATACACTATGTCTGTGACCCCGATATGGTGACCGAACTGCTGGCCGGTGTCGGGCGTCGCTTTCCCAAGGCGGAGTTTACACATAACGTCATCGGCCCCGTGGTCGGCAACGGCATGATCCTGTCGGAAGGCGAGAAATGGCGCGCGCAACGGCATCGCTATGCCCCGCTTTTTGCCGCGCGCAACCTGCCCGTGCTGACCCGACATTTTGCCCAGACCGGCGACGAGCTGGCGGATTTCTTTGCGCGCACGGCGGGCGAGGTCGATGTATCGGATGCGGCGCAAGAGGCGACGCTCACCAATATCTCGCGGGTGATGTTCTCGGGGAACGAGGCCGTGTCCAAGCAGGATGTCCGTCAGGGGATGCGACGGTTCACCGACTATATCAGCTATATGTCGTTGTTCGATCTGATGGGGCTGCCGAAGTGGGTGCCCCGTCTGAAATGGCTGCGCAGCAAGAAAGCGATCCGTGATCTGCGGCAGTTGACCCATGACGTGATCGCCAACCGCCGCGCGCAGCGCCATGCAGAGGCGGTCGATTTTCTTGACCTGCTGATCGAGGCGCTTGAGACGGATAAGGAAGATGTCGAAACGACGGTCGATAACTTGCTGACCTTTGTCGCGGCGGGCTATGAAACCTCGGCCAATACAATCGCTTGGGGGCTGTATCTGCTGGCGATGCACCCCGAGGTACAGACCGATCTGCGCGCCGAGGTGATGGAGGCCTGCGGTGACGGGCCCATCGGCTTTCACGATCTGCCCAAAATGCCCAAGCTGCACGCGCATGTGCGTGAAACCCTGCGGATGTACCCCGCAGGCGCCTTGTTCGCCCGTGATGCGACGGATGAGGTGACGATCAAGGATGTGACGTTCAAGAAGGGCGACGTGATCATGTTCCCGGTCTATGCGCTGCACCGCAACGAGCTGCTGTGGGACAACGCCGCGCTGTACCAGCACGACCGGTTTCTGGACCGTAAGTACCCGCGCGGACAGTATATTCCCTTTGGGGACGGGCCGCGCATCTGCATCGGGGCGCAATATGCCGAGACAGAAATTATGGTGCTGCTGGCCTCGGCGCTACGGCGGGCGTCTTTTGAACTGACGGACCACCCTGTCGCGCCACCGAACCTGACCTTTACCATGCGGCCCGATGGCCCGCTGATGTTGCGGGCCGTGCCGATAGATCAGGCGGCGGTGGAATAGCTTTCGGGTTTGGCCGCCTTGGCCGCATCCGCTGCCTTGAGCACAACACAGAAGGTGGTGCCCACGCCGAGCTTGCTTTTATAGGCAATGGTGCCGCCGTGGGCATCCACGATACGTTTCGAGATCGACAAGCCAAGACCCGTACCCTGAAACTTGCGCTGATCGCTTGAATCGATCTGGCCGAATTCCTCGAAGATGACGCTTTCGCTGCCTTCGGGAATCCCGATGCCCTGATCCGCGACCGAAATCACGAGGTTCTCGTCCTCGCGTTTGAGACCCACACGAATGGTGCCCCCCGCCTCGGAGAATTTAGCGGCATTGGACAGCAGGTTCACGATCACCTGATCGAGCCGTTTCTTGTCGCCGCGCACGATGGGCTGGTCTGCGGCAACGTTAACCTCTACCGCGACGCCAAA
>PYVH01000136.1:0-424 GCA_003030785.1 Marinobacter sp. B9-2 | reverse complement strand
ACGCCAAAGCGGCTGGCATAGGGCTGGAACGAATGGGCGGCCGTGCTCACGACCTCAGCCAGATCCACGTTGCCCAGATCAAGCGAGAACTTTCCCACATCCGCTGATTGCAAAAGCAGCAAATCCCCGACCAGATCCCCCAGCCGGTTCGAGTTGCGCGTCGCGATATCGAGCAGCCGCGACATTTTGTCCGGCACCTCGCCCGCTGACCCCGCGTTGATCAGGTCAAGCGCACCGCGGATCGACGTGAGCGGCGTGCGCAATTCATGGCTGACGGTGGACAGGAAACGGGTCTTGGCCTCGCTTGCGGCGAGGGCATTCTTGTTCTCGGTCTGAAGCGCGAGGCGGTTCTTCATCAGCGCGGAATACCCTTTGATGAAGGTCCGGGCGAGCTCGAACACGAAGCCCAGAACAAACAGCGCGG
>PYVH01000135.1 GCA_003030785.1 Marinobacter sp. B9-2 | reverse complement strand
GCCCCGGGATATCGAGCCGGAAGTGGCCTCGCTGGACGACGTTTATCTCTACACCGTTGACGACCTGCGCCAGGTTATCGAAGAGAATATTCGTTCTCGCGAGGGCGCCGCCCGGGAAGCTGAGAACCTGGTGGCGTCCGGAGTTCAGGATTTCCTGAACCAGCTGCGGGCGCTGGATGCGGTGTCCACTCTCAAACAGTTCCGGCAGCGCGCCGAAGTGCTGCGCGATGCCGAGACCGAAAAAGCCCTGCGCGCCCTGCGCAACGGCACAGATCCTGAAACCGTGCTGCGCAGTATGGCACGCGGCCTCACCAACAAACTCCTGCACGAACCCTCTGTGCAGGTACGAAAGGCCACTACAGAAGGTCGCACCGAGGTGACAGAGTGGCTGCGTGAGTTGCACCAGCTGGATGCACTGGACGCGGACACGACGACTACCCCGGAAAAACTATGAAGCCATCGATCCAATCCCGCCTCGAGCAGCTTACCGACCGCTTCGAGGAAGTCAGCGCTTTGCTCAGTGATTCTTCCATTATTTCCCAGCAGGACAAGTTCCGGGACCTCTCCCGGGAGTTCGCCGAGATTGAGCCCATAGTTCAGTGCTTCCAGGCCTGGCAGCACTCGCTGGACGACATCGAGGCGGCCCGTGAGCTGGCGAAAGATGGCGACGCCGATATGCGGGAAATGGCCGAGGAAGAGCTGCAACTGGCCCAGCAGAAAAGCGAGGAGCTGGATGAAGAGCTCCAGCGCCTGATGCTGCCGAAAGATCCGAACGACGGCAAGAACGTGTTCCTGGAGATTCGTGCCGGAACCGGCGGTGACGAAGCCGCCATCTTTGCCGGCGATCTGTTCAGGATGTATCTGCGCTATGCCGAGCGCCGGCGCTGGCAGGTCGAAGTGCTGAGCGAAAGCGAGGGTGAGCATGGCGGCTACAAGGAACTGATTGCCCGGGTGGCCGGCGATGGGGTTTACGGCGCGCTGAAGTTTGAGTCCGGTGCCCACCGGGTGCAGCGTGTTCCGGAAACCGAGTCCCAGGGCCGGATTCATACTTCCGCCTGCACCGTGGCGGTGATGCCCGAGGCCGATGAGGCCGAAGCCATTGAGCTCAACAAGGCGGATCTGCGGGTGGACACCTTCCGGGCTTCCGGTGCCGGCGGTCAGCACGTCAACAAGACCGATTCCGCAATCCGGATAACACACCTGCCAACGGGCATTGTGGTGGAGTGCCAGGAAGAGCGTTCCCAGCACAAGAACCGGGCGAAAGCTCTGAGTTTGCTGGCCTCGCGGCTGCAGAATGCCGAGACCGAGCGGCAGCAGAAGTCCATGGCAGAGACACGCAAGAGCCTGGTTGGCAGCGGCGACCGTTCCGAGCGCATCCGCACCTACAATTTCCCCCAGGGGCGGGTTACGGACCACCGTATTAACCTCACCCTTTACAAGCTCGACGAAGTCATTGCCGGCGACCTGGGTGCCGTGGTCGGGCCTTTGCAGCAGGAGCACCAGGCCGAGCTGCTTGCCTCCCTCGCCGATGACCAGTAAATCCGCACTGACCTGTGAAGCCCTTTTGAAGAGGGCATCCGCCCGGATTGATAGCGATTCGCCAAGGCTGGATGCCGAACTACTGCTGAGCCATATTACGGGGCTTAGCCGGACCAGTTTCCGGGCCTGGCCGGAACGTGAGGTTACCGATGCTCACGCCGACGCCTTTGAGGCGCTTGTGCAGGATAGGGTGGCCGGCAGGCCCGTGGCGCACCTGCTGGGACAGCAGGAGTTTTGGTCTCTGCCGCTGAAGGTCAGTGCCTCCACCCTGATCCCGAGACCGGATACCGAATGCCTGGTGGAAGTTGCTCTGGATTTGCCGTTGCCCCGCCTGGCCTGCGGGCTGGATCTGGGCACGGGGACCGGCGCCATCGCCCTGGCGCTTGCCAGTGAGCACCCGGAATGGCAGATCACTGCATGCGATGCCGTGGCTGAGGCAGTGGTGCTTGCCCGTGACAATGCCGATGCGCTTGGCCTGACAGTGTCTGTGGTTCAGAGCTCCTGGTTTTCAGGGCTCACGCCCGGCAGGTTTGATCTGATTGTCTCCAACCCGCCCTATATTCCGGATAATGACCATCACCTGAAGGAAGGTGATGTTCGGTTCGAGCCTGCCTCGGCACTGGTATCCGGCCGAGATGGTCTGGACGACCTTCGGCTGATTGTCGATCAGGCGCCGGACTGGCTGGTTGAAGACGGATGGCTTCTGGTTGAGCATGGTTTTGATCAGGCGGGGGCCGTGGCAGAGTTGTTCCGCGCGCGTGGGTTTCAAGACGTTGAGACCCGCCAGGATTATGGCAACCGGGATCGCATGACGCTTGGACGATGGCTTTCTGGCGCCGCGCTAATTGCTCCGGCGCCTAACAGGGGAGATGCAGATGCTCAGTGACGACGAATTATTGCGCTACAGCCGGCAGATTCTGATGCCGCGGTTCGATATTTCCGGCCAGGAAAAGCTGCAGTCGGCCAGGGTTCTTGTGATCGGTGCTGGCGGCCTGGGGTGTCCTGTCGCTTTGTATCTGGGCGCCGCAGGTGTCGGGACCCTGACCCTGGTGGATGACGACGATATCGAACTGGCTAACCTTCAGCGCCAGATCGGTTTTGAAACCTCGCAGCTGGGTGAATCGAAGGCGGAAAGCCTTGCCGATCGGATTCGTCGGATCAACCCGCTGGTGTCCGTGACCGCCCTGAATCAGCGCCTCGAAGGTGAGGCTCTGACGCGGACGGTCGCGGAGGCAACCCTGGTGGTGGATTGCACGGATAACTTCAACACCCGGTTTGCGCTGAACCGTGCCTGTGTGGCGTCGAAAGTTCCGCTGGTGTCCGGCGCTGCGATTCGTGGTGAAGGGCAGGTTTCAGTTTACGACAGCCGGCGGGACGACAGCCCCTGTTACCATTGCCTGTATCCGGAGCAGGGCAATGAGGATCTGACCTGTTCAGAGGCGGGGGTTATTGCGCCGCTGGTCGGGATGATCGGGGCGACCCAGGCGATGGAGGCCATCAAGGTGATTTCCGGGGTGGGGGCGCCGTTGATTGGGCGGTTGTTGATTCTGGATGCCTGGGAGATGCAGTGGCGGGAGATGAAGCTGGCTCGGGATCCTGGTTGCCCGGTTTGTTCTGGCTGACTTTGGTGCAGGTGGGCTTGCGAGCTTTCGGGCTGCAGCGCCGGGGATAACCTTCCCAAAACACGCTCCTGGCGGCACGTCCATGTGACGCTTGGGCTCCGCCATCCATGGCTCCGCACAGTTTTGGGAAGGCCATCCCCGGCACTGCGTCAGAGTCCTGGATTAGCCCGCCTCATTGTGTACCTCAGTTTTTCAATTCCTGAAACTTTGTGATCGCCTCTTTCCTGCTTTCTTTCAGGTCAACGATCTGCCGCGGATATCCCTTCGGAATCACACCACCTTTCGCGCCCGGATCATGAATCCGTTTGCTGTCCAGTTTGGCCAGTTCGGGTAGCCATTCCCGGATGAAGTCGCCTTTGGGGTCGAAACGTTCGCTCTGGGTCACCGGGTTGAACACCCGGAAATAGGGAGCGGCGTCGGTGCCAGTGGAGGCGCTCCATTGCCAGCCGCCGTTGTTGGAGGCCAGGAAGCCGTCGATCAGTTTTGACATGAAGTAGGCTTCGCCCAGGCGCCAGTCGATGAACAGGTTTTTGGTGAGGTACATGGCGGTGATCATGCGCAGGCGGTTGTGCATCCAGCCGGTCTGGTTGAGTTGGCGCATGGCGGCGTCGACGATGGGGACGCCGGTGTTGCCGGTTTTCCAGGCTTCGAATTTGTCGCCCGGGGTGTTCCACTCCAGAGCTTCGGTTTCCGGTTTGAAGGCACGGTGCATGCTGACCCGGGGGTAGTGGTACAGGATGTTGATGTAGAAATCCCGCCAGGCGATTTCGTTGATCCAGGTTGCCAGGCCTTCCTGGTTGCCGCCTGAGCCCTGTGCCTGCCTGGCTGCGATCAGGCATTGTCGGCCGGAGAGGACGCCGTTGGCCAGGTAGGGGGAGATCAGGCTGGTTCCGTCGATGGCGGGGAAGTCCCTGTTTTCCTTGTAGGCACCGCCGCGTTTTTCCAGGAAGCGTTCAAGCTGGTCGTGGGCGGCCTGTTCTCCGGTGGGTACGAGAGGCTTGGGGGCGTCCCGAAAGGCTTCCGGGACGGTGTCGATCTGCTCCGGGTTAACCGCGTCGCCCCTCGCTTTGGGAATCGAAAACAATCCAGGATGGGTTTCTTCAATCCAGCTGCGCCAACGCCTCGAAAACGGCGTGAAGACGGAGTAGGGCTCGTTCTGCTGGGTCAGGATCTCGCCTACCGGGGCG
>PYVH01000134.1:2606-4569 GCA_003030785.1 Marinobacter sp. B9-2 | reverse complement strand
GGGGCTGCTGTTGATGCTGCCCAATCTGTACAAGATCTCCGGTGAGCTGTCGCCGTTCTGCATGCACATTGCCGCCCGCAGCATTGCCACCCATGCTTTGTCCATCTTCTGCGACCATTCTGATGTGATGAGTGCCCGCGGTACCGGGTTTGCCCTGCTGGCGTCGGGATCGGTTCAGGAAGCTCAGGATATGGCCGCAATCGGCCACGCCGTTACCCTGGAAAGCCGGGTGCCGGTGATGCATTTCTTCGATGGCGCCAAAGCGGTCCGCCAGACCGGTCACCGCAATGGTCAGGGTACCGGCGATAAACCCGGCCTGAACCGCCAGCGTCAGCCGACCCAGATCGGTTTCCGTCAGGCCCAGTTCCGCGGACAGCGATAGCCAGACGCCATTGATACTGAACCAGAGCGAGGTGCCGAACAGCTGGGCCAGCACGATGACAGGAAGGGGATAACGTCTTAGCAGGTCGATCATTCTTGTTGTCTTTTATGCGAGCGATGAACCAAGCCTAGCTTCACGAGCCTTGTTTCGCCCATGTTACTTTGGTGCTTGGCAAATGTGCCTGGTAAAGGTGCCTGGCAAATGGTTGGCGAGGCCAGGTGATCTGAAGTGGTAATATCGTTACACGGAATCCGAACAACCTCCAGCCACCCAGCAACTACATGAACCTCCGAACTCCCATAGCTGTCCTCTTCGCATTGAGCCTGACAACGACTCCGGCATTAGCGGACGTGAGCCTTGCGCCGTTTGCAGGTTTTCGCATGAGCAGTTCGGTGGATATCGAGACCGCGGGCGCCAGCACCTCAGACCAGATCGACTTCCGGGATTCCGCCAGCCAGGGGCTGGTGTTCAATTTTGATCTGCCGGACCCCGGCAAACAGGGAGAACTCTATTTCGGGCGGCAGAGCACCTCGGCCAGACTGGACACTGGCCTGTTCGCACCGGGCGTGGATTCCATCGACCTGACGATCTACCAACTCCAGTTCGGCGGGCTGTATTTCCCGGGCGGTCAGAATCACGGCGGGTTTGTCTCTGGTGTGTTCGGGGTTACCCGGCTGGAACCGGACGATTCGAGGTACGAAACCCACCACCGGTTCTCCCTGTCTCTGGGTGGTGGCTATCAGTTTTTTCTGACGGAACAACTACGCCTGCGGCTGGATCTGCGCGGTGTGTACACCGCCCTGAATTCGGGCGGTTCCGCGTTCTGCTCGGGTGGCTGCGAACTCAGATTCGACAGCAGCGGCTACCTGCAGGTGGAAGCCGCCGCAGGGCTGGCCATTCGGTTCTGAAGCGTGCTCAGGCTGTTACTGGTCGCCGCTCCGGCAACATCAGGGACAGCAGCGCAGCCGTGGCCACCAGACCGGACGATATCCACAAGCAGGCCTCCAGGCCATAAGCCTGATAGACCCAGCCGGACAGAATAGTGCCCAGCAAACGCCCGGCAGCGTTCGACATGTAATAGAAGCCCACATCCAGCGATACGCCATCGCCGCGGGCATAGCTGACGATGAGATAGCTGTGCAGGGACGAGTTGACGGCAAACAGCACGCCAAACAACAACAGGCCACCAACAATCACGAACTGGGGCGACCAACCCGCTGCCAGGCTGATGGCAATCGCTGCCGGAATCAGCGCCAGCGCTGCTGCCCAGAGCACAGCAGGCTGTTTGCCTTCCATGTTGCCGGTGATGCGCGGGGCAATGGTCTGGATAAAGCCATAGCCGATAATCCAGGTGGCCATAAAGCCGCCCACTTTCCAGAAGTCCCAGCCAAAGACCGTGTGCAGGTAAACCGGCAAGGCCACCACAAACCAGACATCCCGGGCCCCGAACAGGAACATCCGGGCCGCCGAGAGCACATTGATGGCCCGGCTTTTGGACAGGATCTCGCTGAACTTAGGCTTGGCCTTGCTCTTGCCCAGGTCCTGCCCCAGCAGAAACAGGCTGGCCAGCCAGACCAGTCC
>PYVH01000134.1:0-2596 GCA_003030785.1 Marinobacter sp. B9-2 | reverse complement strand
AGTCCCAGCGCAACCGCCATGATAATGACCGCACCCGTAAAGCCGGCTGCCATCAGCAACACACCACCGAGGAAGAAGCCGACACCCTTGAGGGTGTTCTTGGAGCCGGTGAGAATCGCCACCCACTTGAAGAGGGTGCCCTGCTGCTCGTCCGGCACCAGCAACTTGATGCCGCTCTTGGCGGACATCTTGTTCAGATCCTTGGCAATGCCGGACAATGCTTGCGCCGCCATCACCCAGGGCACCGTGAGCATCGCCGCCGGCACCGCCAGCATGCCCAGCGCCACAATCTGCAGGAACAGCCCGATGTTCATGGTGCGGTTCAGGCCCATGCGGGCACCCAGGTAACCGCCCACCAGATTGGTCACCACCCCGAAGAACTCGTAGAAGATGAACAACAGGGCGATTTCCAGCGGCGAGTAGCCCAACTGGTGGAAATGCAGCACCACCAGCATCCGCAGGGCCCCATCCGTAAGAGTAAAGGCCCAGTAGTTGCCGGTGATCACCAGGTACTGTCGGATGGCGGCGGTCATATCAGGCAGCACCCACCCTGCGCGCCAGTTCCGCGGTGCGGTTGGCGTAGCCCCATTCGTTGTCGTACCAGGCGTAGATTTTCACCTGGGTGCCGTTGACCACCATGGTGGACAGGGCATCGACGATGGACGAACGCGGGTCGGTCTTGTAGTCAATGGACACCAGTGGGCGCTCTTCGTAGCCCAAAATACCCTTTAGTTCAACCTCGGCAGCCTCTTTCAACAGCTGGTTTACGGTGTCCCTGTCGGTAGCCGTTTCCACTTCAAACACGCAATCGGTCAGCGACGCGTTGGTGAGCGGCACCCGCACAGCGTGGCCATCCAGGCGCCCTTTCAGTTCCGGGAATATTTCGATAATCGCCGTTGCTGAACCGGTGCTGGTGGGGATCAGTGAACTGCCGCAGGCTCTCGCCCGGCGCAGATCCTTGTGGGGCGCATCGATAATGGTCTGGGTGTTAGTCAGGCTGTGAATGGTGGTGATGGAGCCGTGCTTGATGCCCAGCTTCTCATGAATCACCTTCACCACCGGTGCCAGACAGTTGGTGGTGCAGGAGGCGGCGGTCACAATGCGGTCGTTGGCCGGGTCGAAAATATCATCGTTCACACCAACCACAATGTTCTTGGCGCCCGCCTCCTTCACCGGTGCCGTGACCACGACCCGTTTCACGCCCTGGTCCAGGTACGCCTGCAAAGCACTGACCTTCTTGTTCACGCCACTGGCCTCGATCACCAGATCGCAGCCGGACCAGTCGGTTTCACCGATGCTCCGGTTGTGAGTCACGCGAATGCGCTGGCCCTCGATGACGATATCCGTTCCGTCGGCAGTGGCTTCCCGACTCCAGCGACCATGGATGCTGTCAAAGTTGAGCAGGTGAGCCAAAGTACCGGTATCGGCGCCCGGATCGTTGATGGCCACAAACTCCATATCTGGCCAGCCCCAGGCGGCCCGCAAGGCCAGACGACCGATTCGGCCAAATCCATTAATGCCTACTTTGATCTTGCTCATGTTGTGCTCCTGATAAACCTGTTCCGTACATTAGACCCTGCGGACATTACAGACATTGGACAGATGGGCGGTCTGCCATGGCCTGCAATCGCGCAAGCGGGTTCTCTATCAATCGGCCGTTATGGCTGGCGGTTTCATCCAGCACCCGGGCCAGCCACTGCGGAATGCCCGGGTTCAGGGAATAGTAGATCCACTGGCCCCGACGCTCCGTGGCCAGCAGGCCGGCATCCCGCAACGTGGCCAGATGCCGGCTGACTTTCGGCTGGGGCGCTTCAAAGGCTTCGGTAAGCTCGCAGACACAGAGTTGCCCCTGGCTGCGGATCATTAACAGCGCCGCAAGGCGGAAATCGTCGGCCAGCGCCTTGAACACCGTGACCGGGTCATAGCTGGCGGGTTTCGCTCCAGTTTCTTTCTGATGAATGAGTGCGAACAGGGCGACTCGCTCTTTGATCTCCTTAAGCCTGAGGGCGAAAGTGGAATGGCGGTTTGCTGGTACCGGATCGGCAAAATCCCAGGCAATCTGCTGGGCCGGCTGGCAGACCGCACCGCACTCGCTGGAAGCTTTCTCGCAGAGGGTAATCACGTAATCCCAATACTGTTCCTGCAAATCTGCCAACCGCTTGCTAGAAAGCCCTTCCGTCGATACGCCGGCTTCCTCAAGAACCTGCAATGCCATCGGGTGGGGCTCGGTTGGCTCGGTACCGGCGCTGGCCACTTCAAACCGGTCCCCGGCTATGTCCCGCAGCAAGGCTTCTGCCATAAGAGAACGGGCACTGTTGGCGGTACAGACAAACAAAACGCGGCGCTTCATATCTGCTTCCCCATATATTCGGCTTTATGGATATCCAATTTTGTGCATAATAGATCCGGCATCTTCACGAGTAAAGGAATCCGGCAAAAAAATGAGCACCCAGGACCAGGACCTCCCCAACGTCGATCCGGAATCGTTCAACGCTCCAACAACGGGCCAGCTCTTCAAGGCAAAGCCGTCGTCACATCCGCCGCGAATTCTGTTGCTGTATGGCTCATTGCGGGAACGCTCGTTCAGTCGGCTGGC
>PYVH01000133.1 GCA_003030785.1 Marinobacter sp. B9-2 | reverse complement strand
GATCGAGTGCGGTGGCACCCTGTAATTCCTTGTTACTCTGTTTCCAGCCAGTCGATCAGCGCCTCGCGGCATTCGTCCACGCCCCGTTTTGACGTTGCCGAGAACATGATCAGATGTTCCACGCAGGTGTATGCCTTGAGATTCCTGGCAATGCCCAGCATCGCGGTCTTCGCCTGGCCAAACTTCAGTTTGTCGGCCTTGGTGGCCAGAATCATCAGCGGAAGGTTGTTATGCTCGCACCATTCCACCATCATTTGGTCAAAATCGGTCAGCGGGTGGCGGATGTCCATCACCAAAACCAGCCCACGCAGGCAGCGACGGTCGTTCAGGTAGTGCCCCAGATGCTGTTGCCAGTCATCCTTCAGGTCTCTGGAGACCTTGGCATAACCATACCCGGGCAGGTCCACCAGGCGGCACTGCTCCCGGTTGAGGGAGAAGAAGTTGATCAGGCGGGTGCGGCCAGGGGTTTTGCTGGTTCTCGCCAGTTTGCCGTTTACTGTAATGGCGTTGAGCGCGCTGGATTTGCCGGCGTTGGAACGGCCGGCGAAGGCGACTTCCGCGCCGATATCCGGTGGGCACTCATCCAGACGGGAGGCGCTGACCAGGAAACGGGCGCTGTTAAAAGAGACGGTTTTTTGAGTCAGATCAGGGTCCACAGCGGTTGGCTTTCCTTTGCATTTCAGTTATCAGGGATTAATGTATAATGCTACACCAATTCCGGGCGGCGCGCTGTGCGTGACCGCTGGCAGCCCCGGTTTTGAGCCTGACTGCTCAGCGCCTGCTGGCTGCATAGCGAAGAATACCCTTAAAAAGATGAGAGAAGCGGAGCGGGCATGAAAAAACTGATCGCAGGAGTTGTTCTTAGCGTTGGCCTCACAGCGATGGCGCACGGGGCAGGAGATCCCCAGGCAGGCGAACAAAACGCAGCGGTATGTGCTGGCTGTCATGGCCAGGGCGGTGCCAAGCCGGTAATGGGTGTTTACCCGAAGCTGTCAGGTCTGGGTGAAAAGTACCTGTATAACCAGTTGGTGGCTATCAAGGAAGGCGAGAGGGTCATTCCTGAAATGACCGGTATGCTGGGCAGCATGTCCGATCAGGATCTGCAGGACCTGGCAGCGTACTTTAACGAACAGGCGATGGTTGTCAGCCAGGCGGACCCCGAGCTGGCTGACCAGGGGGCGGCAGTGTACCGCGGTGGTAACATGGCCACGGGTGTTCCCGCCTGTGCCGGCTGCCACGCCCCGAACGGCAATGGCAATGAGCCGGCCGGTTATCCGGCTCTGGGTGGCCAGAACGCTGAGTACGTGACGAAGCAGCTCAAGGCCTACCGTGAAGGTGCCCGCAGCACCGGTGCCAATGCAGCCATTATGATGGATGTAGCGTCAAAGCTGACGGATGCTGAAATCGAAGCGGTCTCCAGCTACATTTCCGGTCTTAACTGATCTGTTGGGTTTGCGACAAAAAACCCCGCCTCGTGCGGGGTTTTTTGTCCCTTTCGATTTCGTAACCGCGGGCGTGTGGAACTTATCAGGTTCGCTGGGTCATAATTCTTTTATTAGCGACATTCAAATAACCGGAGATTCCCCATGTTTCGATCTTTCAGAGCGGTTTTCCTGCTGCTATTGGCGCTGTCTGTCCCTGGCCTCGCCAGTGCCGCGCAGTGGAAGGAGGGTACACACTATGAGCGCCTGGATACGCCTGTGGCTACAAACAGTCAGTCAGGGGTCGAGGTGGCGGAGGTATTCTGGTACGGCTGCCCGCACTGCTACAACTTCAAGCCGCTGATTGAGAACTGGGAGGCCAATGCGCCGGACTACGTCAGTTTTGTCAAAATTCCGGCCGCCCTCGGACGGAGCTGGGAACCCCATGCCTATGCGTTTTATGCCCTGCAGGCCATGGGGGAGCTGGACAAGGTGCACGATGCCCTGTTTGATGCCCTCGCCGGCGAACGCCGCCCGCTCAATACCCCGGACGCCCTGGCTGATTTTGTCGCAGGGTACGGTGTGGACCGGGACGAGTTTCTTGCCAATTACAAAAGCTTTGGCGTGAATGCGCTGATGCAGAAGGCCCAGGCCAAAATTCGCGGTGCGCGGGTTACCGGAACACCGACTATGCTGGTAAATGGCAAGTACAGGGTCACTGCGTCCATGGCCGGCAGTCATGAAGCGGTTCTGGAAGTGCTGGACTACCTTGTTGCCAAAGAGCACGACAACGCCGAATAGGTGTCTCATTATTGAGAATTGAGACTGAACCCGAATACCGGGAACAGCCGGCCGGTTGAGACCGCCATTATGTACAAGCATATCCGCAAGCAGTTGAATGGCATCATGGGGCCGGCCGGCAGCCCCAGGGGTGCCTGCTCCGGAACCGAACATGTGCCGGAATTCGAACCACACCGGCACATCCGCCTGCTGACGTTCAATATTCAGGTGGGTATCAATACCTCATCTTATCGCCACTACCTCACACGGAGCTGGCAGCATTTCCTGCCTCACCGCAACCGTATCGGGAACCTGGATCGGATTGCGTCGCTGCTGTGCAACTACGATGTGGTCGCCTTGCAGGAATGCGACGGTGGCAGTTTGCGCAGTGGCTACATCAATCAGGTGCAGTATCTGGCCGAGGCCGCGGGCATTCCCTACTGGTACCAGCAGCTGAACCGCAATCTCGGCCAGATCGCCCAGCACAGTAATGGTCTGCTCAGCCGATACCGGCCGCTGGATGTGATCGAGCACAGGTTGCCGGGGCTGATTCCCGGCCGTGGGGCCATCATTGCCCGCTATGGAACCGAACATGACCCGCTGGTACTGGTGTTAATGCACCTTTCCCTGAGTAAGGCGGCCCAGCAGCGACAACTGGGTTATATCCGGGAGCTGATTGCGGACTACCAGCATGTGGTTCTGATGGGGGACATGAACGCCCACGCTGAACAGTTGCTGACCCAGACGCCTCTGAAAGAGACCAATCTGGTGCCTCTGCCGGATACCGCCCACAGTTTCCCCAGCTGGCGACCCGAGAAGGCCCTGGATCACATTCTGGTGAGCCCGTCCCTGGAAATCCGGCGCTCCGAGGTGGTGAGCTATCCGATGTCGGATCACCTGCCCATCGCCATGGATGTAGCGTTACCCGAGGGTTACCTGGAGAAGTTCTGAGCGGGGTTGATCCACAAAAAAGCCCGGCTTGCGCACAGGCCGGGCTTTTTTGTGGATGCCGGATCAGGAGTTACTTGATCTTGGCTTCCTTGTACGCAACGTGCTTACGGACAACCGGATCGTACTTTTTGATCTCGATTTTTTCCGGCGTGTTACGCTTGTTCTTCTTGGTCGTGTAGAAGTGACCAGTGCCTGCTGAAGATACCAGCTTGATTTTCTCGCGCATGATGCGGCTCCTTAAAATTTCTCGCCGCGGGCGCGAAGATCGGCCAGCACAGCGTCAATGCCTTTTTTGTCGATGATGCGCATGCCCTTGGTGGATACGCGCAGCTTCACGAAGCGCTTCTCGGACTCAACCCAGAAACGATGGTTCTGCAGATTCGGCAGAAAACGACGACGAGTGTGGTTCATCGCGTGGGAAACGTTGTTACCGGATACCGGACGCTTACCGGTAACCTGACAAACTCTGGACATACTTGCCTCCGACCTGAGCAATGGTCTCTATAGTACGAATTCGTTTTAAATGCGTCTCTGGTTGCTAAGGAGCCATTACGCCCCCATTCGCGCCTCTAAACTGAACGCTGCTCGCCAGACGCCGCCAGAAAGGGACGCTTTTATACCAGAACTCGCCCCCCAACGCAAAAAATTGTTGGGAATTTGGCCAGTTTTCCGGCACTGACGTGCAGTGTTTTCCATCAGCCTTTACATCAGGCCCCGTTCGGCAAGCGATATTACCTCACCATGGCCGACAACCATATGGTCAAGAACCCTGATATCCACCAAACCCAGGGCTTCTTTTAGTCTGCGGGTCAGGGAAATGTCAGCCTGGCTGGGTTCTGCCACACCCGAGGGGTGGTTATGTGCGAAAATCACCGCCGCTGCATTGTCTTCCAGGGCCTGTCGTACCACTTCCCGCGGGTAGACCGCTGCACCGTCGATGGTGCCCCGGAACAACTCACGGTATTGAATGACTCGATGGCGGTTGTCCAGGAGCAGGGCGGCGAACACCTCGTGGGGGTAGGTGCCCAATCGGCTGGTGAGAAAGCGGCGGGTATCCTCGGGAGAGCGCAGGGGGTCGCCCTGGCGCAATGGTTCATCCATGACCCGCCGGGCCATTTCCATGGCCGCCTGAACCTGGGCATATTTTGCCGTTCCCAGGCCTTTGACGTTACAGAACTGGCGTTGGGAGGCGGTCAGCAGCCCCCGAAGTCCTGAAAATTCCTCAATCAGGTAACGTGCCAGGGCCATAACCGGCATGCCAGTGGTACCGGTGCGTAGAAATATGGCGAGCAGTTCGGCGTCGGAAAGGGTCTGCGCCCCGTGGGCGAGCAGACGTTCCCGCGGACGTTCGTCCGTGGGCCAGGTGGAGTCGGTCATTTTGGCTTCCTTGCGTTGGTTGTGTCCTGCTCGGGCGCTTCCTGCGCCGCGACGGGCCTCTCAGGGTTACAAAGGTTACTTTAAAAAGTAACAATCGGTAAACGTATGCATGCCCCGCCGGGCTGTCGCCCCGGCCAGAGCATGCTATCTTATAAGCCTT
>PYVH01000132.1 GCA_003030785.1 Marinobacter sp. B9-2 | reverse complement strand
GATCATAGCTTAGGGACACCATCAGGTTGTCCAACTGATTGGGTCCACCTCAATGCACGATCTGGCGCGGTGTTGGGTAGGCAAACTACAAACTCATCCCCTCCGAAACGACAAGCGATGTCGGTTTTTCGAAGTTCTGACCGACAGGTATTAGCCACTGCAAGGAGAACTTCATCCCCTACATGGTGCCCCTTGGAGTCATTGATCTTTTTTAGGTTATCCACGTCAAATATCAAAACTGTAGTCGGCACGGCATGACGCGTGAACGTTTCAAAATGCAACGCAAGGTCGTGCTCCAGTTTCCGCCGGTTGAAAAGTCCCGTTAGCTGATCTGTGTCACTTAGCTCCCGCAGTCTGATTTCAAGTTCGTGTCGCTCTGAAATATTACTTGCGACCCAAAGCACCAAAGGCTCTCCATCTACCTGAAAATCTAAAGCCTGAATGCGGCCTTCAAACCAGATGGGGTCTTCCGGCCCTTCATCCGGCAAGCCCCTAACATCCCTGTTGCTTAACTCGTACTCTTCAACCAATAACTTACACGATTCAAGCGCACGGCCTATCTGTTCAAGAAACCACTCAGCTTTGTCGGGTTTGACCAAGTCTGAAATATACTTCCCGATTAGCCCGGTGCCATCGTGGTAATACCGTGCATCACGACCGCCAAACACCGCTATATATTTACCGCTGCGTGACAAGATAAAGGCGGGGTCTGGTAGGGCTTCCAGAACTGCTCTCATTTGTTGAAGATCGATCATGGCAAGCATCTTTAAGGTGTCGCGAGAGAATACATATTATGCGCAATGAAGGCGCATCTGAAAAGAAGTACACAAGCACCGCGAAGAGCTGCAACTGTAAACAGCGGTGGTTTCGTTGCGGTCGCAAAGCGAACACTCGGATCACCGAGTCAGAAAGGCACATGAGGTGGCCTCTGGGATTTTGTTACGCGAATGTTCGTTCCCGTCTGTGCTAAATTCTCTTCATGGATTTCTTAAATCTCAACTCTTATAACTATTAGGTCTTTCACAAAATGTACGCAGATTGCGTATAGTTTACTGAAGGTTTCCGAAGGATAGGTATGGACGCAGTTTTCGTAGAGCTTCCGCCTTTTGAAGCTCACCGTGAAGAATATATGGATGACAGAACATACGCTGATTTCCAGCAAGAGCTGATGAAAGACCCTGAAGCTGGAGACGTTATCCAAGGAACCGGCGGACTTCGAAAAATTCGCTTCAAAGACTCCAATAAAGGAAAGGGTAAGAGGGGCGGAATACGCGTCATCTATTACTGGTGGTCAGGAGAAAAGGAGTTTCTTTTATTTACCGTATACGGGAAAGGCGAAGTTTCTGACTTGACCCCCAAGCAGAAACAGAGATTGGCTGTTCTATTGAAGAGTGAAAAAGAGCAGCGAGGAGGTAAAGATGAAAAAAAGAAATCTGTTCGACGAACTCGTAGAGGGTTTTGACTCTCTTGAGAGAGAACGTGAAGGGAAAATGACTCTACGCCGTCACAAGGTGGAAGAAAATCCTGTCGAAACCATATCGACAGTTGAGTTGGTTGCAATTCGCAAGAAACTAAACATGTCTCAAACTGTGTTTGCGAGGCACCTGCGTGTTGCAGAAGGAACACTAAGAAACTGGGAACAAGGCAGAGCAGAGCCTAACAAGCAAGCAACGTTGCTGATCAAGATGGCAGGAAGATATCCAGATACTATCAAGCGCTTAGAAGAAGTTGGCTGATACGAATGCAAGATCTTTAGCCTCGAACGTAGCATGCCTGTTTGTGTTTTATGTCACGGAAGCGTGCCCTGGTCGCAAAACGAACACTCAGATGGTGCGACTGAAACAGGGATGTTTACAAGGTAACCGGCCCTGGATTGCCAGCGGAGGGAACCAAAAACGGTATGTTTTTGGCGTCCAGTGGGCTGCCAAGTTATCTTTGCGAGAGCCTGTAAATAAATCTGTGTAACTGCCCACCCCATTACAGGTGGCCGTCCAGGCGGTCACCGAATTCGATAATAAAGCGATTCAATGCCGGCTTCCAATCACGGATCGGCATGGTCCATTTCTTTGATGCCTGCTGGATCGCCAGGAAGGCCACTTTTAGTGCCGAGTCATCGGTAGGGAACAGCTTGCGACGTTTGGTCGCTTTGCGGATAACGCTGTTCAGTGACTCAATGGCATTGGTGGTGTAGATGACCTTCCGGATCGCCGGAGGGTACTCGAAGAGCGTGATCATATTGTCCCAATGGCTGTGCCAGGAGCGAGAGATCTGAGGGTACTGGCTATCCCAGCGTTCGCCAAAGGCCTCCAGCGCCTGCCGGGCTTCGTGTTCCGTAGCAGACTGGTAGATCTGCTTCAGGTCCGCAGTAACCGCCCTGTAGTCCTTCCAGGACACGTAGCGCAGCGAGTTCCGAACCATATGCACGATGCAGAGCTGAACCTTGGTTTGGGGGTATTCAGCCGCAATGGCATCCGGGAAGCCCTTGAGACCGTCCACACAGGCGATCAGAATATCCTCCAGACCACGGTTCTTCAGTTCCGTCAGTACCGATAGCCAGAACTTCGCACCTTCGGTCTCGGCCAGCCAGAGGCCCAGCAACTCTTTCTGGCCCTCCATGTTGATGCCCAGGGCAAGATATAGGGACTTGTTGATCACCCTCTTGTCCTGACGAATTTTCAGAACGATGCAGTCCAGATAGACGATGGGGTAGATCGGATCAACAGGGCGATTCTGCCACTCGTGAACCTGATCGATCACACGCTCCGTCACCTTGGAAACCAGTGTTGCCGAGATGTCCGCGTCGTACATCTCCTTGAAGGCGTCCACGATATCCCGGGTGCTCAGGCCCTTGGCGTATAGCGCCAGGATCTGGTCATCCATCTGGGTCAGGCGGGACTGGCCTTTACGGACGAACTGCGGCTCGAAGGAGCCGTCCCTGTCACGAGGGGCTTCTATCGCCACTTCGCCGTGCTGGCCCTTCAGGCGCTTGGCAGAATAGCCGTTACGGCTGTTGCCAGTGCCACGGCCTTCAGGAGCATGCTTCTCGTATCCAAGATGCTCGTCCAGTTCGGCGTTGAGAGCGGTCTCGACGGTGAGCTTGACCAGTTGCTGAGTGAGGGCTCCTAGATCTTTTTCAGACTTGATGTCCTTGGCCAGCTCGGTGGCCATGGCTTTGAGTTTTTCTTGGTCCAATTGCGTACCCACGATGGTATCCTTTTGAAAAGGTTACTCAGTCGTGGGCAGTTACACAATTTGGTTTACAGCCTCCTTTGCGACTGTGCGCGGAGAACGCCCCGCAGCCCGAATCCAAGAACAACCATTCCTAATAAGCAGCTCAGTACGCCAACTGTAAGCCAGATTGTCTTCATTTTCTGATAATGCATGGCGAGCCGCATTGCCTTTTGATTCTCGACCTTGAGCAAATTTGCTTTATTTCCCCACTCGGTCGCGGCCGGATCTAAATTTCTCATCTTTTCTTTGGTTTCTTCCTCATCACAGTCCTGGCCCTGTTCAATGCAGGATCTATGCAACGCAATCTGTTCATTCACCCGACGAGCAAACTCTGAGTACGCATAGGCAAATTTCTCAGTATCAGCCATGAACTCTATTCTTTTCACTTCCGCCGCGTCATAGGCAGACCATGGCTGATTAAAGCCATAGGCCAACAAACCAATCCCGACTGCGACTAAAAACTCATGCAGATACTTCATAGGATCATGGCCGACATTTAAAGCCGTGGATAAGCCGCCGAGTTGGCGCGGCAACGGAAATTGTTCGGCTTGGTTCATTGGTTAGGTGTTTTCTCATGTTCTATAAAGTATCCGGGCTGCTGCTGTGCCGAATAGAAAGGCTAGTTCCAATGCCAACCCAGCAATCAAAGAAATCGCGACAGCGCCAACTCCCCAGAAGCTGAACCGCTTAAGCAGGCTTGCCAACGAATCGCCATAGCCGTTATGAAAACGCGCCCAAATAAACTCATGCCAAAGCTTGAGATAACCGAACATGAGGTAGCACCACAGTGCTATTACTGAGAGTCCCAGAAGAATTGTAAATACAAATTGCTCAGACTGCTTCGACAAAAAGGCCAGTACCGCCATAACCAGCAGCCATTGCATTAACTTAAACCACTCCTCGACAATCGGCCTTGACCAATTGGCGAAGAACAGCATTATTCTATCGACCGAGTCGTCACCTTCACGTGGTTCCATAGGTAGCCCTCAACAACACCTAACACTAAACACAGCAGCGACCTTGAAATGGCAACGAGGGAGCCATGTGAAGGGCGTCCGGCAGCCATCGACCGCGAACTGCTGCGCCTTGTTATATGGTGACAAGCAAATCTCCATAACCCCAGATTACTGTGCCAACCGCAGTAAGGAACAGCAGCAAAATAGTTAACCCTTTGTAGATGGGCAGATATTTCTCTTTGAACTCATCAAAGCCTACGCTCACGAACCCTGACGGAAACAATCTGCCATGGATCGAAAAAACCTTAAGATCCAAAACTAGACATAACACCGTCATCAAAGATCCACTTCGCTGAAACCAGACTCCCAAAGGCTCCTCGGCGGGCCGGATTGGAACAAGAAGAGCAATAATAGGGATTGCCAGCGCAACCAGCGCCAGCAAAGCGAATATTTTGAGATCACTCCGTGTTTTAGGCTCATCTAGGGAAGGTCTGAATAACCGCTGATTTTTGCCGATGCTGGTTTTAGCCTGCAAAAA
>PYVH01000131.1 GCA_003030785.1 Marinobacter sp. B9-2 | reverse complement strand
GTGGGGGGCGGCGGGCCCGGCAGGGGCACTCGCAGGGACGCATGATGGAGGGCTATCGGCGGGTGCTGGCAAGGTTGCTCATGTCACCGGGGCTGACTCTGGTTGGCGTGCTCTGTGTGATCGCAGTGATCTATGCGGCATACGCCAGGTTCAACCACGGGGTGGAGTTCTTCCCCAGTGTGGAGCCGGATTCGGCCCAGGTTCAGGTAAGGGCGAGAGGTGATCTTTCGGTGTGGGAAAGAGATGCCATTGTCCGTGAGGTGGAGCAGCGGCTTCGGGGCATGCCGGAGGTTAAAGCTCTCTATGCTCGCTCGATGGTCAGCGCGGGTTCCCAGTTGGCACCGGATGTAGTGGGCGTTCTGCAGTTCCAGTTTACCGACTGGTTCACCCGGCGTCCGGCCAGTGCGATTCTGGAAGATTTCCGCGACATGACTTCCGATATTCCGGGTATTGAGCTGGAATTTCGCAAGCAGGAAGGGGGGGCCGCCGAAGGCAAGCCGATAGAGCTTCAGGTGAGTAGCCGGGAGGCGAACAGTCTCAACGGCTACGTTGACGAAATCAAAGACCGTATGCGGGATCTGGGTGGGTTCGTGGATATCGAAGACGACCGGAGCCTGCCGGGCATCGAGTGGCGCCTCCAGGTCGACCGGGAAGCCGCAGCCCGCTTTGGTACTGATGTGCTGGGCATTGGCAGTGCCGTGCGCCTGGTGACCAACGGTTTGAGGCTGGCCACCTATCGCCCGGAAGACGTGCGCGATGAAGTGGACATTGTGGTGCGGGTGCCCAACAACTGGCGGGAACTGGACCATCTGCAACGCCAGACGATCCACACCTCTAGAGGCCAAGTGCCGCTCTCGGAGTTTGTTGATCTGCGGCCCGGGGACAAGACCAACAGCATTGTTCGGGTGGATGGCCAGCGTACGGTGACCATCAAATCCGATCTGGCACAGGGTCGCCGTGTGGATGAGCTGCTGCGGGCCCTGCAGTCGGAGATGCCGGAGCCACCGGAGGGGATTTCGGTGAAGTTTGCCGGCGAGAACGAGGATCAGCAGCAGGCCTCAAACTTCCTTGCCACGGCCTTTCTGGTGGCAATCGGGCTGATGCTGCTGATACTGGTGACCCAGTTCAATTCGCTTTACCAGACCTTCCTGATTCTCTCCGCGATCGTGCTGTCCACCGCCGGGGTCCTGCTTGGCCTGCTGGTAAACGGTCAGTCGTTCGGCATTGTGATGGTGGGGATGGGTACGATTGCCCTGGCGGGCATTGTGGTGAACAACAACATCATTCTGATCGATACCTACAATCAGATGCGGAAGGATGGCATTGAGGCTTACGAGGCCGCCCTGGAGACAGGCTGTCTGCGTCTGCGGCCTGTGCTGCTGACGGCCATTACCACTGTGCTGGGCCTGATGCCCATGGTTCTCGGCGTCAATGTTGACCTGTTGACGCCGTCGTTGGGACTGGGCGCTCCCTCAACCCAGTGGTGGACCCAGTTGTCCAGTGCCATCGCCGGCGGGCTGGCGTTTGCAACCGTGCTGACGCTGTTGCTCACGCCGGCATTGCTGGTGCTGGGTAACCGGGCCGGTCAGGCTTTCGGTAGGCTGACCGCGAGGTTCAGAAGCGCTTGATGCCCATGCAGAATCCACTGAGTGTGCTTTACCGGGACGATTACCTTCTCATCGTCCACAAACCGGCCGGGCTACTGGTGCATCGAAGCCCCATCGACAGGCACGAAACGGAATTTGCTCTGCAATATGCCCGGGCACTCAATGACGGTCAGCATGTCTACCCGGTTCACCGCCTGGATCGACCGACATCCGGCATCCTGGTGTTTGCCAGGGACAGCGACACGGCCCGCACGCTGGGTATGGCGATGATGGCCGGCGAGGTAGCAAAAACCTACCTGGCCGTGGTGCGTGGCTGGCCGCCGGAGCAGGGCGAGATTGATTATCCCTTGAGGGAAGAACCCGAGGATCGGCGCCTGAAAGGCGTGGAGCAGCCGGTGCGGGACGCGCTTACTCATTACCGCACGCTGGCGACCACCGAGCTACCGGTAGAAATCGAGAAATACCCCACCAGTCGCTACGCGGTTGTCGAGTTGTGCCCGAAAACGGGCCGTAAGCATCAGTTACGACGGCACATGAAGCATATCAACCACCCGATTATTGGCGATGCCAATCACGGCCGCGGCCGGCACAACCGTTACTTTGCCGAACGTTTCGGCCATGGGCGTTTGATGCTGGCGGCGACCGGCATGGCTTTTCGTCATCCCGCTTCTGGTGAGCCATTGACGATCAGTGCCCCACCGGAGGAAAGCTTCCTTGAAGTGTTATCGATATTTCCCGGTTTTCACGTGCAGGATCAGCCGGAAAAATAGCGGCTGATAAATTCCGAATAGGGAAGCGGTTTGCTGTAACGGTAGCCCTGCAGGTAGTCGCAGCCTTTTTCGAACAGCCAGGCTTCATGGGCTTCGCTTTCCACACCTTCGGCGACCACGGACAAACCCAGCCCCCTGGCCAGACCAATGATCGACAGTGTTATTGCGCAATCGTTTTCGTCATCCGGAAGATTATTGATAAACGAGCGGTCAATCTTGATCCGGGAGAAGGGCAGGCTTTTGAGCCGCGACAAAGAAGAGTAGCCGGTGCCAAAATCGTCGATGGCGAGCTCGGCGCCGGCCTCTACCAGCTGCTCCAGGACCCGACCGATCACGCTGAAATCCCCCTGGATCGAGTCTTCCGTCACTTCGAACTGCAGGGCACTGACCGGCATATCCTGGTTATTGCAGATCTCCTTGACCAGCTTCGGTAGTTCGGGGACCAATTCGCGGGTTACTTCATCAAGGAAACCGGGAAGGGTGTAATTGCGGATGACCAGTGCAAATTCGTCCCCTCCAATCCGGGCCAGAAAGTCCTTGCCTGCCAACTGTATTTCTTTAAGACGCTGGCCGATGTCGGCAATGACCTGATCGCCTGCCTGGGGGCCAAGGCCGTCATTGATGGTTTTCAGGCGGTCAACATCGATCCAGAGCAGTGCCAGGCTGCCCGTGCCCCGCTGTTTGATCTTGCGTACCAGATGACCCAGCCGGTCACGAAGGGAATCAATGTTGGCGAGGCCGGTGAGGGAATCGTAACGGCTGACGTATTCCAGGGCCCGCTTGGATCTCAGCCACGCCTCATGCGTATTCATCAGGCTTATGGTGTCGGCGATGGCAACGGCCAGCGAGATATCCGGAACAGACCAGTCCCGGCGGACATCTGACTCCAGGCAGACAACACCGCTGAGTTGTTCTCCGTCGAAAATCGGCGCATCCAGCATGGAATGAATGTTCTGAACAGACAGATAGTCACGGTCGAATGAACGGGTGCGGATGTCATTACGGGCATCTTCCACCGCAATAACCCGTTCCTCCGTGATGGCCTGGAAGTACTCGGGGTGGTCCGAGCGGAACAGATTGAATTCAGCGCCATTCGGCGACACGCAGCTATTACGGCCGGGCTGCTCTGTGTCGTGCAGCCACTCGCAACTGATGCGATCCCGTTCCGGAGGAAACAGCCAGACACTTCCCCGCTTTATACCCAACAGGCGGGTACACAGCTCCATGAGGGCTGCCAGCTTCCGGGGGCGTGGCATTTCGATGAAACTGATGTTGTGGCTCAGTTCCATCAACTCCTTATGATGGGTCACAAGGATTTCACTGTCGCGCATGGCCGGGCTCAATGTGTTGTCCCTTTACTTGAAATACGAACGGCCCCAAGTCTCGGTTCGATAGAGGGTTCAGGTCATCCCTGAGCTTCCTAAAGAATATGGCAGCTGTTTTTATAAGTGTCCAACTTCAAACGGTATTGGCCAGTGAGTCCCTGGTCTTCGACTCTCCACTGCTGAGACTGTTTCGGCTGAAATCGCAAAGCAGGGGCCAGGGATGATCGGCTTCCAGGGTGAAGGCGATATCCAACAGCGTGCGTTCGCACCCGTGACGCCCCATGAACTGAACGGACACTGGCAGTTGATCGGGCGTGTGGCTCATGGGTAGCGATATTGCCGGTGCGCCCGTGGCGTTGGCCAGTGGGGTGAAGCTGACATACTGGCGCAGCCGCTCGAACAGAGTATCGAAAGGCACGTCGGGGCTGAGGTGGCCAAGGGTAGGTGTGGTATGGCCAAGCACCGGCGTGAGCACGGCATCAAAGCCTGCCATGGCGTGGGCATAATCGTGCCAGGAGCGCTTGAGCCGCCAGAGTGCGGTGGGCAGGCGCCAGAACTGTCGCCGGAACATCCTGTCCAGGCCGTTGGTCAGGCCGTCTGTGCGGTGCTTGTCGAAGCCCGGGTGAAGCAGCTTTTTGCCGTTGGCCCTCACGCCGAAGGCCAGTAGTGCCCAGTAGAGGGCGAAATCGTCCGGGAATGCGCTGTGCACAGGGATCGGGACGGGTTCTATGCGATGGCCCAGCTTCTCCAGTCTGCGGGCCGTTGCCTCAACCGTCTGGCGGGTGATCTCGTCGGTTTCGTGGCCATTGATAGAGTCCAGCACCAGACCAATTCTCAGGGGTCGCCCCGACGGGCCCTCGATTCTGCCAATCGCGGGCAGCTTCGGATTCCGGTAATAACTCTCTGCCTGGTCGAAAAAGTTGGCGGTATCCCGCACCGAGCGAGTCACTACGCCTTCGCTGATAATGTTGATGGGCAGGGAAGCGGCTGCCTCGTTGTCCACCAGCCGGCCCCGGGTGGGCTT
>PYVH01000013.1 GCA_003030785.1 Marinobacter sp. B9-2 | reverse complement strand
CTTCACCTGTCCAACGACATGACCGATACCAGCGAAATCTGCTCGTTATTGCTCTCCGATGAGTACAAGGGCGGGGGCAACGGGCTGCTGCTCTCCCGGTGCCGGTTCATGTATCTGGATGAATTCCGCAAGCATTTTTCAGAGAAAGTATTCGCGGAAATGCGCGGCGTGTCCGATACCCAGGGCCGAAGCCCGTTGTGGGATGCGCTGGGAACCAAATTTTTTGATATGGAATTCAGTGAGGCCGACATGCTGTCTGGCCTGGGCAATAAATCGTTTATCGCCGAGCTGATGCCCAAGTATCCGATCTATCTGCCCATGCTTCCGGATTCGGCCCGGGCCGTGATTGGTCGGGTTCACGACAATACCGCGCCAGCGCTTCGAATGCTCCAGTCCGAGGGGTTCAACTTTAACGGGTTGGTGGACATTTTTGATGGTGGCCCGGTGGTCGAAGCCTTCGTGCACAACATCCGCACGGTACGTGAAGGTATGAACCGGCACGCCATGGTGACCCGAAAGCAGGTCAACCTGGATGTGCCTGCCGATGAGCGGGTGATGGTATCGAACCGCTCATTCCGGGACTTCCGGGTAACCACGCTGCCGATGGAGTGCATCGGGCCGGATACCGTCAGCCTGCCGCCCGAAGTGGCAGAGGCGTTGCAGATTGAATCGGGTGATCCGGTTCGTCTGGCCCCCTTGAAAGACTCGGGGATGCTGACCAAACATAGTTATAGAAGCTCAATACCGGGAGGTGCATCGAAATGGCAAAGCTGACAGGTGAACTGTTTATCGACGGGCTCTGGCTCCAGGGCCACGGGCCGGTATTCGAGTCTGTCCAGCCGGTGACCGGTGAGACGATATGGGATGGTGAAAGCGCCAACCTGGAGGATGTGGATGCGGCCGTTCGTGAGGCGCGAAATGCGTTTGTGAAGTGGCAGCGCAAGAGCTTTGCCGAGCGCCAGGCCGTTGTCGAAGCCTTCGGCGAGTTGCTTGAGGAGCACAAGGAAGAGCTGGCCCATCAGATCGGTCTGGAAACCGGCAAACCCCTGTGGGAATCCCGAACGGAAGTTGCCGCGATGATCGGCAAGGTTGGTATTTCGGTGAAAGCCTACAACGATCGTACCGGAACCTCTGAATCCGAGGCTGCCGGCGGTCACGCGGTGCTCAGGCATCGGCCCCACGGGGTGGTGGCGGTATTTGGCCCCTACAACTTTCCGGGGCACCTGCCGAATGGCCACATAGTGCCCGCTTTGCTGGCCGGCAACACGGTGGTGTTCAAACCGAGCGAGCTGACCCCCGGAGTCGCCGAGCTGACGGTAAAACTCTGGGAAAAGGCCGGTATCCCGGACGGTGTGATCAACCTGGTGCAGGGCGGCTCGGATACGGGCAAATCCCTGGCCAGCCACCTGGCGATTGACGGTCTTTTCTTTACCGGCAGCTCCACCGTAGGGCACCTGCTGCACAAACAGTTCGGTGGCCAGCCGGAGAAAATCCTGGCCCTGGAGATGGGTGGCAACAACCCACTGATTGTTCAGGACGTGGCTGATGTGGATGGCGCAGTCCATCATGCCCTGCAGTCGGCATTCCTGTCGGCCGGCCAGCGCTGTACCTGCGCGCGTCGACTCCTGGTGCCCAAGGGCAAGAAGGGCGACGCCTTCCTGGATCGGTTGGTGGAAGTCTCCTCCCGGATCAAGGTGGGTGAGTTCGACGCCGATCCACAGCCGTTTATGGGCTCCGTGATTTCTGCCGAAGCCGCCGACAAACTCCTGGCGGCCCAGGCCAGCCTGCTTGAAAAGGGCGGCAAATCCCTGCTGGAAATGAAGTCCCTGAAACCGGGAACCGGCCTGCTCTCGCCCGGTATTATTGATGCCACAGGGCTGGATGTGACCGACGAAGAATTCTTCGGGCCATTGCTGACAGTCTATCGCTATAAGAGCTTTGATGACGCCCTTGAGCTGGCCAACAACACTCATTACGGGCTGTCTGCGGGGATCCTTACGGATGACCGCAAGCTGTATGAGCGTCTGGTGGAAGAGGTCCGCGCGGGCATTGTGAACTGGAACCGGCCACTGACCGGCGCCAGCAGTGCAGCGCCTTTCGGTGGCGTTGGCGCCAGCGGCAACCATCGCCCGAGTGCTTACTATGCCGCCGACTACTGCGCCTGGCCCATGGCCTCGCTGGAGGCTCGCAAGAGTGAATTGCCAGACTCTCTGGCACCCGGCCTCAATTTCGATTAACGGAACCCAGTGCCATGGTGAAACACGCGGTTGAAGCAAACTTCGATGGCCTGGTCGGCCCCACCCACAATTACGCGGGGCTGTCCTGGGGCAATGTTGCCTCCAAGTCCAACGTCAGTTCCGTCTCCAACCCGAAAGAGGCGGCATTGCAGGGTCTGGCCAAGATGAAGCGTCTGGCGGACCGGGGCTATGTGCAGGGCATTCTGCCGCCTCACGAGCGCCCCCATGTGCCAACGCTTCGGGCTCTGGGATTTGAAGGGACGGACGCCCGTGTGCTGGAACAGGCGGCCAAGTCCAGCCCATCCATACTGGCGGCGGTGTCGTCTGCGTCGCCGATGTGGACGGCCAACGCGGCCACGGTATCGCCCAGCGCTGATACCTCGGACCATCGCGTGCATTTCACCCCGGCGAACCTGAGCGCCAAGTTCCACCGTTCGATCGAACACACAGTCACCGGGCGAGCCCTGAAATCCATTTTTGCCGACGAGAGCTACTTTGCCCACCATCCGGCGCTGCCATCGGTGAGCCACTTTGGTGATGAGGGTGCCGCCAACCACACTCGCTTGTGCGCTGGATACGGCGAACCAGGTGTGGAGCTCTTTGTGTACGGCCAGGTCGCATTCAACGAGCAGGCGCCGGCACCAAAAAAATACCCGGCGCGACAGACCCTTGAGGCGTCCCGGGCCGTGGCGCGACTGCATGGCCTTAAAGATCAGCATGCGGTCTTTGCCCAGCAGAACCCGGAAGCCATCGATGGCGGCGTTTTTCACAACGATGTGATTGCCGTCGGCAACGGCAATACCCTGTTCTACCATGAGCTGGCTTTTTTGAAAGAGGGAGAGGTGCTGTCGGATATCCGGGAGCGTCTTACCGGCGCCGAGCTTGAAGCGGTCAGGGTCAGCAGTGCCGATGTGCCGCTGGAAGACGCGGTGGCCTCCTACCTGTTCAACAGTCAGCTACTGAACACGCCGGACGGTATGCTGCTCGCGGTACCCGGTGAGTGCCGGGAAGTGGCGTCCGTCAGCCGTTATCTGGATGATCTGGTGAAGTCCGGCGGGCCGATCACCTCGGTAGAGGTGTTCGACGTCAAACAGTCCATGCGTAACGGCGGTGGCCCGGCCTGCCTGCGGTTGAGAGTGGTCCTGAACGACGAGGAACTGAAGGCCATCAACCGGGGCGTGCTGCTCACCGATGAACTCTATGAGCGCCTGACCACCTGGGTGGAAGCCCATTACCGGGACAAGCTGAGCCAGGACGACCTGGGCGATCCCATGCTGCTGGAAGAAGTCCGCAAAGCCCTGGACGAACTCACCGGGATCATGGGCCTGGGTTCCATCTACGATTTTCAGCTCTAGCAGCCAGCCGGGTTACCGGCGGTCAGGCGGCAATCGACGACGTCAGCATATCCATGGTGTGCCGGATCAACTGCTCGGCCGGAAACTCCGGGTTGCCTTCGCCCATTTCCGACTGGCAGAGCAGAATCACCCCATGCAGGGCGCCGCGCAGATACAGGGCGGTCTGCACGGGGTTGGTAATCCGTTCCCGGTTCATGGTGCCGTCCTCAAGCCCCAGTTCGATGGCACCCACCATCAGTTCCATCAGGTCTGATTTGGAGCACAGCATTTCCTCAGCCTGGCTTTCATCGGCCTCGGCCATGGCGGTGGATGCCTTGGTCAGCGCCGAGAAATAATCCGGTTCTTCCAGATAGAAACGATAGTAGGATTCTCCCATCGCCCGGATCTGGGCCAGGCCGTTATCGGCGGTCTGTCTTGCCTCTTCGAATCGCCGGAACAGGCTGTGCCCCGCCCTGAGCATGATGCCCCGCTGTATTGCAGCTTTGTCCTTGAAGTACACGTAGAGCAAGGCCCGGCTGAGACTGGCGGTACGGGCGATGTCGTCCATGGACGTGCGCTCATAGCCCTTTTCAGAGAACACCAGTTCGGCGGCATCCAGAATGGTGTCGTAACGGGCCTGTTTCTCTCGCTCGCGGCGGGTTTTCAGCGGTTCGCTCATTCAATCATCCGGTCAGTTGGCAACAGCATGCATAGGATACCTGAATTCGAATCAAACCCGATTATTGACAAAATGTCAAAGAATGACATGATGTCTAAATTAACCATCGGGTTTCTCCAGGGACTGGACCCCGCCAACCACACGAGCATGGATGAAAGGAAGAGTCATGAAGCCACTTCGTATCCCCGTTGCCATCGTTTCGCTTGCCGTTTTTTCTCTGTTTCTGTCGGGCTGTAAAGCCAGCGATGTCTCCCCCGAATCCGGGCAACAGAAGGTTTCCGTGCGTGTGTCAGACGTGACCGGTGGTGAAAGCCAGGACATGCCGCTGCGGTTCTCGGGCATTGTTCGCGCCACTCAGCGCGCGACCCTGACATTCCAGGTGAGCGGTAACCTGAAGGAGAGGGCGGTGGAGCTGGGCCAGACAGTGCAGGCCGGTGATGTTCTCGCCCGTGTCTACAATCCCGGCCTGGAGCCGGCCCGTGATTCTGCCCGGGCCCGGCTGGAAGAGTTGAGAACACAGTATCAGCAGGCTCAGCGGGAGTGGGAGCGCTCCAGTCGTTTGCATGAGCGTGGTGTTGTGTCGGAGCAGACCCTGGAGCAGCTTGCGGCGCGTCGGGACTCCCTGGAAGCCAGCGTGGCAACGGCGCGGGCGTCCCTGGCGGAGGCAACCCAGTTGCTCGAAGAAAGCACGCTGCGGGCTCCGTTTTCCGGCCGGGTAGAAGCCCTGCTGGTTGAGCGGGATGAATTCGTCGCGGCCGGTCAGCCGGTGATGCGCCTGTCTTCGCCGGAAGGCCGGGAAGTGGAAGTGCGAGTGCCCGCCCATCTGCTGAACCACGTGCAACTGCGGCAGGCCCTGCCGGTCTGGTCGGTGCAGGACCGCAGCCAGCCTTCGCAAACCGGTTCTGTTGTGGAGATCGCCCAGGCTGGCGCCATTCGTGGTGAATTGCACCCGGTGCTGGTCAGTCTGCCGGTCAATACCCTGGAGCCGGGCGAACCTGTGGAGGTGGGGATAACCCTGGTACGCGAATTGGCACTCACGGTTCCTTTGCTCTCTGTGGTCCGGAATGCCGAGGGAACCAGTGTTTTCCGGGTCCGTGAGAAGGTCGCCAAACGGGTTCCCGTGGTCGTGGATCGGGTTGTCGGCGAAAGGGTAGTCGTCAAGTCCGGTGATCTGGCGCCCGGTGATCAGGTGGTGTACGCGGGCATGACCCGGCTGGCCGACGGTGATGCCGTGGAGGTGCGCTGATGACTCGTCGGCTCCTGAACTGCCAGCGACTTCTCGGGATGGTTGTTGCCATGCTCTGCCTTCTTGGCATTGCGGCGTACAGCACCATGCCACGTCAGGAAGATCCGTCGTTTCCTTACCGGGCGGGGCTGATCAGTATTAACTACCCGGGCGCCAGCGCCGATGCTGTGGAGCGGCTTGTATTGCAGCCGCTGGTGGACGAGCTTCGCCAAGTGGAAGAGGTCGATTTCTCCCAGGCGACCGCCCGCACCGGGGTGGCCATTGTCCGGCTGCGCCTGAACGATACCATCTATGACACCGACCCAGCCTGGGATCGGGTGCGCCAGGCCATGGAGCGGGCGCGGCAGGACTTTCCGGATGATGTGGGGCAAATGGTGCTGGATGACCGCCTGATCGACAATCCTGCAATTGTCATGGCCGTAGGTGGCTCGCCGTCGGTCACGGAACTAACGGAGGTTGCCGAGCGGCTGAAGCAGAACCTGTCAGATATTCCGGGTGTTTCCCGGATTGCACTGGAAGGGGATGCCGATGAACAGGTCACCCTGGCCCTGGATGATGCCGCGCTTTACCGCCTGGGCATTTCCCCGGCCCGGGTGCTGGACACGCTGGCGCGGCGCAACCAGACCATCCCCGGCGGCTTCGTGGTGGTCAATGGCCGCCGCCTGTCGGTGCTTCCCAACAGCGAATTTGCCGATATTGACGCCATTCGCGCTACGCCTGTAGAACTGCCTGACGGCTCCCAGGTGCCCCTCGCGGCAACGGCGGATGTCTGGCGCGGACCAGCGGAACCCCGGCAGCCGGAAACCTGGTACGATGGCGAGCGGGTTGTGCTGGTTTCCATCATCATGGAAGAGGGCAGCACCGATGCAATCCGGTTTGGCCAGCGGGTACGGGAACGGGTGGACCGGATTCGCGCAGAGTTTGAGCCCTACGAGATCCGGGAAATGTTCTTCCAGCCCGACAAGGTGGAGGACCGGCTGGACAACCTGGCCTGGAGCCTGGTGCTCTCTGTGCTGATCATCGTTGCGGTGGTGTTCACCGGCATGGGTATCCGCATGGGCCTGCTGGTCGCATCCATACTGCCCATGGTGGCGTTGATCAGTGTCGGGCTCTATGATCTGGGCGGCGGCGTTCTGCATCAGATTGCCGTGATTGGTATGGTAATTTCCCTCGGCATCCTGATTGATAACGCCATCGTGATTGTTGAGAGTATCCAGGGACACCTGGATGAAGGGGTGCGTCGCCTCGATGCTTTGCGTAAGGCGGTGACTGAACTGGCCGGCCCTCTGGGTGCCTCAACCGGCACCACTCTGGCGGCGTTTTTGCCTTTGTTGCTGTCCAAGGGCGGTACCGCCGATTTCACCCGGGGGGTGCCGGTGATGATCATGCTGACCCTTTCGGTCAGCTATCTGCTGGCTATTTCCGCTGTACCCCTGTTGGCTGCGAAGTTCCTGAAGCCAACGCGGAAAAGCAGAGAGGACAGGTTTACGGGGCTGGCCCGTTTTCTGGGCAGCCTGGTTGCCCGGCACCCCGGACGCCTGATTGCCGCCGGCACCGTTCTGGTCGCCATCAGTCTGGCCATGACGCCTTTTATGGCACGGCAGTTCTTCCCGAATGCTGATCGCCCCAGAGTCATCGTTGAAGTTCACATGCCCGAGGGTACTGACCAGTCCCGCACCTCGGACGCAACGGCAGTCCTTGAGAGGGCTATCCGGGCCCGGCCCGATGCCCTGGCGGTGCACCGGTTTGTGGGCTACACCGGGCCGTCATTCTATTACAATCTCCAGGAGGCACCTCAGGCTCCGAACCGCGCCAGACTCGTTGTCACCACACCAACCCTTGAAGACACCGCCGATATGACCCGCTGGATACGCGCGCATGTAAACGAGCAGATGCCGGAGCTGGACGTGACCGTGGGTGTGCTCGGGCAGGGGCCGCCGAGGGCCGCGCCGGTGGAAATTCGGATCTATCACGCCAGCGACAACACCCGGGCCAGGGCAGTGGAACAGGTCTTCGGTATTCTGCGGGGTGTTGAGGGCACGGTTGATGTGCGCCATGATCTGGATATCGGCGTGCCCAGCATCGCGATTAACGTCGACGACGCCACTGCGGCCCGGTACCGCCTGACCCGCGCCGATGTGGCCGAAAGCCTTTATGGCCAGAGTTTCGGTGTGGTGGCCGAGCGCTATCGCCAGGAAGAGGACCCCATTCCCCTGGTACTGCGGTCCCGGGAAGGCACTGCGCTGTCGCTCTCACGCCTGCTGTCCGTCAACATCTACAATGATCGCGGGGATGCCGTGCCCCTGTCGGCGGTAGCCAGTGTATCTACCACCTGGGAACCCGCCGCCCGGTACCTGCGCGATGGCGTCAGAATGAACACGGTAACGGCGAACCTGGAAACCGGCTACAGCTTCAGTCAGGCCCTGGAGGGCCTGTACGCAGCCCTTGACAAGACGCCCCTGCCGCCGGGCACACGCATGGAACTGGGCGGTGATGCCGAAGGTTCAGGTGAGGCCAATACGGCGTTGCTGACAGCGGCACCGATCGGCATGCTGTTGCTGCTGTTTTTCCTGCTGCTGCAGTTCAATTCCTTCCGCCGGGTCGGGATTATCCTGTTGACGGTACCGCTGGCTGCCGTCGGTATCTTCCCGGGTTTGGTGCTTTCCGGTTCCCCCTTCGGTTTCCAGTCCCTGCTGGGGGTTATTGCCCTGGTTGGTATCGTGGTGAACAACGCCATTGTGCTTCTGGATGTCATGGATCGGGAACTGGAGAAAGGAAAGGACATCAGGGATGCCATGCGCAGCGCGGCAGAACAGCGCACCCGCCCGATACTGCTGACGACGGCAACCACCGTGGCCGGTCTGCTGCCCCTGGCGTTCTCCAGCTCCACCTTGTGGCCACCCATGGCCTGGGCCATTATCTCAGGTTTGCTGGCCTCCACCCTGCTGACCCTGCTGGTGATCCCGGCGGTATGTACCCAACTGATCAGAGCCAGCGTACCGGAACCTGAAAACGCCCCGGCCTGACCATCAACCCCACCCGGTGCCCCACAGGAACATCCGGGTTGGGGAAAATAATCGCCTCCGGCGAATGCCCCACCCGGTAGCTGGTTTCATCATCCTCCCAGATGACCGTGCCGGGCTGGTACTCGGTGAAATTGGCCACATCGTCCGGAATATGGAAACGGAAGCTCTTCCCGGTGTTCAGAATCTCATGCACCACCTCGAACACCGTCAGGTGATCAAACGGTGGTTTACGGGCTGGCGCCGAAAGCCCACGGAACCGTCGCCGCAACGCATCACGGATACCCGAGAAACGTCCCAGATCATTCTGCCCAAACGGCCGCACCTTACCCAGCTCCACGGTAAAGCTCTCCGCCCTTAGCAGCGACGAGGAAAACGACGAAAACGTCGTACCCGCTTTATGCTGCAGCAGAAGCGTCTCCACCTCCGCCTCCAGCAGAAAATCACACTGATCTACCGGGACCGTTCGACTCTCAACATACGGATACAGCGCAAACCGCTCGCGATGAGACGGGCGAATGGCCGTGTGCAGATCGTAGTGAGAAAGCGCCCGGGGATTTGCCATGGCAAACTGCCGGCAAGCCTCCTCAAGCTCCTGCGCCCGCTCAGCCTCGGCCAGCCCTTTATACTCGCTCCGCCCATGAGCGCCATCGAACAGCCGGTTCAGATTCACCTCCATAAACCGCTCCCCGGCCACCATCGCTGGTGGATTCCCGAGAATCAGCAGCACCGGACAGGCAAGCTCCCATTGGCCCTCGATCAGCTCGGAAACCAGCCCGTTCAGAACCTCAATCGGCGCGGTCTCGTTTCCATGAACACCCGCTGAAATGATGATTGCCTCGGTATTCGGATTGCTGCGGCCTGCAGGAGGCACGATGTCCAGAACGCCAACGGCCTTGCGGCTGATACGGGTGCCATCGGGGAGGAGGGTTTTGGTTTCAGGAAGTGACGCTTCCGCGTTGTCGAGGGTATGGGAAAGCCAGTCAGAGTTCGTTCCGAACAGGTCTTGTTTTGCCGACATAGAAGCCCCGAAACAGGTCTGGGGGCGGGCAGGGTATTGCCTGCCCGGGCACCTAGTTAAAACGCATGGAAGTCAGCCGTTCACCGGCCGCTGATGCTTCAGCAGATGATTTTCGAGTTTGCGGAAGGCGAACACCAGAATAAAGGTCAGCGCCATATAGCAAAGCGCCACAAAGATAAACGCATCAAACGGCGCATAGAACCGGGAGTAAATGTTACGGGCCGCCCCGGTCAGATCCACGATGGTCACCACACTGGCAATAGCACTGGCATGCAGCATGAAGATCACCTCGTTGGAATACGCCTGCACCCCTCGCCGCGCAGCACTGGGCAACACAATGCGCCGCATGCGCATAAACCAGTTCATGCCATAGGCCTGGGCCGCCTCAATCTCACCGTGGGGCGTCGACACAATGGCCCCGCGGATAATCTCCGTGGTATAGGCCGCCGTGTTCAGCGTGAACGCCAGCAGGGCAGGGTAGAAGGGCTCCCGGAAAATCTCCCACCAGAAGGTTTCCTGTATGCCCTCAATCTGGGCCAGCCCGTAATAAATGATGTAAAGCTGGATCAGCAACGGCGTGCCGCGGAAAAGATAGGTGTAAAGCCACACCGGGCCAGACACGAACGGATTGCGAACCGTCCGGAGGATGGCCAGCGGGACCGCCACCAGCAAACCGATTACCAGGGACAGGAACACCAGGTGCACGGTGGTAACCATGCCATCCCAGTATTCCATGAGGGTCATGGCAGTAAAGATTTCGTTCTGGTTCAGCCACTCGGCAATGAAATCAGGCATCCGTTAACCCCCCTGAACCACGCCGACATTGGCCCGTTTATCGAGCCACTTGATGAACAGCTCAGACCCCGCCGTAAGGGCCAGATAGACAAATGCCACCGGAATGAAAAAGTGGAACGGCATGCGCTCCGCCTTGGCGGCTTCCTCCGCCACACGAACCATGTCGGTCAGGCCAATGATCGAAACCAGGGCGGTGGTCTTCAGCAGAACCTGCCAGTTGTTGCCCAGACCGGGCAGGGCATGGCGCAGCATCTGCGGCAGCATGATTCTGCGGAAGGTATGAAAACGGGTAAAACCATAGGCCCGGGCAGCCTCAATCTGGCCGGTTTCAACAGCCAGGAACGCGCCCCGGAAAGTTTCGGTCATATAGGCGCCGAAAATCAGCCCGATCGTTACAACGCCGGAGATAAACGGGTCGAACTGAAAGAAAAAGTCGATCTCGTAAGTTTCCCAGATGTAATCCGAGAGCATATTCACTGCAACCTGGCCGCCATAGTAGAACAACAGCATCATGACCAGATCGGGCACGCCACGAATCAGAGTGGTGTAGGTGGTCGCGATACCTTTGGCAACCCGGCTTTGCGACAGTTTGGCAGACGCGCCAATCAGTCCCAGGGCAACCGAGAGAGCAAGAGACAGGAAGGCCAGTTCAATGGTGACTATTGCCCCATCCATCAGGGCCGGGCCATAGCCTTTCAGATCAAGCATGGGAAAGTCCGGTAAGCAGGGGCGGCCCCAACGGGCCACCCCTCGGCAGATTTACATCTTGATGTCGTAAGCGAAGTACTTCTGCATGATGGTGTCGTAGGTACCATCTTCCTTCAGGGTGCGAAGGGCAGCGTTCACTTCTTCGGCAAGCTCGGTATCGCGCTGGCGCATGGCAACACCCACGCCCTGACCCAGCTTGACCGGCTCACCGACTTCCTTGAAGCCTTCCTTGGTGAGGACGGTCTGCTCGCCAACCGGATAGTCTACGAACACAACGTCCAGACGCTGGCCTTCGAGGTCCAGAACCATGTCATCGGCGGTGGTGTAACGCTTGATGTTGACAATGCCACCCATGTTTTCGGTGACGTAGGTGTCCATGGTGGTGCCGCGCTGAACGCCGACGGTCTTGCCTTCCATCGCATCCATGTCGGTGACGTCGGTGTTGAAGCTCTCAGGGCCGAACCAGCCACCCGGGGTGTTGTAATACGGCTCGGAGAACAGAACCCGCTCTGCGCGCTCCGGCGTGATGGACATGGACGACATGATCAGATCAAACTTGCGTGCCAGCAGGCCCGGGATCATGCCGTCCCATGCCTGGATCACGAATTCGCAGTTGGCGTTCATTTCTTCGCACATGGCTTCGGCCAGTTCCACTTCGAAACCGGTCAGTTCGCCATTTTCGTCTTTGTACTCAAACGGCTCGTAGGGCACGTCGAAGGCGATACGCAGATCCCGTTCCTGGGCCTGTGCGCCACCAGCAATCAGGGCGAGGGCGCAGCTTGCTGCAAAAATCATTTTTTTCATGTGTCACTTCTCCAGTGGTTTGCCTTTTGGGCTTTATTTTTGATGGAAGTTTTTGGTTCCAGCATTTTATTTTTCACCGGTTCAAGATAGCACCGAGTGTCAGAAGTTGGGAGTCAGGAACTGCTTCATGCGTTCCGAATCCGGGTGATCAAACACTTTTTCGGGGGTACCCTGTTCCTCGATCACGCCCTGATGCAAAAACAGGACCTGACTCGACACATCCCTTGCGAACGCCATTTCGTGGGTAACCACGATCATGGTGCGGCCTTCCTCGGCCAGGCTTTGCATAACCTTCAGTACTTCCCCCACCAGCTCAGGGTCCAGCGCCGACGTGGGTTCGTCAAACAGCATGACTTCCGGTTCCATGGCCAGGGCCCGGGCAATAGCCGCCCGCTGCTGCTGGCCACCGGACATCTGGGCCGGGTAGTAGTCCTTGCGCTCGTAGATGCCCACCTTGTTCAGATAGGCTTCCGCGCGCTCGATGGCTTCCTTCTTGGGAACCTTGAGCACGTGGATCGGCGCTTCAACGATGTTCTCCAGCACCGTCATGTGAGACCAGAGATTGAAGCTTTGGAACACCATGGAAAGTTTGGCGCGGATCAGCTCAACCTGCTTGTTATCCGCGGGAATGCGTTCGCCCCTGCGGTTGGTCGTGAACTTTATTGGGTCGCCGTGCACGATAATGTCGCCGGAAGTGGGGGTTTCCAGCAGGTTTATACAACGCAGGAGGGTGCTCTTGCCGGAGCCGGAGCTGCCGATCAGGGAAACCACGTCGCCTTTGCGGGTCTCCAGTGAAATACCTTTGAGCACTTCAAGCTGGTCAAAGGTCTTGTGAATGTCCCTGCAGATCAAAGGCGACTGGTCCGCCATGGGTGACTCCTGGGGCTGTAATTCAAAGGCGCATGTTTTACGGACTGTGGATACGGAAATCAATCCCTTAAAGAGAGCGTTTTACCGAATTTCACCGCCGTTCGCTGCATGACATTGTGGTCGAATGATTGTTCAATGCAAGCTTTTTGCCATGCTCAGGTGCCGGCCCGGGAATATTCATTAGCCGCTTCCTGATTGACTGGCAGCCTGATAAGTGTGCCGCCATCTTTCTCCATGTCTCTCATGGCGTCGCTCACAAAACGCACATGGGCCATCGCCACTTTCTGGGCATTGGCCGGTTTGCCGGCAATCACGGCTTCATAAAGCTGTCGGTGCTGGCGGACGATTTTCTTACGCATTTCTTCTCTTGGGTTCAGGTTGGCAACCGAGGCCTGAACGGTCAACAGCATCATGTTTTTCAGGCTATTGAGCACATGCACCAGAACCGGATTATGGGATGCCTCCACAATCGCCAGGTGAAAACCGTGGTCGAGCCGGGCATTGCTCAGCGGATCGGTGTCTTCAAGGGCGCGAAAGGCCTTGGTGATGCGATGCCGGTCCAGCCGGGTTGCCCGCTGTGCGGCCAGGTACGCCGCCTGGCCTTCCAGTTGCTCCCGAACTTCCAGAAGATCGAACAGCGTTCGGGGGTGCCCCTCGAAAAGATGCATCAGGGGACTGTGTTCCCCGAGCTCGTTGGCGCCGGGAACCATGCTCGCAACAAATGAACCCTTGCCGTGGCGGGTTTCGATCACGCCGCGCCCCTGGAGCTCATGGAGGGCTTCGCGAATGACCGCGCGGGACACGCCCAGCCGCGTTGCCAGCTGACGTTCGGACGGGATTTTCTGCTCCGGAGCGAGCCCGCCGTCGAGTATGAGGCGCTCCAGCCGGTATGAGATTTCCTGGGAGATTGCCATTTGAGTGCCTGTTTGCGCTCTCTGGTCTGACCAGTGATTGCTTCTGTTTGTGGGTATTTCCATTGGCAACTGATGTGCGTCCGAGCCCGTTAAATATGGCCGATTCAGAGTATTTCGTCCATTTTTAATACTTCAAAAACTGGTCAGACCAGTGGCCCCCGAACTGGACTAAACCCGCATTGCCGACGAATATCAATCCAATGTCGGCCAGTGCCGGCGTTGCTATGACGCTCATAACAACAAAGCCAACGGAGACGTTTCGATGAATTCCAACAATAACATCCGAACCAAGTGTGACACTGGCGAGACCCCACCTCGCAGAAGTTTCCTTAAAACAATCGCCATGGGCGCCACTCTGGCCGGCGCAATGCTCATGGGTGCAGGTCAGGCTCAAGCTGCCACTACGTGGAAAATCCAGTCTACCTGGGACGCGGGCACGGTGGGCTACACGCTCTTCGAGGAGTGGTGTAAGAGTATTGAAGCCAAGTCTGGCGGAGAGCTGAAGTTCCAGTGCTTCCCGGCGAAGGCTGTCGCCGCCGATAACAACTCCCTGTTCGATTCGGTACGCAGTGGTGTTCTTCAGGGCATGAATCCGTTCACCCTGTACTGGGCCGGTAAGATACCCGCTTCTGTCTTCCTGTCCTCCTATCCAGCCGGTCCTGATCAGCCTCATCAGTGGGACACCATGTTTTACTCCATGGGCATGCTGGAGAAGACCCGGGAAATCTACAAGAAGTTCGGCCTGTTCTATGTTGGGCCCATCCAGCACGACGCCAACATCATTCACTCCAAGCAGCCGGTCAACAGCCTTGCAGATCTCAAGGGCATGAAGATCCGTGTCCCGGGTGGCATGGTTGCCGAGGTGTTCCAGCAGTTCGGCGTGTCCACTGTCAGTCTGCCGGGCTCAGATATCTTCCCGGCCCTCGAAAAAGGCACCATTGATGCGGCAGACTTTGTAGGCCCTGCGGTTAACTATGAACTGGGCTTCTCCCAGGTTACCGACTACATCATCTTCGGACCTCCAGGCGTCATGTCTATCTACCAGCCGGTGGATCTGATGGATCTGACCGTCAGCCTGCGTGCCTGGAACTCTATCTCACCGGAGCTTCAGCAGCTTGTTGAGGATGAGGTTCGGATTTACTCCCAGAAGCACTATCTGGCTATTCAGGCCCGCAATATCGAGGCGATGGAGAAGTTCAAGGCAGATGGCGACACGGTTACCCGTCTGAGCCAGGAAGACCTGGAAACCTGGCGTAAAGCGGCCATTCCCATCTGGTTCAACTGGGCAAACAAGAACGATGATGCACGCGCTATCCTCGACATCCAGCTGAAATACATGATGAACGACACGGTTGGCTACATTACCGAGGAAGACATCAAGGGTTTCTGAATCTCAAAGTTTCAACAAAAACGATAATCGGGGAAGGCAGGGTTAGCCAACGAAGTATTAACCCTCCCTTCCCCGCTCTTTGATCTGGGTGGTAACAAAATGTCTGATCTGAGTGCCTTTGGCTTTGTCATGCCGCACTGGTTCTATTGGGGCTGGCTTGCTGTTATGCCGCTGCTCATGATGGCCTGGGACAAGTGGAGCAGTAAGCATGGCGGGGATGATGCCGAGCCTGAGAAAACGGTTTCGGAAATACAGTCTGAAGAAGATGATCCGCTTGCTCATTTTGAGTATGAGGGCAACTGGTTTACCAAAATCGTTGACTGGATGTGCGAGAAGTCAGGTCTTTTCGTGGCGTTCTGGACCATTAACGCTGTGCTGTTCTATTTCTTCGAAGTGGTGATGCGCTACATCTTCAATATGCCCACGATCTGGGTGCATGAAGCCAGCTTCCTGATCTTCGGGATGCAGTACATTCTCGCTGGCGCCTTCGCGCTGTTGCATGGTGCCCACGTGCGGGTGGATGTCGTCTACAACTTCCTGCCGGTTCGCGGGCGCGTGGGCATGGATATTTTTACTTCCATGTTCTTCTTTATCTTTGCAGCTGTGCTGGCTACCACATCCTGGACCTTCTTCCAGGACTCTCTGATGATGCAAGAGACTACTGTCGAGACCTGGGGCATCCAGTATTACCCCGTGAAAGGCGTGATGTTCCTGGGCGCAATCCTGTTGCTGCTCGCCGGCTTCTCGAAGCTGATTAAAGACATCGTACTGTTTATCCGTCTCGGCCAGGAGCGCACATCATGAGTACAACAACTGCAGCGTCCAGCAGCGGCATGGCCGGGAAACTGGGTACATGGTTAATGATTATCGCCACCGTGGGTCTGGCGTTTGTCATCTGTGTTGAACTGATCAACATTCTTTTTTACGACCCATGGAGTGACGAGAAATTCCTTTTCAAGCTCTCGGGTAGCCTGTCCGGTGTCGAGATTGGCCCGCTGACCTACCTGATGTTCGGCTCCCTTGCCGTAGCCTTGATGATGGGCCTGCCTCTGGCCTTTGTGACCGGTGGCCTGGGTGTCATGTTCGTCTACCTGGTCGGCGATGCCATGATGCTGAACATCGTGCCCGGCCGTATCTTCCCGCTGATGGCCAACCCGGACATCGCGGCGATTCCCCTGTTCATATTCATGGCGTCGATGCTCGAGCGTGCGGGCCTGATCGAAGAAATGTTCAGCGTGGTTTACAAATGGATGGGTGGCATCAGCGGGGGGCTTGCCGCTGCAACCATTGTTGCCTCTACCATCCTGGCGGCGATGGTGGGTGTTATCGGTGCCGCGGTGGTTACCATGGGCATCATCGCGCTGCCGGCCATGTTGAAGCGGCACTATGATCACAAGATTGCGATTGGCTCCATCATGGCGGGCGGAACCCTGGGTATCCTGATTCCGCCCTCGATTCTGGCCATTCTGTACGCCGTGGTTGCACAGCAGTCCGTGGGCGAGCTCTATCTGGGGTCTCTCTTGCCCGGCCTCATGCTCTCGGGCCTGTACCTGACGTACGTGCTGGTTCGCAGTTGGCTGAATCCCAAACTGGGCCCGCCGATTCCGGTGGAGGACCGGATCAGTCTGAAAGAAAAGCTCAAGCTTCTGGGAAACCTGATCGCTCCCCTTGCCCTGGTTGGTCTGGTTCTGGGCCTGCTGTTCGGTGGTATTGCCACGCCGGTTGAGGCGGCGGGCATCGGGTCCTTCGGTGCCATCATCGTTGCGATGATGCACAAGAAGTTTTCGATAGCCGGTCTCCGCGAGGCGTCCGTGACCACGGCCAAAGCGTCAGCAATGGTCCTCTGGATCATGTTTGGTGCATCGGTATTCGTCGGTTTCTACATCCTTCAGGGCGGTCAGCAGTTCGTAACGGACGCCATTCTGGGCACGGGCATGTCGGCTTACGGTATCCTTCTCCTGCTGATGGTTCTGTTGGTGGTTCTGGGTATGTTCCTGGACTGGGTTGGTATCCTGTTGCTGGCGGTACCCATTTTTATACCCATTGTGAAAGCCCTGGAGTTTCCCGGCCTGTTCGGCTTCCCGCCGGTTGCAGGTGATGACGTGGTGCTCTGGTTCGGTGTGCTTTACCTGGTAAACATGCAGATGTCGTTCCTGAGTCCACCGTTCGGTTACGCGCTGTTTTACATCCGGGGCGTTTGCCCGCCGGAAATCTCCATGGGTACCATCTTCAAGTCGTCCCTGGTGTTCCTGGCGATCCAGGCATTCGGGCTGTTCATCTGCGTACTGATACCAGGTGTTGTAACCTGGCTGCCCAATCTCGTTTATGGCTAAAAAAATAGGAGTAAATTGATATGTTGACGATCAAACGACTGGACCTTGCCGAGGCGCGCATCCTCATTGAGGGCGCCGCCGAAAAGGCCCGCGAAATTGGCGTGCCCATGTGCATCGCCGTGGTGGACGAATCCGGCAATCTGGTGGCCTTCGAGCGCATGGACGGCGGCAAGATCACCAGTGTGACTATTGCCCAGGACAAGGCCTTCACTGCAGCCGCAGCCAAGAAAGCCACCCATGACTACAACAAGGTAAACGTGCCCGGAAGTCTGGCTTTCGGCATTCATACCGAAGTGGGCGGACGCATCAGCTCCGTTGGTGGTGGCTTGCCGGTGATTGTCGACGGCGATGTGGTAGGTGGTATCGGAATCAGTTCCGGCACCCCCCAGCAGGATATGGACTGCGCCCAGGCCGGTCTTGACCACTTTGAAACCAAACGCGGTTGATGACTGTCACACAGACGTAATTCACACCCAGAGAGTGCTATGACTACCAAGCCGAAAGTCAGCAAAGCCGAGCTGGCGGAGCAGTTCCGGGCCTTTATCGACCCGGACTACGTCATCACCGATGACGAAACCATGAAGCCCTACGAATGCGACGGCATGTCGATGTATTGCGAGATGCCGTTGCTGGTGGTGCTGCCGGAGACCGTTGAACAGGTGCAGCGGGTGATGCGCATCTGCAACGAGAACGCAGTGCCGGTAGTGGCCCGTGGTGCCGGAACCGGGCTCAGTGCCGGTGCCATGCCCAACAAGGAGGGCGTGGTTCTGTCGCTGGCCAAGTTCAACCGCATCGTCGAGATTGACCCGCTGGCACGAACGGCAAGGCTGCAGCCGGGGGTGCGCAACCTCGCCATCAGCGAGGAAGCGGCCCAGTATGGTCTCTACTACGGCCCGGATCCCTCGTCCCAGATCGCCTGCACCATCGGCGGTAATGTGGCGGAGAACTCCGGTGGCGTGCACTGCCTCAAGTACGGTCTGACCGTTCACAACATCCTGAGCGTGGAAATGGTTACCGCCGAGGGTGATGTGGTGATCGTGGGCAGTGATGGACTGGATAGCTGCGGCATGGACCTGCTGGCGCTGATGACGGGCTCGGAAGGCCTGCTGGGTGTGGTCACGGAAGTCAAAGTGAAGCTGTTGCCAAAGCCCGAAGTGGCTCAGGTAGTCATGGCCGGGTTTGATGATGTCCAGAAAGGCGGTGACGCCGTGGGCGGGATTATCTCCCACGGCATTATCCCCGGCGGGCTGGAAATGATGGACGGCCACGCCATCATCGCAGCGGATGACTTTGCGCAAGCCGGCTACCCACGGGACGCCAAGGCGTTGCTGCTGTGTGAAGTGGACGGCACCGAGGAGGAGGTCCACGAGCATATTGCCCAGGCCGAGGAAGTGTTCCGCAAGCTCGGCGCCACGTCGGTTCGCACCTCCCAGAGTGAGGAGGAGCGTGCCCTGTTGTGGAAAGGCCGTAAATCCGCTTTTCCAGCTGTCGGCCGGATTTCCCCGGATTACTACTGCATGGACGGCACCATTCCCCGCCGTCATATCGCCTACGTTCTGACGGAAATGGAGAAGATGTCCGAGGAGTTTGGCTTGCGTGTCGCCAATGTGTTCCATGCCGGCGATGGCAACCTGCACCCGTTGATTCTGTTTGATGCCAATGTGCCCGGCGAATTCGAGCGCACCGAGGCCTTTGGCTCACGCATTCTGGAAATGTGTGTGGAAGTAGGTGGTTGCATTACCGGTGAGCATGGCGTGGGCGTCGAGAAGATTCGCCAAATGGCCGTGCAGTTCAACGACGAGGAGCTGCAGCAGTTCCACGACGTAAAGGCCGCATTCGATCCCGCCGGTATCCTGAACCCGGGCAAGGGCGTTCCGGCCCTGCGGTTCTGCCAGGAATACCGCTCCCTTGAGCATAAACAACACACGCACGAGCATACGGAAGCCGCCCATGGCTGATATTTCCCAACAACTGAAGGAGCAGGTGCTCCAGGCCCGGGACAGCGGGCAAAAACTCAATATTGTCGGTGGTGGCACCAAAGCTTTCATGGGCCGGGAAGCCGACACCGATGCCGGAACCCTCAACGTGGGCGAGCACACCGGTATTGTGGATTACCACCCGGTGGAGCTGGTGCTGACCGTCCGCGCCGGCACGCCGCTCAGCGAGATCGAGGCCACGCTGGCCGAAGAAGGCCAGTGCCTGCATTTCGAGCCGCCGCATTTGGGTGCGGCCTCCACTATTGGTGGCACCCTGGCCTGCAATCTCTCAGGTCCGGGGCGCCCCTGGGCGGGCTCGGTTCGGGACCAGGTACTTGGCATCCGGCTGCTGAACGGCAAGGGCGAGCATCTTCGCTTTGGTGGCCAGGTGATGAAAAACGTGGCCGGCTATGACGTATCCCGGCTCCAGGCCGGTGCCCTTGGCACCCTGGGCGTGATCACCGAAATCAGCATGAAAGTAATGCCCAAGCCTGCCGCCTCCCTGACCCTGGTTCAGGAAATGGGCATGGACGAGGTGATTCACTACATGAACAGCCGCGCCGCTGAGCCCAAGCCGATCACCGCCGCCTGCTGGGTGGACGGCAAGGTATACCTGCGCCTGTCCGGTGCGAAATCCGGTGTCGAGGCCACCGCTGAAAAGTGGTCCGGTGAAGTGATGGAGGAGGGCGATAAATTCTGGCAGGAAGTGCAGGATTTCCACCACGAGTTTTTTGCCGGTAATGATGTGCCGCTTTGGCGCTTCGCGGTCGGTTCCGCCGCGGCGACGCCGGAACTGGAAGGCAACTGGTTCATCGACTGGGCCGGTTCCCAGCGCTGGTTCCGTGGCGCCGGTGAGCTGAAGGACCTGGAACCTCCCGCCCGAGCGGCCGGTGGCCAGGTCAGCCTGTTCCGGGGTGGCGACCGTAACGGTGAGGTGATGCACCACCAACCGGAGGCGCTCAAAGGCATTCAGCGCCGAATCAAGACTGCCTTTGATCCGGACAACATCTTCAATCCCGGACGCTTATACAGCTGGTTGTAATTATGCAAACGAATCTGGTTCAACAATTTGCCAACACCAAGGAAGGCCAGGAAGCCGAGTCCATCCTGCGGGCCTGTGTGCATTGTGGCTTTTGCACCGCTACCTGCCCGACTTATCAGGAGCTGAACGACGAGCGTGACGGTCCTCGTGGCCGGATCTACCTGATGAAAATGTTCCTGGAAGGGGCGGAAGTCACCGAGAAAACCCAGGAACATCTGGATCGCTGCCTGACCTGTCGGAGCTGTGAGACTACCTGCCCTTCCGGGGTTCAGTATGGCCGCCTGGTGGATATCAGCCGTGGCCTGATGGAAAAGGAACTGCCCCGGAAACCGAAAGACAAGTGGTTGCGCTGGGCCCTGGCCCGGGTGATTCCGAACCGCCAGTTGTTCGGCGTGCTGCTCCGGATGGGGCAGATCTTCCGCCCGGTGCTGCCGGGAGCACTGCGCACCAAGGTACCGCCGAGAAAACAGGCCAGGCCATGGCCGGCGGCCAGTCACAGCCGGATAGTGCTGGCACTGGCAGGCTGCGTGCAGCCCTCGGCCACTCCGAACACCAATGCCGCCGCCGCCCGGGTTCTGGACCGCCTTGGTATTACCATGGTGGAAGCGCCTGAGGCCGGCTGCTGTGGCGCCGTGAACTACCATCTTTCCGAGCATGAGAAAGGCCTGGAAAGAATGCGCCAGAACATAGATGCCTGGTGGCCTGCCATCGAAGCGGGTGCGGAAGCGATTGTGATGACGGCTTCCGGCTGTGGCGCCATGGTGCAGGATTATGGCCATCTGCTGAAAGACGACCCGGTCTACGCCGCCAGGGCGCAAAAGGTGAGCGAGCTGTGCACCGATCTTGGTGCTTTCCTGCTGAAGCAGGACCTGGAGAAACTCAAGGTGCGCCGGGATCCGGGCAAGGTGGCGTTTCATTGCCCCTGCACATTGCAGCACGCCATGAAGCAGAATGGTGTGGTTGAGCAGGTGCTGACCCGTGCCGGTGTCAATCTCGCTGCCACCAAGGACAAGCACCTCTGCTGTGGGTCCGCGGGCACCTATTCGGTGACCCAGCCGGAGATGAGCCAGAAGCTGCTTGGCAACAAGCTGAAGGCTTTGACCGTCGATAATCCGGACCGCATCGTTACCGCCAACATCGGTTGCCAGATGCACCTGGAGACCAAATCACCGGTGCCGGTGCAGCACTGGGTTGAGCTTCTGGATCAGTAAAGCCTGAAACCGGGTCTGAAAAAGGGTCAGATGACATTCTCATCTGACCCTTTTTCATACACCCCAAGGCCACGGTTTTTCGTTATACTGCCCCACCAAATTACCGAACCACAGGGAGTGGAACCGTATGCCAAGGATGATGGCTGGTCTCGTTTTGTCTTTTTTTCTCGTTTCAGTAGCCAATGCCGAGGTCTACACCTGGATAGACAGCCGGGGCGTGGCACACTTTTCTGATTACCCGCCGGGAGAAATCCCCCATAAGCTGCTAGAGGTACAGGCGCCTGTCACAGTGCCGATGTCGGAGAATCTCAGGCAAGGCAAGCGAGTGTCCGGAATCCGTAAAGACGTTGAAGGCCTGCTTGCCTCGAGTCGTCCGGGAGGTTCCGGCATGACCGCGAAAGAAAAGGCCGATGCCAAGCTTGAGAAAACCTGCGCAACCTACAGGAGCAAACTGGACCGGATTCAGTCCAAGTTGCGGGCTGGGTACAGTAACGACCGGGGTAATACCCTCAGGCAGCAGCGCAGGACGCTCAGCCAGAAGCTGAGCCGTGAGTGCATCCTGCGTTGAATCAGCTGGATATCAGGCGCGTTTGAAGCTGGCGAGGGCGACTGCGGCGGTGACGAACAGCCCGCCAAACACCCGGTTCATCTGTCGCTGGCGGCGGACGGTGGTCATGAACCGGAACAGTTGGCTGGCGAGCAGGGCATAGCCCAGCATCACCAGGCAGTCGACCAGGATCAGGGTGGCACCCATGGTAATCAGCTGCGGGCCATGGGGTGCTCCGGCCACCAGAAACTGCGGGAACAGGGCCACCAGAAAGACCGTGGCCTTGGGGTTGGTCAAGTTCACGAACACCGCATTCCAGAACCTTTTGTGGCCGCTAACGGGCTGACGGTCATCGTCCATGGATTCCATTACCGGCTCGCGCCATTTGGAAATGCCCAGCCAGATCAGGTAGGCAACGCCCAGCCACTTGATGACCGACAGGGCGATGTTCGAGGAGGCAATGATGGCGCCCAGCCCGGCACCCACCAGCAGAATCTGGATGCCAAAACCAAGTTGCAGCCCCATGATGGCCGGCAGCGAACGGCGAACACCGTAACGCATGCCATTACTCATGGTGTTGATCGCCCCGGCGCCCGGGGAAACGCTGATCAGTACGGCCGCAACAAGGAATGTGAGCCAGGCTGCCAGTGACATAGATTACGCTCCTGAAAAAGCCAAGAGATACACCGTATAGGCCACGAAGGCAAGCAGCAGGGCGCTGCCCTCAAGCCGGTTGATGCGCCCCGGGCCACGGAAGCCATAGCACATTGCAAACAGAACCAGGGTGAGGGCAGCCATAACCGGGAAGTCACGGGTGAGCACTTCCGGCGCCACCGACATCGGCGCAATCAGCCCTGCGATGCCCACAACGGCCAGGGTGTTGAACAGGTTGGAGCCCAGAATATTGCCGAGAGCCAGGTCGTGCTCACCCTTGCGGGCCGCAATGATGGATGAAGCCAGTTCCGGAAGCGATGTGCCGATAGCGACAATCGTCAGGCCGATAACCAGATCGCTGATGCCGAACATAGTAGCGAGATCAACGGCGCCCCAGACCAGAATGCGGGAGCTGACGATCAACAGCAGCAGTCCGACCACGAGCCATAAAAGCGCTTTGCGTAACGGCATGGCATGCACTTCTTCGGCCATCTCTTTCGCCAGAGCATCGTCTGGTTGCCGGAAGCCCTGGTAGATACTCCAGCCGATCAGCAACACAAAAACCAGCATCAGACCAACCGCGTCCATACGGCTCAGGTCACCGTCCCAAAGCTGCCAGCCGGCGAAGGCGGTTACCAGAATCAGAATGGGGAGCTCTTTGCGCATGACCTGCGAATGCACCGCGATGGGCGCCATCAGCGCTGTGATACCCAGGATCAGGGCAATGTTGGTGATGTTTGATCCGTAGGCGTTACCCAGCGCCAGCCCCGGATTGCCCTGTGAGGCTGCCAGAGCGGAGACCGCCATCTCCGGCGCAGACGTGCCGAAGCCAACCACAACCATGCCAATCAGCAGTGGCGGCATTCCAAAATGACTGGCTGTGGTGGCCGAGCCTTCCACAAATTTGTTCGCACTCCATACCAGCAGAATCAGACCTGCAATGATCGCCCCAATGGCCATCAGCATTTCAATCACTCCTTATCGTCTTTTGCCGTCTCGGCAGCGCAAGAATCGATGGTGCCACAGGTTACTGCAATAAGTATAAATTCCGGGCATTTCCCACCTTCGGGATCTTCTGAATAGATTTTGATGCCTTGTCATCTACACTGAGTCATAGCATTCCACGGAATGAATGGTGTTCATCGGAAAGTTAAGCCCTAAAGGAGTCACCCGGGTGTATGACTTGGGTCAATCATCCGGCTTGCGCATCAGTGTTATGTTGAAAGTACATCCAACAGGAAGGGAGAGAGGATCATGGCTAACGGTACTCAAAGCATTGTAGTGGCGTGCGACGGCTCAGAGCATTCGTTGCATGCCGCCAAAATGGCAGCGGAGCTTGCCAAAGCGACCAGCCAGCCACTCAAACTGCTTGCCGTCTTCCCCGGTACCAAGCTCGAGAGACTGATCGTCAGTGGTATACCGCAGAGTGACATTGACGAAGAAGCCAACGAATACGGACGCAAGGCATTTGATGCCGCGAAACAGGCGGTAAGCGGGATTGTTGAGCCGGCGGACGAAGTTCTGCTTCAAGGGGACCCAGCCAAGGAAATCGTCGAGTATCTCGATGAAAATCCCGGCTCCCACATGTTTCTGGGCCGGCGAGGCGACTCAATGCTGAGAAGTCTTACTCTTGGTAGTGTCAGTGAGAAGGTCATCAGGCACGCCCATCGTCCGGTGACCGTTGTAAGCGAATAGCAATGGTTCAATTGCAAAAAAAACCGCGATTTTGATCGCGGTTTTTTTTGCTCAGAGGTTTGCATTAGATATCGACAGATGGCGGCGCAAATATGGAGCTGGATCAAATCAATGCCATAGAAAGGGCGACCCGTTACGGTCGAGCCGAGGTTTTTCGTATCGGCCTGGCGGTGATTTTTCTGGCGGGGATTATGTTGTACGTGCGCTCGATCGGAGCTGACGCTCCAAACATCGTCATGCTGGTGATAGCCGCCATGATTGGCGGGTACATGGCGATGAACATCGGCGCGAATGATGTCGCCAATAATGTGGGCCCCGCGGTCGGTTCCAAAGCATTGACCCTGACCGGGGCAATCGCGATAGCGGCAATCTTTGAGGCCAGTGGCGCGCTTATAGCGGGCGGCGATGTCGTAGGCACCATCAAGAAAGGAATTATCGATCCTGCGCTGATCGGAGATCCCGACACTTTTATCTGGCTCATGATGGCGGCGTTGCTTGCCGCTTCGCTCTGGTTGAATACGGCCACCTATATCGGGGCACCTGTATCCACGACCCACTCAATCGTCGGCGGTGTCATGGGCGCGGGTATAGCGGCGGGTGGTGTAGATATCGTGGATTGGAGTCAGTTCGGTCAGATTGCCGCTAGCTGGGTTATATCGCCGGTGCTGGGTGGGGCCATCGCAGCACTTTCCCTGTACCTGATCAAACGCCGGATCACTTACAAGCGGGACATCGCTCAGGCCGCCAAATACAACGTACCACTGTTCGTCGCGATAATGGCCTGGGCCTTTTCCACGTATCTTGTAATCAAGGGGCTAGGCAAGCTAGTCGACATTGGCTTCCTTCCCGCCATAGGCATCGGCGCGGTTGTTGGCGGCATCGTGTGGTGGATCACGAAATGGCTTATTGCCCGCTCTTCTGTCGAAGTGGAAAACAGTAAAGCGGGGGTCGATAGCCTGTTCACATACCCGTTAATTTTTTCGGCTGCGCTTCTGAGTTTCGCGCATGGGGCGAATGATGTTGCGAATGCGGTGGGCCCGCTGGCCGCGATCAATGAAGCCGTGCTTCAAGGTGGTGTCGCGGCACAGGCGGCGATCCCTAGCTGGGTGTTGTTGGTGGGGGCGCTCGGAATTGCTCTCGGTCTGGCATTGTACGGCCCCAAGCTCATACGCACTGTCGGATCCGAGATCACGGAACTCGACCGCATGCGTGCCTTCTGCGTCGCCATGGCGGCGGCGATTACCGTTATCATCGCAAGCCAGCTTGGCCTTCCTGTGAGCTCGACCCACATTGCCATCGGGGGCGTTTTCGGAGTCGGCTTTCTGCGCGAGCATCTCAAAACCACTTATCGCCAGAAGATCGACGAAATCGAGGCGCATCATGCCGGAGAAGATCGGGAGAAAGTAGAGCGTCTGCTTGAGGAGTTCGATGAAGCCTCGTTCGAAGAGAAGGGAGAGATCCTCAAGAATCTCAAGCGGCAAAATGGTGGTGCCGTACCGATTTCGAAAAGCGAGCGGAAGAGCCTGAAAAAAGTGTACCGTCAGGAGCTTGTCAAGCGGTCGGCGGTATTCAGGATCGTGGCTGCCTGGTTGATTACGGTACCGTTATCGGCGCTGCTGGCAGCTGTATTGTTCTTTACTATCAGAGGGATGCTTCTTCCATAAGCTCTCGCAGTTTAGCGAGTTGTGCCTCCACAACTCGGAGGCGAACCTCGGTCTGAGCCGGTGTTTCCTCTGACGAGCCGGAATCGAGTCGTTCGCGGTATTTCGCCTGCTTTTTTTCCAGCTCCTGCTTGAGGTGTTTCAGTTCCTTGCGCTTGAGGGATTTGCCCTTGTCGTGTTCGCGCAGAATATCATCAAGCCTCGCCACCAAATCCTTGAAACCCATTGTCCGACTCCGCCGTGTTCGAAGATTGGTCGGCCTGGAGTTAGTCACGGGCCGGTAACGCCTCAGACGGTAATTTCTGCCTGGCCCTCATCGCTCACCGACAGTGCCTCCGTAGTCCGGGCTGCTTCCACATCCGTAGCTGTAAGGAGCGCACGCGTTCCACTGAGAATAGCATCCACTGTCTCGCTGGCATAGGCGGAATCATTGAGCAGAGAGGTGGCCATTGCCGAATCAATCCGCTTTGCCCCGAGGAGTCGCGTAACGCGAGCGACCATGGATTCTCGGTCCACTCGGGCACGCACAGCGATCTCGTCCAGCTCCAGTATTGCCGTGCTGGCATCGTCAAAGTTTCCCTCGTAAAACCGATGAGTCTCGCGGAGCACCATCGCAACCCGCAGCCGGAGATCATTGTACTCATTACGGATCGCTGTATTGTCCGCAACCATGTAGTTGGTGAGATTCTTGCGCAGGTGTTTGACGTGCTTGATGGCTTCCACCATTTCGGCGGCGGCGTGCTGCAAACGGTAGAGGGAGTCGGTGGAACTGGCGGGGGACATGCGCGCCATTCGCCCGGAAATGAAATCGAGGATGGCGTTATAAAGCTGCTTGACGCGCTGCCGGTAGACCAGGTCGATGTCGATGTCGATACGCTCCCGGCTATGATTGATCATCCATTCCAGATCATCGCAGTTGCGGATCTGTTCACGATGCAGGTGAAGACCATGGGCGAGGATGACAAAGGCTTGATCGAACAGGTGCCAGACTTCACGGCGGACTGCTGCGTTTGCGCTATCGGGAAAGTCCATCGCAGCGGGGTTCAGGTACTTGGGCTGCGCCGCGGCCTCTTCCTCTCGCTCCGGCAACCAGTGCTCCAGCGCGCTCGCCATACGTGATATCAATGGCAACATCACGGCGACGCCCAGGCAGTTGAACAGGGTGTGAAACACGGCGAGTTTGACTGTGTAATCATCTTCTGCGATCGACATAAGAGCTGACAGGCTGTCGACGGACCACCGAAGCGGCTCAATCAGCACCAGTGCAATTGCCGCCGTCGATATATTGAACAAAAGGTGGGCGCCTGCCAGCCGCTTGCCGGCGATATTCGCGCTGAGACCGCCTATCAGCGCGGTCACCGTGGTGCCAATATTGGCACCGATAGCCAGGGCCAGAGCGTTCTCATAGGTTACCTGGCCTGTGGCCAGGCCGGCCAGGGTCAGGGCCAGAGTCGCGTGGCTCGACTGCATGACGACGGTCGCCAGAATTCCGAGCCCCGTGTAGATGAGCAGTCCGGTTATGCCCGTCATCGCATAGTCGCGTAGATCGACCGCCGACTGGTAGCTTTCGAATCCTTCCTTCATGAAATCTATGCCGAGAAACAGAAACCCCAGTCCGGCCAGAATCGAACCAAAGGCCTTGAGCACGCGGGATTGCTGAAAGTTCAGGACCACGCCGAAAACAAGCATCGGCAAAGCAAAGGCCGAGAGACTCATCTTCATGCCAATAGTTGCGAACAGCCAGGCCCCGGTTGTGGTGCCAAGGTTGGCTCCGAAAATGATGCCAATGCCGGTGATCAGCGGAAGCAGGCCGGCGCTCAGGAACGATATGGTAATGACCGATACCAGAGAACTGGATTGCATAATGGCGGTGCTGACGATGCCAAAACCCAGACTCTTCGGAATCGTATCCGTGGTCCGGCGTAGTAGCCTCTCCAGAAGCCCGCCGGTAAATTGACGAAACCCATTCTCGAGCGAAAGCATGCCAAACAGGAAGATGGCAACCCCGGCAGCGATGTGTTTGAACTCGGGGCTGGTCCAAAGCGCAAATGCCAGAAGCCCGAGTATTCCGGCGAGGATGAGTTGGCGGTAGTTCATTGGTTCACCCTTCCCGCAATTGGCTCGGGTTTGTCTTCGCGCAGTCAGGGCGCGACATCATTAATCTGGCAGGGTTCGGCTCTCAGCACATTACTTTGTCACATTTATGTAATGGAAGTAAGCTCAATACTTCCGGGCCTGTTCAGCCAGCTTTAAACATCGCACGCAATCGTTTTGCTGCGCGAGCGGATGCGGTCCTCAGTGTTAGCCCGCAATGAATGCCATCATTTGCCACAATTCATGCGAAAAACAACCGAGATAGCTCCGGCCCCACGTCTTTATGCTGACCGAGTGAATTCAAATAGACGAGGTGGCTATGAAGACGACAGAGCTGATCGAGAAATGGCTTGATAAATGTGACCTGGCGAGAATGGCTCAGGAGCGTTACGAAGAGGATCCGAGCCCCACTAATTACTCGGAACTGAAAAGAGCCATGTGTGAACGACGGCTGATGGAAGAGCGCATTGATCCCAGGGCGAGTCATGCCCAAAGAGTCTCAGCGTGAATCGGTTTTCTCGGGCGTCAGAAACAACAGAACCCGCACATGGCGGGTTCTGTCTGAATTCGTAATGGTGCCCGGAGGCGGAATCGAACCACCGACACGGGGATTTTCAATCCCCTGCTCTACCAACTGAGCTATCCGGGCGTGTTGCGCTACTGCTGTGCAACGGGGCGCTATTAAACCGGTTTCGATGTTTTGAGTCAAGGCTAGGCCTGAAAAATTTCTGAATCTTTTCAGGCATGCTCAGGCTTTGATCAATCCGGGGTTATTGTTCCGGTGGAACGTAGCCTTCGGCCTTGTCGAACGGTTCGTTGTTGAAGAAATGTTCCATCTGCGCCTGCAGGTACTTGCGGGTGTTCGGGTCCATCAGGCTCAGGTGTTTCTCGTTGATCAGCATGGTCTGCTGGGCCTGCCATTCTTCCCAGGCCTGCTTCGAAATATTCTCGAAAATGTCCTGGCCCTTGGCGCCGGGCATGGGCGGGAAGTCCAGGCCTTCCAGTTCTTTCTGGTATTTGCGGCAGAAAACGGTACGGCTCATGGTGGCTCCTGTTGGCAAATGTTGCTGGCGGTGATGATAACAGATCGTTGCGGCTGAGGGCGCTAGCGGACCGAGTCGGATCAAATCAGAGCAGGGCGGCTTGCTCAGGTTCGGTAAGCAGCGACCGGATCGGCGCCGGCAGACCGAGGTTCAGGGCTTCATGGCGGTGCAGCCATTTCAGATGATCCCTGTCTGCAACGGTGTTGGCGTCGCCGGTGACGTTCAGGCGGGCCGGCTGTATGTGCAGGTGGTAATGGGAGAAGGTATGTCGGAAGCCGCTGATCAGCTCCGGCTCTGCGCATTCCAGCCCCAGGCTCTGTTCGCAGGCTTCCTGAAGCTCGTCGGCGCCGTAGGCCGGGTCCAGTTCCGGCAGGCTCCAGAGGCCGCCCCAGATACCACTGGGCGGGCGCCGTTCCAAGAGGATTCGCCCCTCGCCGTCCTCGAGGATGACCATCCAGGTGGTTTTCTCCGGCTTGGCCTTTTTCGGTTTGGAACCGGGGTAGAGTGAGGTTTCCCCCTGGGCGTAGGCCTTGCAGCCCTCTTGCAGCGGGCAGCTGTCACAGGCCGGCCGGCTACGGGTACACACCATGGCGCCCAGATCCATAATGCCCTGGGTGTAGTCGCGCACCCGTTGTTCCGGAGTATGCTCCTCGGCCCGTTGCCAGAGTTGGTTGAGCACGGCGGTCTGTCCCGGCCAGCCGGGGATGGCATGGTAGCGGGCCAGCACACGTTTCACGTTGCCGTCCAGAATGGCGGCGCGAATGCCGAAGGCCTGGGCCAGAATGGCGGCGGCTGTGGAGCGGCCGATTCCGGTCAGGGTTTCAAGCTCTTCCTGAGTCTGTGGAAATTCGCCACCAAATTCGCGAACCACCGTTTGCGCGGCTTTCTGCAGGTTGCGGGCCCGGGCGTAGTAACCAAGGCCAGACCAGTGGCTGAGTACATCATCCACGGGGGCTTCGGCCAGGGCATGGGCGTCGGGAAAACGTTCCATGAACGCCTCAAAGTAGGGGATAACGGTGGTTACCTGGGTCTGCTGCAACATGATTTCCGAAACCCATACCCGATAGGCGTTCCGGTTGTGGTGCCACGGCAGGTCATGCCGGCCGTGGTTGTCGTACCATTGCAGCAGTTTGTCGGCGAAACGGTCGGGCATCAGTTGAACAGACCCTTCAGCTTGTCGCCGATCTGCTCCTGGACCTTTTCTTTCACCTTTTCCTCTGCCTTGGTCTTTGCCTTGTCGACTTCTTCTCGAGCTTTGGCCTTGGCGGCGTTTTCCGCGATGGTTTTCAGGGTGTCCCGGAAGCGGGATCCATCGAAAGAACATAGGCCGGCCGGGTCCTCGGCGAAGTTGCCCCGACACTCCACAGGAATTACCGCATTTTGTACGTATTCGGTGACACGGCAGGCGTTGTCCCTGTGGATTTCGCCGACGACTCTCAGGCCCACCTCATAGTCCAGCTGGCTCTGGGCCATATCGACGGTGCCATTGCCCTCAAGGCGCATGCCGGCCAGTGCTGCCACCAGATCGGTGTTGTTCAGGGTGTTACCGTTGATGTCGAGGGTGCCACGCATGTCGTTGAACGGTGTGCTGGTGCCCCAGTCTGTGGTTGTCAGATCTTCCTGGTTGACCAGGGCGATGCCCTGGCAGGCCATGCGGGTCAGGTTCATCTGGCGGAACTCGCCCTCTGCCAGGTTGAAGCTGATCTGGCCGTCAGCATTGCTGCGCAGGGCCGAGATGCGGTTGCCGGTGGTGGTGGCGTTCACCTTGAGGTTTGCGCCGCCGGCGAGCATCTCCACCTCCGCCAGATCGGTGAGCAGGGGCAGGGTCTGTACGTTGGTGACGTCTGAACCCACGGTCCATTTCGGATTATCGCTGCGGGCGTCGATGGTCACGTTGGCGCCAAAGCTGCCCTCGTAGAGTTTGCCGCTGAACTCGTCAATTTTGAGCAGGCCGTTTTTCGCCGTGGTGCTGGCCTTGATTTCGTTGATGGTCAGGTTGCTGACGATCAGCTGGCCGAGGCCCAGGTCAATATCGAGCAGCAAGCTGCGAATAGTCTCCAGGGGTAGCAGATCGCCCTCGGGGCCAGCTGCAGCGGTTTCCTGGGATGCGGGTGCTTCCTCGGCTTCTCCCTCTGTTTCTCCTTCTGCCTGGGGTGGCAGGTAACGGTCGGCATTCAACTGGTCGCCCTGCAGATTAAAGACGATGCCTGAGTCGGCCAGGTTGTAGCTACCGGAGCCATTGAAGGTGGTGTCATCCAGTTTGATGGTAAGCTCGGTAAGCTCCACCTTTCCGGCAGGGCCGCCAATGCCGGTGGAGAACGCGATAGCTTCCAGCACGTCCGGATCGCTGGTTTCAACCGCGGGCTGGCCGAGGTTGTTCAACAGGTCCTTGAGCGAGAATTCGGCGATGGACAATTCGCCACTCAGGGTTGGCTTGTCGCCGAAACCAGTGACATTCAGATCGGTAGACAGGGTCAGATTGGCCAGGCTGGCGGTAAAGCCGCTCAGATTGGCGGTTTCGTTTTCCAGGTTTGCCCTGGCCGAGCCCCCAAGTTCAGCCGTGACCTCTTTGCCACCGAACGGCTCGCCGGTCATGTCGAACACGGCATTCAGGCCGGATACGGCGAATTCGTTGAACGCCTCGTTGGCGGCGAGGCGGGCGCTGATGCTGCCATCCACTTCAAAGGTGGGCTGGGTCGTCGCAACCCGAAAACCGATTTCCAGCGGGAACTCGGAGCCCAGGGTAATGTTGCTGGCGTTGACCGTGAAGTTCTCAAGGGTCACTGACTGGCCGGTGCTTTTGTCGGTGTAGTGCACCTGGGCATTGCTGATCTGAACGTTTTCAACGTTGAAGTTCAGAGGTTCGCCGCCGGCGCCCTCGCTATCCTGTGCCTGCTCATCCTGGGTCTCGGCTGTCTCCTCCGTTGCCGCCCCGGCTGGCTTTTCGGGCATGATGCGGGTCCAGTTGCCCTCGCCCTGTTCGTTTACTTCAAGACGGGCGTCCAGTCCGTCCAGCACGAAGGTATTCACCCGCGGCGACATGGCAATCAAAGACCAGAAATCGATCTGGGCAATCAGCTGCTCCAGGGCCACAAAACGATCACCTTCAAGTGTGGCCTCTACGGAATTTAGCTCCAGGCCCAGCGGGATAAAAGACCAGCCAATGTCGCCTTCCAGCATCAGATCCAGGTTCGTTGCATCCTCAACGGCCTGTTCAATCTGAGGCTTGTAGTCGTTGGGGTTGATCACGGCCATGGCAATGGCAACGGCGGCCACTGCAAGAACGACCAGTGCAACGACAGCAATCAGCACATAACGGACGGCTTTCATATTTCAGGCTTCCTTCCTAATGTTGGGAGCTTGCAGTATTCGCGGCGAATACTGACGCCAATGACCCAAAGGATAACGCAGGGTTAACAAATTAACAGCGCGGAGTATGACAATGCGGTAGTGTTGGGCCAAAATACACCCCCTTAAATTTCCGACTACATTGATACCTATAAACACAAGAAGGAGTTGGCCGTGGCTATTACCGTTTCGATTGAGCTGAACCGGGAACTTGAGATTCCGGGGAGCTATGATGAAGTGTTTGATCTGCTGGCGGATGTGCCACGTTCAGCCAGTCACTTTCCCAAGGTCCACAAACTGACAGATCTCGGCGACAATACCTACCGCTGGGAAATGGAAAAAGTCGGCGTCGACAAGCACGCGATCCAGTCGGTCTATGCCTGCAAGTACCATTCGGACAAAGAGGCCGGGCGGATTACCTGGGAGCCGGTAAAAGGCGAGGGCAACGGAGTTGTGAGCGGTTCCTGGACCATCAAGTCCAAGGGTGACAATGCCACTGCCGTGAAGTTCCAGACCAGTGCAGAGTTGACTGTGCCCCTGCCCAGCCTGCTCAAACTGGCAATCAGCCCGGTCATCAAGCACGAGTTCAACAGCCTCGTGGATACTTACATGAACAACCTCAAGAAGGCCTTCTGACAAAGCCTTGCTTGCCGTTAACCCGCGCTTCGCTATCGTAGCGATTAAACCGGTTGTGGGACTCCAGCGGTCATAAAAGGTATAATCGCCGGATAGAATTTTTCCGGCATTATGCCGCTCAATTGTCACGGAGTCCCCATGGCCGAACGTAAGGCTCGGGTAGAACGAAATACCCTTGAAACCCAGATCACCGTTGAGATTGATCTCGACGGCACCGGTAAATCCAGTTTCGACACCGGCGTGCCCTTTCTGGAGCACATGATGGACCAGATTGCCCGTCATGGTCTGGTGGATCTGAACATCGTTTCCAGGGGCGATCTGCACATCGACGATCACCACACGGTGGAAGACATCGGTATCACCCTTGGCCAGGCCTTCAAGCAGGCCGTTGGCGACAAAAAGGGCATCCGCCGATACGGTCATGCCTACGTGCCGCTGGATGAAGCCCTCTCCCGGGTGGTTATCGATCTGTCCGGCCGCCCTGGCCTGATGATGGATGTACCTTACACCCGTGGCGCCGTGGGCGGTTTCGATGTTGATCTGTTCGAGGAGTTCTTCCACGGCTTCGTGAATCACTCCATGGTGACCCTGCACATCGACAATCTGAAGGGCAAGAATACCCACCACCAGATCGAAACCGTGTTTAAAGCCTTTGGCCGTGCCCTGCGCATGGCGATCGAGATGGACGAGCGGATGGCCGGCATTACGCCGTCCACCAAAGGTTCTCTGTAAAAGGCTCGTCGCCAGAAGGCTCGCTTTAACCGGTCACCTTTGGCCGGTCAATCAAGGACATAGCAACAACCATGAAAACCGTTGCCATAATCGACTACGGCATGGGCAATCTTCACTCTGCCAAAAAAGCGGTAGAGCACGTTGCCCCGGACACCACCGTACTGGTCACCGACAACGCCGAAAAAATTCGCGAAGCAGACCGTGTCATCCTCCCCGGCGTGGGCGCCATCCGAGACTGCATGGCGGAGATGCAGCGACTGGGTGTCGTTGAACTGGTTCGGGAAGTCTCCAGAGACCGGCCGTTTCTCGGCATCTGCGTGGGCATGCAGGCCCTGATGTCCCGCAGTGAGGAAAACCGTGGCGTTGACTGTATCGGCCTGTTCCCTTCGCAAGTGCGCTATTTCGGTGATCACCTCACGGAAAACGGCGAGCGCCTGAAAGTGCCCCACATGGGCTGGAATCAGGTGCAGCAGACCATTGATCACCCTCTGTGGCATAACATTCCCGAGGGTGACCGTTTCTACTTCGTGCACAGTTACTACGCAGAGGCCGAGGGCAACGCTGATATGGCGGGCCGCACCCACTATGGTGTAGACCTTGCGGCAGCGGTGGCGCGAGACAATATTTTTGCGGTGCAATTCCACCCGGAGAAAAGTGCCCGGGCGGGTTTGCAGTTGCTTGAGAATTTTACGAACTGGACTGGAAAATGTTGATAATTCCCGCGATTGATCTGAAAGACGGCAAGTGCGTACGGCTTCGTCAGGGCCGCATGGACGACTCCACGGTGTTTGGTGACGACCCTGTCGATATGGCCACCCGCTGGGTGGAAGCCGGCGCGCGGCGCCTGCACCTGGTTGACCTGAACGGAGCCTTTGCTGGCGAACCGGTCAACGGGGAAATTGTTCAGGCAATCGCCCGAAAATACCCGGATCTGCCGATCCAGATCGGCGGTGGCATCCGCTCAGCGGAAACCATCGAGGCCTATCTGAAGGCCGGCGTGCAGTGGGTCATCATCGGCACCAAGGCCGTTAAAGAGCCGGAATTCGTGACCGAGATGTGCAAGAAATTCCCCGGCCACATCATTGTTGGCCTGGATGCCAAAGACGGCCGTGTGGCTACCGATGGCTGGGCGGAGGTCTCGGAAGTGATGGCCACCGATCTCGCCAAACGGTTCGCCAACGACGGCGTGGATGCCATTGTTTACACCGACATCAGCCGCGACGGCATGATGCAGGGTGTAAACGTCGAGGCCACTGCGGCACTGGCCGAAGAAGGGGGAATCCCCGTTATCGCCTCCGGCGGTGTCACCAACATGGACGACCTCAAGCGTCTGGCTACCGTGGCAGACAAGGGAATCCTCGGTGCCATTACCGGCCGTGCTATCTACGAGGGTACCCTGGACGTGGCGGAAGCCCAGGCCTTCTGCGACAGTTTGAAGGGATAAGGACGACTTATGGCTCTGGCGAAACGCATCATTCCCTGCCTGGATGTCGACAAAGGCCGCGTCGTAAAGGGCGTCAACTTCGTTGATATCCGTGATGCCGGCGACCCGGTGGAAGTGGCCCGTCGTTACAATGAGCAGGGTGCCGACGAAATCACCTTCCTCGATATCACCGCCAGTCACGAAAGCCGTGACACCACCTATGAAACTGTGGAGCGGATGGCGGCGGAAGTCTTTATTCCGCTGACGGTTGGTGGCGGTGTGCGTACCGTGGATGACATTCGCAAACTGCTGAATGCCGGGGCTGACAAGGTCTCGATCAACACCGCGGCCGTGTTCAATCCGGAATTTGTGCGGGAAGCGGCGGAGCGCTTTGGCAGCCAGTGCATTGTGGTGGCCATTGATGCCAAGCGGGTCAGTGAAGAGGGCGAGGAGCCCCGCTGGGAAATCTTTACCCACGGTGGTCGCAAGCCCACGGGGCTGGACGCTGTTGAATGGGCACGCAAGATGGTGGAAATGGGTGCTGGTGAGCTACTGCTGACCAGTATGGACCGGGACGGCACCAAGATCGGATTCGATCTGGGCCTGACCAAGGCCATCAGCGATGCGGTGATTGTGCCGGTGATTGCCTCCGGCGGTGTCGGAGAGCTGCAGCACCTGGCCGATGGCGTCACCCAGGGCGGCGCCGATGCAGTTCTGGCGGCGTCTATCTTTCACTTCGGACAGCACACCATTCCTGAGGCGAAAGCCTTTATGAAGACTCAGGGAATCGAAGTCCGCGATTAATCCTTCTTCGCAAAAGCAGGTCGAATGGCCTGCTTCTCTCCCTCCGCAAACATCTCCCGATTGCCATTGCGCATGGCCCACAGGCCGCTGACGGTAGCAATGGCGATACCCTGCTCATCCAGTTTTGGCAGGTGCTTCTCCAGGTAATCCACGGTGACCTTGTGAGGATGGCCGATGCCGATGGCGCTGCCATTTTCCCGGGCGCGCTTGATCAGCAATTTGAACTGGCGGTCCACAAACTCCTCGGTTTGCTCATGGTCGAGAAACACGTCCCGGGTCATGGTTGGAATCCGGTATGCAGCGGCGACATCACCGGCAACAGACGAGGCGATGGTGCGGCTGTCGATAAAGTACACCGGGTAGCGGAACAACTCTTTCATCACCCAGTCCATAGGCTGCAGCTGCTGTGTCAGCAGGCTACCCATGTGGTTGTTGACCCCCTGGACATGGGGGATGGACTGGAGTGCCCTGCGCAGGGTGGTCACCATGTTCTGTTCGTCCATATCCGGTGTCAGGCCACCGGGGCCGAGGCCATAATTGCGGGTGTTGGCCATGGGGGCATGCAGCATGATTTCCTTGTGCTGCTTGTGGGCGAGCCGGGCAAGGCTATCCGTGTGTCGGCGATAGGGCAGGAATGCCAGGGTGAGCGGCTGATCCAGGTTTGCCAGTCGCTCACCTTCAACAAGGCTGTGACCCATGTCATCAATAATAATGGCAATGGTTGGGGGCAGAGCCGTTCTTGCCGGCTCTGCCGACACCGCGCCGGCGGCAATGCAAAATGCCAGGGCCAGCAGAGTACTCACTACTCTCACTGATCGCTTCCTTCTGCCTTGTCCTTTTTGTTGGGGTTCAGAATCCGGATGCCCTTGAGCAGGTTCAGTGCTGAGCGCAGCTGGTAATCCCGGTCCGCCATGGAGCCGGATTGACCTTCTGCGTCGTTTTCACCGTCCTGTTGCTGCCCTTCATTCTGGCCTTCAAGGTGCCCACTCAGGTCCGCCTCGGTGAAGAAGGGTTTGCTGTCGAGTTCTTTCAGTTTCGCGGGGCGTACTTCAATGTCCGGTTTGATTCCGGTCGCCTGGATGGAACGGCCGTCCGGCGTGTAATAGCGCGCGGTGGTCATTTTGATGGCATGGGTCTCATCCAGCGGAATCACTGTTTGAACACTGCCCTTGCCGAAGGATTTGGTGCCCATTACCACGGCCCGTTCATGGTCCTGAAGGGCGCCGGCCAGGATCTCTGACGCGGAGGCGGAGCCGCCATTGATCAGTACCACGATCGGTGTGCCTTCCATGATGTCGCCGGCCCGTGCGCTGAAGCGCAGGCGCGAACTCTGGATGCGGCCTTCCGTGTAGACGATCAGCCCTTCATTGAGCAGGGCGTCTGCAGTCTCTACAGCCGCCTGGAGTACGCCGCCGGGGTTGTTGCGCAGGTCGATGATGAGCCCGTCAAGGTCTCGGCCGAGTTCGTCTTCCAGGCCGTTCAGGGCATCCTTGAACTGAGAGCCGGTATCCGCCTGGAACTGGGTGATGCGGACATAACCATAGCCATTCTCCAGCATGCGGGATTTCACGCTGGTCACTTTAATGATGTCGCGCTCGACTTCGATTTCGATAGGCGCGCTTTCGCCCTCACGCATAATGGTCAGCGTCAGTATGGAACCTGGCTTGCCTCGCATAAGCTGTACCGCTTCTTCGAGGCTCATACCTTTAACCGGCTTTTCATCAAGCTTGATAATCAGGTCGCCGGCCTGGACGCCCGCCTTCTGTGCCGGCGTGTCGTCGATGGGCGCAATCACTTTAACGAAGCCGTTTTCCATGCCCACTTCAATGCCCAACCCGCCGAACTCGCCGGAAGTACTTTCTTCCAGTTCCTCGTAGTCCTTCGGTGCCAGGTAGGTAGAGTGAGGATCGAGGTCTGACAGCATGCCCTTGATAGCGCTTTCGAGGAGTTTGCGATCGCTTACGTCCTCTACATAGGCATCCTTTATACGGCTGAATACCTCGGTGAACTTGCGAAGGTCTTCCAGCGGCAGCTGCTTCTCGGGATCAGGGAGGCTGATTTCCACCCGTTCGCCGTTCTGAATGCCTTCCAGCAGCTGCTCGGTGGCGGCGTCTTCATCCTGGGCCCAGGCCAGTCCGGAAGCGGTTGCGAAACAGGTAGCGAGCGCAATGCTGCGTAATGGAAAGGCGTGGAGTGTACTTCTGACCCGTTTCATTCACATATCCCGTTTTTATTCCGATAGTTGGACTGGATTCCCTGACTCCGGACAGTATGGCGTTACCCGGGGCGTTTGTCAGCCCTCCCGGGGCTTCTCAGTTTGCCAGCCACCGGCCCGGATTGTCGGGCTTGCCATTGTGCCGGACTTCAAAATACAGCGCCGGGGAATCGGTGCCGCCGGTGCGGCCGGCCTGGGCGATGGGCTCACCAGCGGCCACCCAGTCTCCCGGGCTGGTGAACAGGCTGCTGCTGTGGCCATACAGTGTCATGTAGCCGTCGCCGTGATCAATGATGGTGATCAGGCCAAATCCCCTCAGCCAGTTGGCAAACACGACCCGACCGTAGTGTATGGCGCGAATTTCCGCGTCGTCTCCGGTGGCTATAAGCAGGCCGTTGCGCCGGAGTTTGCCGTCGGCATAGCGCTCGCCATAGCGGCTCAACACCTGGCCCTTCACTGGCCAGGGCAGCTTGTTGCGCAATGACGCGAAGGGCTGGGATTCATTGGGCGAGGGGATGTTGTTGATCGCCTGCTGGACTTCCTCAAGCAGGTTTTCCAGCCGTTTGCGATCCGATTCCAGCTCTTCCCGTTCGCTGCGACGGTTCTGGATATCGGCATTCAGGGCGGCCAGCGTCTGCTGGCGTTCCTGTCTGGACGCTGTCAGGTCCTGTTGGCGTTTGGCTACGTTTTCCTCGGTTCTTGCCAGTTCAACCCTGGTCGACTGAACCGCAGCCTGGGTGCTCCTCAGTTCCTGCAGGCTTTGCCTGAATGCCTCCAGTCGAGTAACTGTGTCCTTGCTGAGGTACTCGTAGTAGGTCATGGTCCGGGCAATCTTGTCCGGATCAATTTCATTGAGCAGAACCTTTACGGCTGGTGCATCCCCTTCCATCCAGGCGGCGCGGATCTGCGTCTTGAGGCTGTCCCGCTGGCGGTTGAGTGTGCGGGTGAGCTCCTGGGCTTCTTTCTCCAGCTCCCGGAGTTTTTGCTGCTGTCGCTCTGCCTGCTGGCGCAGGGAGCGGCGTTCGCGGGTCAGGCGGCTGATGTTCTTTTCGGTCGCAGCAAGCTGCCGCTCCAGGGCGGAGCGGTCTTCTTCGGCATCCTCCAGCCAGTCGTCGATGTCCTCAATGCGTTCCTTGAGTTCCTCGATCTGGGCCGGGGTGACCTCCTGCTGGGCGAGTGCCGGCGCTGCACCCAGTAGAAGGGTGAGCGCCAGAGTTGCGGTAAATCGCAAAGGTTGGTTCCGTTCCCGGATCAGCCGATCTCGACCAGGCTGTGCCCGGTCATTTCCTCTGGTTGCTCCAGCCCCATCAGGGCGAGCAGAGAGGGTGCCACATCGCTCAGGTTGCCGTCGTTCTTCAGCACCACGTTGCGGTGGCCGGTGTATACCAGTGGCACCGGCCCGATCGTATGGGCGGTGTGAACCTGGCCGGAGTTGGGGTCGGTCATCTGCTCGCAGTTGCCGTGGTCGGCGGTAATCAGTGCTTCGCCGCCGACTTCATCAAGTGCCTCGACAACACGCTTTACGCATTCGTCCAGGCATTCGGCCGCCTTGATAGCCGCATCCAGCTTGCCGGTGTGGCCAACCATGTCGCCGTTGGCGTAGTTGCAGACCACCAGATCGTATTTGCCGCTCTTGATGGCCTCCACCAGCTTGTCGGTGACCTCGGGCGCACTCATTTCCGGCTGCAGATCGTAGGTCGCGACTTTCGGGGAAGGTACCAGGATCCGCTCTTCACCGTCGAACGGCGTTTCCATTCCACCATTGAAGAAGAAGGTGACATGGGCATATTTTTCGGTTTCGGCGATGCGCAGCTGGGTCTTGCCCTGCTTGGCCATATACTCGCCAAGGCCGTTGCTGAGCTGCTCTGGCGGGTAGGCGCAGGAGGTTTTAATGTCGGCCGCGTACTCGGTCAGCATCACAAAATCGGCCAGTTCCGGGTGCTTCTTGCGCTCGAAACCGTCGAAGTCCTTCTCCACGAAGGTACGGGTCATTTCCCGGGCGCGGTCGGCACGGAAATTCATGAACAGCACTGTGTCGCCATCGTTGATGGTGCCTTCCGGCTCCCCGGCGGCGTGGATGCGGGTTGGTGCTACAAACTCGTCGTTCTCTCCGCGCTCGTAAGCCTGTTCCAGCCCGGATACCGGATCGGATGCGGTGAATTCTGCGGTGCCCTGGGTCATCAGGTTGTAGGCGGCTTCCACACGGTCCCAGCGGTTGTCGCGATCCATGGCATAGTAGCGGCCCACGATCGAGGCAACGCGGCCGACACCGAGGCTCTTGAGTCTGGCCGCGGCTTTCTCAAGTGACGGTTTGGCGCTGCGGGGTGGCATGTCCCGGCCATCGAGGAAGGCGTGAATATAGACTTCCCTGGCGCCACGGGCGGCGGCCAGTTCGGCAGCGGCAATGATGTGGTCTTCGTGGCTGTGCACGCCACCGGGAGACATCAGGCCCATCAGATGAACGGCGCGGCCACTCTGGACGGCTTTATCAATCGCGGAACAGAGAGCCTCGTTCTGCTGGAAAGTACCTTCTTCCAGATCCTTGTCGATACGGGTAAGGCTTTGATAGACCACGCGCCCTGCGCCCAGGTTCATATGGCCAACTTCCGAGTTACCCATTTGCCCCTGCGGCAGCCCTACAAACATACCTGAGGTGTTGATCAGGGTCTTGGGCTGGTTCTGCCAGAGTTTGTCCCAGAACGGGGTGCTGGCGTTGCTGATGGCATTGTCTTCAGCCGGGTCGCGATGGCCCCAGCCGTCCAGGATAATCAGTGCAGTCGGCTTGCGCATTGCAGTCATCATTAAGTCCGGAAGTAAAATGTTAGTAAATTTACTAAAACGAAAATGGAGTTTATCTATTTTCGCATTTACTGGCCAGTTTCGTCACCTTCTGTCCGGGGAGCAGGCTGTGTATAATCGCGCCAAACTCATTATCAGGGTAAATTCATGGACCGGTTGTTTGAATTTGTCGTTAGCCACTACATTCTTGTGTCGCTGTTCGTGGCATTCCTGGTCGCCATCCTTATTCTGGAATCCCGTCGTGGCGGTGCCAAGATCTCGGCCCAGGGCGCGGTCAATCTGATCAACAAGGATGAAGCCGTTGTAGTCGACATCCGGGACCGCAAGGAGTTTGGTGAGGGGCGCATTACCGGCTCGATCAACATTCCCCTGAACAGTCTCAAGAGCCGCGTTGGCGAGCTGAGCAAGTTCAAGGACAAGCAGATCATCGTTGCCGACAAGATGGGCCAGCATTCCGCGATGGCGGTCAAGCAGCTGAACGCGGAAGGCTTCAGCAATGTGGTTCGCCTGAACGGTGGCGTGGCTGACTGGAAAGCCAGCAATCTCCCGCTGGTGAAGAAATAGGGCGGCCCTTGATCTGAAGATCATTCTGCCGCACTGTTTCACATAAGCCGGCCCGGCCTGAACGTAAAATGTCCCGGCAGCACGCTCTATAGCATCCCATAACAACGGGCCCCGAGCCCATGATCGAGAACGAAAGGACTGAAAATGGCTGAGAATCAGCAAGCCGCAGCAGGCAATGACAACCAGAACCAACCCCAGTTTGCCCTTCAGCGCATCTATGTGAAGGACCTGTCTTTTGAGTCGCCCAACTCGCCCACCGTGTTTCAGGAGCAGTGGAAGCCGCAGGTTAACCTGGATCTGAACACCTCCCACAACAAGGTCAGCGACAACCAGTATGAGGTTGTGCTTTCCCTGACCGTCACCGCAAAAGTGGGTGAGAAGGTGGCTTACATCGTCGAGATCCAGCAGGGCGGCGTGTTCCTGGTGCAGGGCATCGAAGGCCAGCAGTTGGGCCAGATGCTCGGCGCCTATTGCCCGACCATCCTGTTTCCCTACGCTCGCGAAGCAATCGACGGCATCGTCAATAAGGGCAGTTTCCCGGCCCTGATGCTGGCGCCGGTGAACTTCGATGCCATCTATGCCCAAGCGCTCAAGCGCAAGCAGGAAGAAGCTGCGGGTGAAGCAAACGAAGAGCAGCAGACTCACTGATCTGCGGTAGATGAAGCAGTAATAGAAAACCGGCTCCGGCCGGTTTTTTTGTGCCTATACAAAAATTCCAGTCCGGGCATTGATATAAATCTAAAATCAAACGATAATCGTTCGCACTAAGATATGAGTCGTTTGGTTGGTTTATGTATTCTCGAATATCACATCTATCTTTGTCCTGCGCTTCCCTCATCGCCATGCTCTCCACGGCAACACTCGCGGACACCCGGCCTGCCGGTTACCTGGATGAGCTTGTTGTCACCGGAACCCGCAGTGAGCGTCAGTTGCTGGACACCCCGGTGCGGACCGAAGTGGTTACCGCCGAAGAGCTTGAGAAAACCCACGCTCGCAATCTGAAAGAGGCTCTGCAAAACGTGCCGGGTTTGCAGCTCCGGGAGATCCATGGCAAGCCCGGTTACGAGGTCTGGCTTCAGGGAATCGAATCCGATCGTGTGCTGGTTCTGATCGACGGTATGCCAATGACGGCCACCACCGGATCGACGGTGGACGTCAGCCAGTTGGCCGTGCTCGATATTGAGCGGGTGGAAGTGGTCAAGGGCGCTGTCTCTGCCCAGTATGGCAGCTCCGGTATCGGTGGCGTGGTTAATGTCATTACCCGTCCGCCGGCTTCCGGGCTCTCCGGCCAGTTCACCACCGATGCCGGTACCTATGGAGACCAGAATCCCTCGAGCGATGAAGCCGACCCCGCGCGATATTCCGCCCGAGCCACGGTCCAGGGAGGTAGTGAACAGCTGGCCCTGCGTCTGTCCGCATCACACCAGCATTCCGATGGCATCGACCCGGAGCCGGAAACCTGGGCCCGACCGGGCGATGAATACGATCGCACCGATCTCAGCTTCCGCACCGACTGGTCTCCGAACGGGAATCATCGGCTGAGCGCTGCGGTCGCCCGATTCGAGGAGGAGTCCGGGTCACGTTTCACCGAGCGCAACCCGCCTTTCGTGATCAATCAGGGTAAGGATGAAACGGTCACCCGTACCCGCTATACCCTGTCTGGGGATCATGGACGAAACTCCGATCTGCGTGCCGGCTGGTCCGCCGTCCATGAGATTCTCAATGACGATACCCTGAAGTATACCGGCAGCGGGGTCTTTGATGACCGTCGTGCCGAATCCACTCTGTCCCGTTTTTCGGCCCATCTGGGCAAGCCGGTGGGGCTCAGTCACCACCTGCAGGGTGGCGTCGATTTTAACCGTGAAACACTCGAGCAGACCAAGGACGGCGCTTCCGAGCTCGGTGCGGAACCTCGCCGACAGCGTGAAAGCCAGGAGGCCTGGGTTCAGGACACCTGGATGCCCACTGAACATCTTGAGCTGGTGCCCGGCGTTCGTTTCCAGAATGACTCCGACTTCGGAACCCACACGGCTCCCAAGATCAATACACGTTACGACCTGGTCCGGACCGATTCACTGACCGGCTTCCTGCGTGCTGGCGTTGGCGCCGGATACCGGGTGCCAAATCTGAAGGAAAGATACTTCACCTTTGACCACAGTCAGCTTGGCTACATCGTGCAAGGGACTCCGGATCTGCAACCGGAGGAATCCGTCAGCTATCAGTTTGGAGGGGGGCTGTCCTGGAACCGGTCTATATGGCTGGAAGCGAACGCCTTCCTTAATGACATCGAGCAACTGATCCAGACCTCACCGGATGCTGAGGCCACCCAGGCGCGGAACGACGGAGTTCAGGTTTTTTCCTATGAAAACATTGCCGAGGCAAGGACCTGGGGATTCGAGACCACGGCTGGCTGGGAACCTTCCGAGCACTGGCGGCTTACCGCCGGCTATACCCTGACCCGAACCGAAGATGTGGCAACAGGCAATGAGCTTAATCGCCGCCCGAGGCACCAGGCCCGTCTCGGGCTGGATGGTCCGCTTGGGCTGCCAGGCCTGTCCTGGAGTGCGCGGCTTCGGTACCAGAGTGAGGAGTTCGTGGATGCTGCCGCCGGAACCGAGTCCCCGGGGTATACAACGGCCGACCTGAAACTGAATTACCGGTTTTCAGATCAACTCCGACTGTTTGCCGGGGCCGACAACATCACCAACGAACAGCGCGATTTTTCCAATGCCAGTGAAGATTTCAGACCCGTTGCCGGGCGCTTCCTCTACGCCGGGCTCACGGTTTCCTTTGGCGAATGATGCCTGACCACCAAAAAACGATATGAAGGAGATATCCATGGATCTTTTCGATACCAGACCCCCGGCCATTGTGCTGGCCGCCCTGGCTCTGACGGCCTGTGGCGGAGGCAGCGACAACTCTATCGCGGAGGACGATGCGGATAGCGTGAGCAGGTTTTCCGAGCAGTTGATGCCTGCGGCAACGGAGACCGTCTACCTGAATCTGGAAACCGGAGCGATGGTGGAAGAAAGCGACGACTGGCACATTGCCGCCAACCGTTTGAACTTCAGGGTGAACAGTGGTGCTTCCGGAAATGGCAGCGTTGTCGGCGCGCTGGCAATTGCCCAGGACGATTTCTACGACAGTAATGGCGATCCCGACGCCAATGTGTTCACCAACGCGACCGCCAACTCCGAGGAGGAACATTTGCTGGGCATTCTCGAAGCGCCAGGGAGCTGGCAGGAGGATGCCTTCGCCAGTGCGTTTGGATCTTCAGATACCTGGTCTCAATACGATTTTGCCACAGGTGTGATCAGCGAGGCCGAAGATGTTGGCTACCTGGTGCGCTCTGCTGAGGGAAACAGCTATGCCCGTATGCGGGTTGTCGACTTCGATTTTCCGACTCGGGATACAAGTATACCTGGTATTCGAGATTTCACTTTCGAGTTTGACGTGCAGGCAGCGGGCGCGACCCAATTTAGTAATTCCACGGTAACGTTTACTGCGCCAACAGGTTACGCCGAGAACGACGGAGGGGATGTTTGCTTCGATTTTGACTCGGCTTCCGTTGTCGATTGTGAAACCAGCGAAATCTGGGATGTCCAGGTCGGCTTCTCCGGTCGCGACTGGTACCTGAAATCCAACAGCGGAGTGTCCGGTAACGGCAGTGGCGGCGCCTCCGACCCGATGACCTGGGAAGAGCTTGCCGACAATCAAAGCGATCCGGGTGTTCCACAGCTCTACAACACGGACTCAACTGGCGGGGTATTCACGGATAACAGCTGGTACGCCTACAACCTGACCGATCAGCACAAGATCTGGCCGAACTTCCGGACCTTCCTGATCAAGGCGGATGCCGATGATTCTGAGTCCACGGTCTGGGCGCTGCAGATTGTCGGTTACTACGACCAGAACGGAACCAGTGGCCAGCCCACGGTGCGTTGGCTGCCCGTTGAACTTCAGCAGGCGCAGGAGTAATTCCATGCAACAGACAGCGATGGCAACAGATACGGCAACCGATTCGCTCGCAGCACGCTGGCGGGCGTTGCAAGAAGCAGAGCCAAATATGAGGGTCCGCCAGATGGCGGATAAGTTGGGCGTCAGCGAGATGGAGTTGGTTCGGCTGCGTGGCGGCGACGCACTGATTCCTCTCAAGGACAATTTCGGGGATCTTCTCAAGGCCCTTGAAATCGTCGGCCCGGTCATGATTCTGAGCCGCAACAACGAAGTGGTCCATGAAGTGACCGGCACCTTCAAGGATTTCACCAGCGGACGGTCCGGAGCCATGGGTTTGGCCGTTGGTGAGATTGATATCCGCGTCTTTTTCAAACACTGGGCCTATGGCTACCGGGTGCAGGAAAAGGTTCGCTCCGGGTTGCGGGAGAGTCTGCAGTTCTTCGACCAGTACGGGGCTGCGGTCCACAAAATCTACCGGGTTGCCGATACCGATGGTGAGGCATGGGAGCGCCTGGCCCGTTCCTTCGCAGATCAAGAGCTGCGGCCGTTCAAACCTCAGGGTGCGCGCCCGGTTCCTCAACGGGTGGCGCCAGACGCGGTCAACACAGAGGTTCTTCGCGAGGGTTGGCGGGAGCTCAAGGATGTCCACCATTTCGGTGCGCTTCTGAAGCGGGCCGGTACTGATCGGCTGACGGCGCTGGAACTGTTGAGAGGCGAGTGGGCTACCGAGCTTGAGCGTACCGATGGCGACGTTCTGGACCGGCTACTGGAGCTGCTTCGGGATAATCAGTGCCCGGCCATGTTCTTCGTCGGCAATCCCGGAATCGTGCAGATCTTCACGGGCAAGGTGGCGAATCTGCGCCGAACCGGTCCCTGGATGAACGTTCTGGATAGCGGGTTCAACCTCCATGCCAACACCGAATCAATTCGGTGCTGGTGGCTGGTCCGGCGCCCCTCTGCAGACGGCATCATCACCTCGTTGGAGGCATTCAACGCCGACGGTGAGCTGGTACTGACCGTGTTCGGTGAACGCAAACCTGGCATCCCTGAATCCGAACTCTGGCGGGAGCAGGCGGCGACCCTGGAGGCTTTGTCATGATATCCCGGGTCCTTGTGTGGCTCCTGTTGGCTACCGTGTTCGGGTCTTCTGCCCAGGCGGGGGATTCGCCGCGGGTTGTGACGGCTGACGGAGCGATCACCGAGATCGTATACCGACTGGGGCTGGAGTCGTTGCTGGTAGGTGTGGACACCACCAGCGGGTATCCGGAACAGACCGAGTCTCTGCCCAAGATTGGCTACCTGCGGGCGTTGCCTTTTGAAGGGGTGCTGGCCCTGAAGCCGGATCTGCTGATTACCTCGGAGCAGGCCGCCCCGGAAGAAAACCTGGAGCGCCTGGCCAGGGCCGGTGTTCAGGTTGAAAAACTGCCTTCGGCACGGACGCCGGAGGCTGCGCTGGAGCGGATTGTGACTGTGGGTGGATTGCTTGGCGAGGAGGAAAAGGCAGAGGTCCTCTCCTCCGAGCTCCGGTCGAAGATCAACCGTATTCAGCAGGCATCGGAAACCCGGGGAAACCCGCCGAAGGTGCTGTTCATACTCGCTGCCGGAAATCACTCCGTGATGCTGGCGGGGGAGGGAACCTCCGCTTCAGCACTGCTGGATGCTGTCGGTGCGGTCAATGCCGTGTCCGGGATCCAGGGCTATAAGCCGGCCAACCGGGAAGCCATACTGGCCTCCCGGCCGGATGCCATTGTGATTGCCGAATCCGCGCCGGGCCAGTTCGCAATCGGTTCCTGGCCGGAGGTGGAGCGTCTCGACGCCTGGACGAGCGGGCACCGGCTGGTGGCAGACGGCATGATGCTGCTGGGTTTCGGCCCTCGGCTGCCGGACGCCATGGCTGCGGTAAACGAAGTCTTACCTGCACCTTCGAACGTGGCAGCCAATGATTCGTGACGCCGCGGGCCGCTTGGGTTTTGCGCCGTCACTGGTGGTCGCGTTATTGGCCGCCGCGCTTGTTGCTCTGGTGTCTATCACCAGTGGCGCTTACCCGTTGGCACTTGGGGATATCCTGAGCGTGATGATTGGCCGGGAAGCGAGCGATCCGGTGGCTTCGATGGTGCTGCTGGAAGTGCGAATGCCGAGATTCCTGCTGGGCTTTCTGGTTGGAGCGGTGCTGGCAGTTTCGGGGGCCCTGCTGCAGGGGCTGTTTCGCAATCCTCTGGCCGACCCGGGGCTGATCGGGGTCTCCGCCGGCGCCTCCCTGGCTGCCATTGCGGTGATCGTGCTGGGTAATACCTGGCTGGGTGGCTGGCTGGCCATAACCGGCGAATGGGCTTTGCCCATCGCCGCCTTTCTCGGTGGCAGTGGTACGGTGCTGCTGGCCTGGCGCATTGCCAATCGATCGGGACAGACCGCCGTGGCCACCCTTTTGCTCGCCGGTATTGCGATCAACGCCGTGGCTGGCGCTGCCACCGGGTTGCTGACCTTCTATGCCAACGATGAAGAGCTGCGCTCGCTGACCTTCTGGACCATGGGCAGCCTCGGCCACGCCGGCTGGGATGATCTGCTGGTTGGGGCTCCGTTCATGCTGCTGGCGTTACTGGCCGCCCCCTGGCTGGCCCGTCCCCTGGATGCGTTTCTGCTGGGCGAGTCCGTGGTCGGACACCTGGGATATCGCACCGATACCGTCAAGAAGGCCGCGATCCTGGTGGTTGGCCTTGGGGTGGGAGCCGCCGTTGCGGTCAGCGGACTGATCGGGTTTGTCGGTCTGGTGGTGCCCCACCTCGTGCGCCAGTTGCTTGGTGCCAGTCATCGGGTGGTGTTGCCGCTGAGTGCTCTTGTGGGCGGCACACTTCTGGTGGCCGCGGATTCCCTGGCAAGGGTGGTTGTAGCGCCGGCGGAACTGCCTATTGGCCTGATGATGGCACTGATCGGCGGTCCCTTCTTTCTGGCGCTTCTGTTGAGAACAAAGGTGATCTGATGGTTCTTTCCGTTAACAAGGTCAGTGTCTCCCTAGAGCGTTCCCGGATTGTCGATGGCATTGATTGCCACCTGAAGGCAGGGGAGCTGTTGATGCTCCTGGGCCCGAACGGCGCTGGCAAGTCGACTTTGCTCAAGGCGATCAGCGGCGATCTTCCCTACGGCGGCAGCGTGACGCTTTCCGGCCGGGAACTCGGGCAATGGCGCCCGGAACGGCTGGCCCGTCAGCGTGCGGTAATGCCCCAGCGGGTGGAGGTGAATTTCCCGCTGACGGTCCAGGAGGTCGTACAGCTGGGGCGGCCTAAAACTGCGTCAGGCAGAAGCGACCTGGTGGTCGATGAGCTGATGAATGAGCTGGATATCGGTCATCTTAGGC
>PYVH01000130.1 GCA_003030785.1 Marinobacter sp. B9-2 | reverse complement strand
CGACTACTTCTTTCTGAAGATAAAAGCAGCATTTCCCGGTAAAGCGCGATGAACCTGAAATAAGGGTTGGTCAAGGAGGACACAGTGACCAGATCCACGGAGCGAGAAAACATCACTTCAAGATCTTCTTTTAGCCCGAAAAACGCCTCAGCTTTTTGGGTGGCGGGTAAAGCCGGATCAAAATCCACAAGAAAATCCAGATCACTGCTCTCATTGAAATGCCCCGTAGCAGCAGAACCAAAAACACCAAACGACATTACCCGGTGCTTTTCACAAAGCCGCCGAATCTCGTCCTGTTTTTCTTTCAGCATCTCCAGTGCATTAAATGCGGCCATACTTTACTCAGTCGCTTACGGTATATGTCTGGAGTTTAAACCTTGCCCCCCAAACAATAAAGAAAGCGGCGGCCGGAACAGCCAACAACCGGGGCGTTTGGCAATGAACCAGGATACATTTTGGCGATCTTTATGCTTATCCCGCTTTTGAATGCCAAGATAACCGGCATCACCGAACACGCGCTGCTCGTCACCGTGAAGAAGGTTGCCGGCGGACACGGTGTCGTGGACATTGGCAGCGGTGGTATCGATGCTGTGGATCAAGCCGAGCGTATCGTCCACGCCGATATGCATCTTCATGCCAAAGTACCACTGGTTGCCTTTTCTGGATTGTCGCATCTCAGGGTCGCGCTGGCCGCTTTCATTCTTCGTGGAGCTTGGTGCAGAAATGATGGTAGCATCCACAATGCTGCCTTCACGCAGCATGGTCGGCAGCGGATACGGTGGCCGGCCAGTCTGGCCCCTTGGGGTAATATCGGGCTACCTTCTTCTCCAACTGCTTCCACGGAATCAGCTTGTCCATCCGTTCCAGAAAAATCTCGCGGCGGGTTTTACGCTTCTTGTTCTGGTACTCGGCTTCGGAGACGGTAATCTGATCCATGGTGGTGATGAATCCTGTGCGGTTGACGATGGCCGTATTATCGCTGATTTTGAGACTTATTCAGAGTCTCCCTAAGTTCTTTTGAACAAGTTTAGATGGCCGGTCAGGTCAATCATGAAATCTGTCAATTTGCAGGAAGCGAAAACCCGCTTGCAGCAACTGGTTGCCCGTGCAGCCAAAGGTGAGCCCTCCAAGTTATCCCCTCGGGCGACAGAGCTGATCGGCAATGAAGATAACCGCCTGTTTTTCAGTGCTGCCAGCCTCTGGAGACTGAGGGCTTCTTGCTACTTACCTCGAATGAGCTGGTGGCGCGCACCCGGGGCCTGTGCGGCTGGTCCAGGTAGACTGAGGACAAAACTTACCGCAGCCTTGGCAGGCCGATCACCCGATGGCTCGACTATGGACGGTGGAGTTTGCAGACCAATCTTGCCTATGGGGAGTCCAACAGCAATGGCCTCAGCCATATCCAGCGGCTGAGGGCCCGGCAGGAATGCCGGGGCTATCTGAAGCCGCCAGCGAAGACGAACTGCTGATCCTTGCCCTCCAGAAAACCCTGATGCCCAATCCTGCGATGTTTGCCCTTGGTGAGGAAAAGGACGGGCTCATCGGCTCACTGATGACCAGCGCCATGTATGGCGCCCTTTTCCACCAGCCATTCGCGGTACAACTTGGCCAGTGGAACCTGGTGGACTGGCCTCTGGCATTGCAGCCAGTTCTGGCCGCCAGCTATTACGATCGGGCAGAAGAAGAGGCGATCAAACAGAATTTCGATGAGAAGGCCGCGATGGTCACCGAACTGGGGCTGGGCACCGACAATCTCCCGGCCACTCTGCGCATCATGGTCTGCGGCGCCCAGTCCGGCCAGCGGGCCATGGAACTGGCCAGCTATCTGGACGATGTGGAAGTGATCGCGGTGGATGAATCCCTGGCTGGTTTCTTTGCAGAAACTCTCAGTTCATCCATTGAACAAGTCCCTTTGCCACTGGCAATTCCCGCTGTAACGAGACTTTGTAACTGGTCGATTTTGTGTCGCCGGTCCTGATCTTTACGAATAAGATCACGAACATAATCGCTGGTATTGGAATACCTACCAGATTCGGCCTGTTGCTCTGCCCAGGTTTTCATCGCATCGGGCAGGGATATATTCATCGTTGCCATAATTAAGCCCTCTAATGGTCAGATAATGGCAAAAATTGCCAAAGAATGCACCGCCACTACTTTGGAGCCAGCCCCGAAACTTATACTCTGGTAAATAGCCCCTCAAACAACGCCGTCCGCCGCATCATCTGCTCACCCTCACTCCGCAACCGTGCATGCTCAGGATCCAGCTCGATCAGGCCAAGTAGCTGGTACAGCGTCAACATTCTTGAGCGCATCGCAGATCGTGCCTGCTCCTCATCGCTCATGTAGACCACCGGGTAGGCGGCAAGCGGCAGCCGGGGAAAGGCCTTGAGCATGTCCTCCAGGTAGTCGTCCACCGGGCGCCACTGCTCGCCTTTCTCTGACAGCAGCCAGAAGCAGAATGGTGCGGTGTACTGTATTTCATCCAGGCCATCGTAGTGGTCCATGGAAGCCCAGCTGAGCCGCGAGAACGCGGTGGAGAGCAGATCCCTGTAAACCATTAACCAGCCTTTTTTCTCAAGCCTGGTTTCGGCGGTTTTTTTGAGTGAAAGTACACCTTTCTGCTTTTTGGTATAGCCGGCAATTTCCAGCAACACGCGGGTGAGAATCACGGCCAGAATGTGCTCCTCGGAGCGAATCGGAGAATATCTCGCCATCGGTGCCACAATCTCTTCTCCACCGGCTTCAATCATGGCCTTGACCTGTTTGAGAGGCAGGTTGCCCTTGCCGGTGAGGCGGATGCCCTTGCCTTTCATGGCCTCAACCAGAACTTTCGCCATCCGGATGACCGGCGCGGTGTCGAGTTCGCGGTTTACGGCTTCGGCATTGATCAGCGGCTTGAACACAGAGGGGCAATTCAGTGGGTTCTGCAGCAGCTCATAAACCTGGCTGGGGCTAAGGCCGAAGAAGTCTCTGGCCGGCGGGATATCGGGTTCGGATTCGGTTTCGGAAAACAGGGCATCCCGCTCGGCGAGCGCCTGGTTGATGTCATCAAGATCCACAAACTCCGGCTCGAACCATTCGCCACCCATCCACTCGCGCACTGCCACATGCTCCGGATGAGCGGCATCTTCCATGGCTTCCAGAAAATCGTAGAATCCGGGCAAGCCACCGACATCCTCTGGCGGGCACTGGCGCACGGCTTTTATGCAGCGGGGCAACGGCTCGCCCTGATCGCCCGGCAGGACCTTTTCAAGCCGTACCTCGTGCTCCCAGCTGTCGCCGAAATCATAGTCATACGTCAGAGCCTGCCCTTCCTTGTTGAGCACAGCAGACACCGCCACCATGGTTTCATCCTGAAAATTCAGCATGCCATCGAAATCCTCCGCCGGATCACCAATCAACCGGTCATCACCCGCCTGAAACATATGCAGATGACAGGCCTGCCAGCCCATCGCCAACTGGATAATCCGGTGAAGATCCTGAAACGTGGTATCCGGCGCAATCAGCAACCGGCGCCAGATCGGCGGCCGGGCGCCGAGAAGTGATACTTTGAGTTGGTAGGCTTTGTTGGCTGGCGGGGGCATAAGGGCTCCGGTAGTTTGGGGTCCACTTCATGAGCACATTTCTAAACGCAATCATTGTACTTACGGCAAAGCTGGTTCAGTTCTCCGTGTCGATCCCTCAGGACACCTGGCAATCCGGATTTAGCCATTCCCGCTCCCTTATAAATAAGTCGCTTTCCCAAAAGTCTAACCCACACCTTCCCGGCACTCTACCTTGTTGCGGCATTGCCTAATCAGAAATGCGCCGGAAGGTAGCCCAACCACCTCGCCAGTGATAGACTAAGTTCAAAGAACTAAGTCTATGGAGGAAAAATGGAATCCGTCAACATGCACGAAGCAAAAACCCGCCTGTCACAACTGGTGGCCCGTGCCGCCAAGGGCGAGGCATTCATCATCGCCAAAGCGGGAAAGCCGGTTGCCCGTGTAACCGCTTACGATTCCCCGGAAGCGGGCCAGCAAAGAAGGCTCGGCTTTCTGGCGGGTGAATTCGCCGTGCCGGACGATTTCGACCGGATGGGGCAGGAGGAAATAGCCGAAATGTTCGGAGCCTGAGGTGAACCTGCTTCTGGATACCCACATTCTGCTATGGGCAGCGGCCGAGCCGGATAAGCTGTCACCCGAGGCGGCAACCCTGATCAGCAACGAAAGCAACCGCCTGTATTTCAGCGCCGCAAGTCTTTGGGAAGTGGTTATCAAGAATGGGCTGGGCCGACCGGATTTTCACGTTGATCCGCATCTACTGAGGCGTGGCCTTATGGATAACGGCTACCTGGAATTGCCGATATCGTCGCAGCACGCACTTGCCGTAAGCCACCTTCCGGACATACACAAGGATCCTTTCGACCGGATTCTGGTCGCCCAGGCAGAGACAGAGGGTTTCTTGCTACTTACCTCCGATGAGCTGGTTGCACGCTATCCGGGGCCTGTTCGGTTGATTTAGAGAACTGGCACACCTTTCGCAACACCTCCCTCAAAGCACGGCAAACCGTCAAAACTGCAGACCTTTGCCGCTCCCAACTGCGGCTGTATTCACGAGGTGTACCATGCAAGCCAAGCATCAAGTCCAGGTATCCCAATCCCAACAGGCCCAGGCTGCCCGCCTGCTTCTGCAGGCCAACCTTGCCTACGGGGAGTCCAACAGCAACGGCCTCAGCCATATCCAGCGGCTGAGGGCCCGGCAGGAATGCCGGGGCTATCTGA
>PYVH01000129.1 GCA_003030785.1 Marinobacter sp. B9-2 | reverse complement strand
ACGCTCTGCCTGACTGAAAGGCACAAGCATATCCATGGCACCGTGGAACAGGAAAAAGGGCGGCGCATCGGCTGTTACATGGCTGATCGGAGACGCCTTGCGATAGGTTTCCGGCATGTCTTGCTGCTCACCGCCAAGGAATTGCCGGATCAGTTTGCCTGAACCAAAGGCCATGAGGTCGGAAGGCAGGCCACCGGTGACAACCGCATTCAATCGGGTTTCCGGCCCGCCATGGGGCTGGTTCAGGTCGCTGTCGGAGCTTGCCACCAGGGCCATTAGCGCAATCAGGTGTGCGCCGGAGGAGAAACCGAAGCCGCTGACCTGGTTCGGGTCCAGATCATACTCGCCGGCGTGCCGGTTCAGCCACTGTCGGGCCAATTGAAGATCGTGCAACTGGGCCGGAAAGGTGTGTTCCGGAGCAAACCGGTAGTCGATGTTCAGCACCGCGAAACCGTGGCTGGCTACCTCTTCCGCGATCCAGGCCATGTCCTCCCGGGATCGGCGTTGCCAGCCGCCCCCATGAACCATAAGGACGACAGGATGAGGCGCCTGTGAGATTTGCCTGTCCGGAAGGTAAAGGTCGGCGAACAGGGCTTCTGGCCAGCCATCGGGGGAAAATCGCAAGTCCTGCTCCACGCGGAAGGGAATCTCGCCCGGGATACCGGCGGAGGCGGTACCATTGTGATGGGTGGCGCACCCTGCCAGCACCAACAGGCCTCCGATCAATCCGAATATTCCACCCCGTTTCAATCCTGTTCGGTGGCCGGGCACTGGCATCTCCTCTCTGAAGCGGCTTGAAGCGTTCCACCTGATTTACGAAGGGTTGATAAGGGTGGATGTTGGTCCAGCTCTGCCGGCGGTTTCAAACTCCATTGTCCGACATTCAGTACAGTGTCCGATTTTCGGGACAACCTCGTTCAAGGCCTCCGTTACGCCATTTTTGCTTGATTGATTCGCCATCGACTGTCCGGAAATCTGGAAAAATTTCCGGTTTCGGAACCCAAAGCTGGATTAAGTAGATATAAATCAGATGGATAGCTGATTGGCACAGGATACGCATGGCGTTCCCGAGGCCCGGCTTGAGGCCTGGTCTGTTCGTTTACAACAACAAACAAGGAACGATCATGAAACGAATAGTGCTCTGCGCCCTGATCGGCGCCGCGGGGTTGACCCTCACTGCCTGCAAGGATAAGCCTTTCAATGCGATCCCTGACTTCATCCAGGGCGACATAAACCAGTCCAGCTACGACGGCATGACCGATGACCTGTTAACTGCAGGCCTGGGTGCCAGTGGTCTGGCCAGTGTGCCCGCGCCTGCGTTTGCAGAACCTCTGAATCCCACGACTGCAGAACTCCGTCGCCTGGCGATTTATAACAACTACCGCGCGTTGGTGGACACCGCTCCCGGCGGCGGTTATGGCACCTTCTTCGGGCCACAGGTCGACGCCAGCGGTGAAGGCCTGATTCCGGGCGACGAATACATTGCCTACATGGCGGTGCCGGGTACTGATGTGCCGGTGACGGTCATGGCCCAGGTGCCCGATAGCTTTGATCCTGATCGCCCCTGCATGGTGACTGCGCCGTCTTCCGGCTCCCGTGGCATCTATGGCGCAATCGGCACCGCCGGCGAATGGGGGCTGAAAAAAGGGTGCGCCGTTGTCTACACCGACAAGGGTACCGGGACCGGCTCCCATAACCTGGCCACCAACACTGCCCAGCGCATTGATGGCACGCTTACCTCTGCCGATGAGCCAGTGCAGTTCCGGGCGGATCTGACCGATGAGCAGCGAGCAGACTTCGACAGTGCCTGGCCGGATCGTTTTGCCTACAAGCACGCACACTCCAAAGCCAACCCGGAAGCAGGCTGGGGCCTGCACGTGTTGCAGTCCATTGAATTCGGCTTTTATGTGCTGAATGAAAAGTTCGGCCGGGAACTGGGCAACGGCGAAACGCTGGTGACCATCAATCCCAAAAACACCGTTGTTATTGCCTCCAGTGTCTCCAACGGTGGAGGCTCGTCTGTGCGCGCTGCCGAACAGGATACCGAGGGGCCAATTGACGGTGTTGCGGTGTCCGAGCCCAACGTGAATCCGGAAGTAGACCGGAGCTTTACCATTCGCCAGGGCGAAGGCCCGGTTATTACCGAGCACAGCCGGAGCCTGCTGGATTACACCACGGCCCTTGCCGTCTATCAGGGTTGTGCCAACCAGGCACCGGCGATCCGGGAAGATGCGCCTTTGAATGCCACTTTCAATCCCCCGGCAATCGGCGAGAATATCTGTAACTCCCTTGCCAACAAGGGTCTTGTGAGCGGTGCCACTCTGGATGACCGGGCCACCGACGCCTTGCGTATCCTGAACGAGGAGTTCGGTATCCAGCCAGAGCAGAATCTGCTAGCGCCCGTACATTTCGGGCTGGCGGTGGCTCAGAGCATTTCCATGACCTATGCCAACGCCTATGGCCGGGCCGGTGTTGAGGATCGTGTCTGTGATCTCAGCCTGGCGGCCGTAAATGGCGCCGGGGCGGTGGCCCCGATTGCACCGGCGGTAGAGGCTGCTCTGTTCTCTGTCAGCAATGGCATACCACCGTCGGCCGGTGTGAATATCGTGTACGACAGTGCCGATGGCGAGCCCACCAATCTGCCTGCCAGTGCGTCACCGAGCTCCAACCAATTGGATTATGGGCTGGATGCCCTGCTGTGTCTTCGAAGCCTTGCCCAGGGCAGCGACGCCATTAGCGGAGCCGATCTGGAAGGTTCCGACGCCGAGCTGGCAACGGCCATTACCGAGGGTATCGCCGAGGTCCGTGCCTCGGGTGATCTGCAGGGCAAGCCAACAGTCTTTGTCACCGGCCGTGCCGACGCGATCCTGCCGATCAACCATACGTCCAGGCCCTATTTCGGCCTGAATCAGCGAGTGGAGGGGAAGAAAAGCAACCTTAGGTACTACGAGATTCTTAACGCCCACCACCTGGACGTGCTCAATGGGTTCCCGGGTGTTGCTGACCGTTATGTGCCATTGCACCACTACTATTTCCAGGCGCTGGATCTGGTCTGGGCCAATCTGACCGAGAAGCAGGCGTTACCGCCCAGCCAGGTGGTTCGCACGGTGCCCCGCGGCGACATCACGACACCGCTGGCAGAAGCCAACCTCCCGGCGATCAATTCGGAGCCGGATGCTGCCGACCGGATTGTCTTTACTGACAACCAGGTCCGGATCCCGGAATAAGTGTGACACGCGCCGGCCCGTTGCGGGGCCGGCTTCGTTTGCCCCCGGTCCGGGGGCCCCATATACTTCCGTCACTGCACCCGGCCTGCCGGGTGCGAGGGTTATCCAGATGAAAGACATTCGACCCGTTGGTGCGCGGTACATGACACAGCTGTTTTCTGACAACAATAAAAGTGGCCTGACCAGAGACCTGATCGAGGCTCTGTTTCCGATGTTCGAGGAAGCCAGTGCCGGTGCAATCGCCGTTGACTGCGACGCACGGATTACCTGGATCAACAGCAGTTATTCCCATCTGCTTGGCCTGGGGGATCCGTCCACGGTGATTGGCAAACCGGTGCGCCAACTGATCCCGCATACCCGAATGCCGGAGGTGGTGGAAACCGGTAAACCTCTCCTGCTGGATATTATGGAACACAACCAGCAGCAGTTGGTGGTAACCCGCCTGCCTTACTATGACGATGACGGGAAAATCGTCGGTGCCGTGGCCTTTGTTCTTTACGATGATCTTCAGCCTCTGACGCCACTGGTGTCGAAATACCGTAGGTTGCACCAGGATCTGGCCGCCGCGCGCAAGGCGTTGGCGAAAAAAGCGCGTGGCACCCGCTACAGCCTCGGGGACTTTGTCGGTGCCAGCCCGGCAGCGCTGGAGGTCAAGCGTCGTGCGCGTTTGGCGGCTGGTCGCGACATGCCGGTTCTGTTGCTCGGTGAGACAGGCACCGGCAAGGAAGTGCTCGCCCAGGCGATTCATACGGTATCGGCCCGGGCGGAGAAACCATTCGTGGGTGTCAACGTCGCAGCCATTCCGGATAACCTCCTGGAAGCAGAGTTTTTCGGGGTTGCACCGGGGGCCTACACCGGGGCTGACCGCCGTACCCGGGACGGCAAGTTCCAGCTGGCCAATGGCGGCACGCTGTTTCTCGACGAAGTGGGTGATATGCCATTGCCACTGCAGGCCAAGCTCCTGCGCGCCCTTCAAGAGGGCGAGATCGAACCTCTCGGCTCCAATAAGGTGGTTTCGGTGGATGTGCGGGTTATTGCGGCCACCAGTCGAAACCTGGAGCTGATGATTGCCGAAGGGGAGTTCCGGTCGGATCTTTATTACCGGCTCAATGTCCTCGAAATTCCGATTCCGCCGCTGAGGGACCGCCTGGCGGATCTCGGGGTGCTGTGTGAGGCGTTGCTGGAAGAGATCTGTGAAGGCCTTGAGCTGCGTGGTGAAATCACCGACGCGGGCGTCTCGGCCCTGGGCAGTTATGACTGGCCGGGCAATATCCGGGAGCTTCGGAACGTGCTTGAGCGAGCCCTGACCATGGGAGAGGATGGGGGTCTGCTCGATGCAGACGCTATCTTCAAGGTGTTGCCGCGCACCGGTAATCGTCCGGTGTCTTCCCTGACGCCTCAACCGGTCCGACCGCTATCCCAGACGTTGGCGGAAGCCGAAGCCCATGCCATTGAGGAAGCGCTCGTTGCCAGCCGTGGCAACCGGACACGGGCAGCAAAATTGCTGGGCATTTCCAGGTCCGTACTCTACGAGAAGCTCGCCAAACTGTCCTGAAATCCGGACGCGTGTCCTGGCATCCGTACAAGTACTTACGACTGAGGTCTTAATGTGTCCTGAATTTCGGACATTTTGGTGTGCTTAGTCTCCTTGCCTTAGCTCCAATCTATTGAAATAAAAGATAAAAAGCATTCTGGCACAGTGCCTGCAATATCCGGGACGCAGGACATCAGAACAATGCAGCGAACAAGACTGACGCTAACTGTTGGACCCCACGACTTACCTTGTCCGTC
>PYVH01000128.1 GCA_003030785.1 Marinobacter sp. B9-2 | reverse complement strand
AGCACTATCATTAAATCAAGATCCACAAGCAGCATGTCGCCCATTCGATAAAAACCGAGATGGCTTTATTATCGGAGAAGGAGCGGGTATTGTCATTTTAGAAGAATATGAACATGCAAAAGCTCGTGGTGCCAAAATCTATGCTGAAGTTTTAGGTTATGGTGCAACAGGGGATGCGCATCACATTACGGCTCCAGCTCCAGAGGGTGAAGGTGCAGCCCGTGCGATGACGCAAGCGTTAACAGATGGTGGTGTAGAGCCATCACAAGTTGATTATATTAATGCCCATGGTACAAGTACGCCATATAACGATTTATTCGAAACACAAGCTGTGAAGACTGCTTTTGGTGATCATGCGTATAATCTTGCGATGAGCTCAACAAAATCTATGACAGGTCACTTATTAGGAGCAGCTGGTGGTGTGGAAGCTATTTTCACAGCATTAGCCCTTAAAGAAGGGATTTTACCACCTACAATCAATTTAAAAGATCCTGATCCTGAATGTGATTTAGATTATGTTCCAAACGAAGCAAGAGAAGCAAATATTCAATATGCAATGAGTAATTCTCTTGGTTTTGGTGGTCATAATGCAAGTCTTCTATTTAAAAAATATGAAGCATAATAGATAAACATAAAAAACGTCAGCCAAATTTAATGGCTGACGTCTTTTTTTATAGTTTTGTGAATAAATGATAAGTAAGAAGAAATAGAAAGGATGCCATTACTATGTTTCGTCTCTTTTTATTTTTAGTAAGTTATGGCTTAATGATCCTCTCTTTAGGGAATCTCATATTGTATTTAAATTACCGCACACTAGGTTATTCATGGAAGGTTGTTTTCAAATTTATTTTTCAAACAACAGAATTTTATATGGCGGTAGGAGCCTGTATCATCATCTGCGCAGTTGTGCTTGATTTGGGCTTTGATCGATCCTCAGACAAGCCGTAAGTTTAGCGACGTGCGCGACCAAGACCCATAGCATCTTCCATACGTTTTAATGTAGCACTAGCAATCGCATTCGCCTTTTCAGCACCTTCATCAAGAATGACATCTAACTCTGATGATTCTACAAGATGATAGAATTTTTCTTGAATAGGTGTTAAGTGTTCAATTACTGCTGTTGCTACACCCTGCTTGAATCCACCATAACCAATTCCCTCATATTTTTTGACTAAATCTTCAACGGCTACCCCTGAAATAGCTGATTCGATTGTCAATAAATTTGAAACACCTGGTTTATTTTCCACATCAAATGCAACGATGCCGTCAGAGTCAGTTACAGCTGATTTAATTTTTTTCTCAATGTCTTTCGCAGTATCTAATAAGCGGATTGTCGCTTTCGTATTTGGATCTGATTTACTCATTTTCTTTGTTGGCTCTTGTAAGGATTTAATGCGTGCGCCTGCTTTAGGTAATTGAATTTCTGGAATTGTTAAAACATCGCCAAAGCGTTTGTTAAAGCGTTCTGCAAGGTCACGAGTTAGCTCAATATGCTGCTTCTGATCATCGCCTACAGGGACTATATTTGTGTTATAAAGTAGAATGTCCGCGGCCATTAGCGGTGGATATGTTAAAAGAGCAGCAGATACGCTTTCCTTACCATGTGATTTATCTTTGAATTGTGTCATACGTTCTAGCTCACCGATAGACGCAACACATTGTAACATCCATCCTGCCTGAGCATGCGCTGGCACCTCTGATTGAATAAATAAGGTCGATTTTTTAGGGTCAATGCCAGTAGCAATATAGGTAGCAGCAAGCTTTCGAATACTTTCTCGTAATTCTTTAGGATCTTGTGCAACAGTGATTGCATGTTGATCAACGATACAATAAATGGCGTTCCCTTCATCCTGTAGTGCTGGGAACTGCTTGAATGCTCCTAAATAGTTCCCTAATGTTACGATACCTGTAGGCTGTACGCCAGAAAAAATAGTTGTCATTAAAAATTCCTCCTCGAATTCAATTTCTGTAACATTTGTCACAGCGTTGTCTTCACCTTTCAACTTGGTGATGAAGACAAAAAAACATCATGCGTCCTCATTAGATTTTTTCTAATGAAGGGACGAATGATGTTTGAATCCGCGGTACCACCCAGCTTGCCTAAAAAGGCCACTCAGCTTCGTAACGTGAAGGGACGAGCTTTGCTAATAGCTTCAGTAGCGTTCACAAAGCTAACTCGGAAGTCCATTCCACATGCATCCACGATCTGTTTACAGCAACCACAGACTCTCTATACGTGAATTAGCATATGTACTACTCTTCGTCAGCGTTTTTCTCAATTTAAATTGTTCAAATTGATTTGATTGCAGAGAATTATATTATAAAGATTCCTTTGTGTAAAGTCAGACTTTTGACGGTGTTTTTTTTCTAGAAAAAATTATATGCTTTTTTTGTTATGTAATTTTGTTATAAATTTATAATTTTTTATTAAAAAATTGTCTAGATGTACACGGGAGATTGACAATTTTCTCGATTGTTTTTCTTAAATGAGAACAACCGAGATATCTGTTTAGATGTTTAAAATGCTTTAAAAATGGGAATGGTAGTAGTAGCACATAAGTTTGAAGAAAATACACTATATTTGAAAGCTGTATAAATAGACAGAATATTTAGCGATAGGTTCAGATTTTTTTTATTGGAACTATATTCAAATACAGCGGAGTACTGTATAATGGTACTGTGTATTTTACATTACATTAATTCTAATTTAACACATTGGTTCTGGTTTATAGATAATGATTTTGAAATGAAAGGATGTGTCAGAATGATCGTAACCCTATTTACATCACCAAGTTGTACCTCTTGTCGTAAAGCGAAAGCGTGGTTAGAGGAGCACGAAATTCCATATACAGAACGTAATATATTTTCTGAACCACTTAGCATAAGTGAAATAAAAAAAATTTTACGTATGACAGAAGACGGAACTGATGAAATTATTTCCACTCGTTCTAAAATATTCCAAAAATTAAATGTTGACGTTGAAAGCTTACCATTACAACGTTTATATGAATTAATTCAGGAATATCCTGGCTTACTACGTAGACCAATCATTTTAGATGAAAAACGTCTACAGGTTGGCTACAATGAAGATGAAATTCGTCGTTTCTTACCTCGAAAAGTTCGAGCATATCAGTTACAAGAAGCACAACGAATGGTGAATTAAACCTTTCTATTCTGAATAATATATGTAATAGATGTTACAGATGTGGAATACATGTTGTGACATCTTTTTTTTATGTTTTACTTCTGTAAAACCTTCTATATGAAGTATAATAATTAATAGGGAAAAGTCATATATTTCCGTAAAAGTATGTTAAACTTGATTTAAGTTAAATAGTTTACTACAATTTCAATAATTCAAATATCTTCTGTGAAACGGTGTATATCCTTTTCATTTTATGACAGAACAGCATACAATAGAGTTAGAGACAACTGTGAACACAAAAATTCATGTTTACGGTTACTCGATGGTTTTACTGTAGTGTGGTCAAAGGTTGAAAAACAAATGCAGTATGAAGGTTAAAAACAAAGAATAAAAGCATACTAATGAAACAAACTGTTTTTCGACATATGACAGTGAAGGGAGATGAGGTCTAGTGGACATCGAACGTGTAAATGAAAATACACTCAAGCTCTTTATTACGTACAATGATATAGAGGATCGCGGCTATAGTCGTGAAGAAATTTGGTACAATCGAGCAAAGGGTGAACAACTTTTTTGGGATATGATTGATGAAGTAAACACGGAGGATTATTTTGATGTAGAGGGTCCGATTTGGATTCATATCAATGCATCTGAAGTAGGCTTAGAAATCATTGTCACACGTGCACATATTTTAAAAGACGGTGAAACATTAGATGGTCATTCGAATTTTGATGAACACAAAGATATGTTTGCACCATTCGATGAAGTTGGAGAGGATCTTCTTAGCCAACTAACTCAATTTGGTGACATGGATGAGTCAGAATTATTTATGGATACAGACATTTATGTTTATAAATTTAAAGATATTGATGAGTTAATCCCTGTCGCAAAACGAATGACAGACGAATTAGTGGATTCCTCATTATTCAAATATGAAAATTGGTACTATCTAGTTGTTGATTTTGGAAACGCAGATGAGGATTTAAATCGTCATGATAGAAATGCAGTTATCAAGGAATTTTTAACACCATCCAATTTTACAATTCATCGTCTAGAGGAGTACGGTGAAAAAATTATGGAATTCAATTGCTTTGAAACAGTTCGAAAATACTTTGCATAGGCAATGAAACACTAATTATTTTAGACTGTAGTGAAACTCGTAAATGAATCGAGTTTCGCTACAGTCCTTTTTTATGTTTTCAACATCGCAGAGTTTTAAATAAGAGCGCATTTTTAAAATTTCAAGAAAAAACTGCTTTATTTTTGTTTGTGAAAATCCATTCTATTATAGTTGACTAAAAAGGAGCTGATACTATGCTGATTGCCTATAACAATCAACAGCAATTATTTCTCCCCTATCAATATACGAGGAAAGCTTTACAGCAATATAGGCGGCACATGAAATTTTATTGTCCTCAATGTTTAGAACAAGTTCAATTGAAAATAGGTAACTATAATATTCCCCACTTTGCTCACTTCACAAAAAATCAATGTTCACAGCTATTCGCAGAAGGTGAATCTAAATTACATTTACAAGGTAAAGTGCAATTATATGAGTGGCTCCAAAAGCATGGACATCAGGTGGAACTAGAACCATATTTAAAGGAGCTTTCTCAGCGCCCAGATTTGCTTGTTACACGCGATAAGGAGCAGTTTGCAGTTGAATTTCAATGTAGTACAATCTCTCATGAAAAATGGCACCAACGAACAATGGGCTATGAAAGAAACGATATACAAGCAATTTGGCTTTTTCAAACTCCCCAAAGCAAAGACGCCGTCAATGGCATCAGAAAAATTAGAATCTCTCCACTGCTGCAAAAAGCGTTTATAACAACAACGGATTTACCATATTTACTGACGTACAACGCGGTGACAGCCCAATTTATTTATTGGACGAATCTTCTTCATGTTCACGGGCATACTTTCATAGGTAAAGTACAGAAAATTCCGATCGATCAACAACATTTTCCTTTTTATAGACCTCAACGTATTACTCAAGAAGAATTTCAACGCTATTGGCAGCTCTATAAACAGACTTGTAGGCAATTTGCGTTTAATCGTCTTTTA
>PYVH01000127.1:4743-5260 GCA_003030785.1 Marinobacter sp. B9-2 | reverse complement strand
CTCGGTGTCGAGCGTATCCACCACGCTCTGGAAGCGCTCCAGGGAGGAGCGGAAGGTTTCCTGGGCATCGTTCTGGCTGCCGCGAGCGTCTGCGCCCCTTTCCACCAGGATGTCGCGCTTTTCATACCCGAATTTTTCCATGGTTTTGTAGTACACCGTGGAGCACCCGCCCAGAAGTACGGCACTGAGCAACACCAGCCAAAGCCGCCGGGTAATGGATGGCATTATTGATCTGGCATTGATGGGCATAGGTTAGTCTCCGGTTGGGGCATCGGCATGAATCCGGAAAGTGAAGCATGATGGCGGCTTGCTTACAAGCTGCCACGGACAAGCAGTCGCCACGGCCTACCCTGACATCTGGTGGGTGGGTGCTCGCCTTGCCCGCTAAACCTTTACTGGAAGCAAACACACTCCGCTCCAGCCACTACTATAGGTCCCGGGCATCCGCCGGCCGCCACGAACAAACAGTCGGCGTGCCTGCTGCTCAGCATCCGGATCGCTGTCGCTGGTCCGGATT
>PYVH01000127.1:0-4733 GCA_003030785.1 Marinobacter sp. B9-2 | reverse complement strand
TCCGGATTTCGGTTAGGATGGCCACGCTGGCCTCTACCACTAGGGTCAGCTCGTGGCCCGGGTCTTCACGGCACAGGTCGATCTCTCCGTTGGCAACCACCAGCCACCAATGCCGCTCTCGCTGCCGGGCATCGTTTAGGAAAAAGTTAATGACCACTTTGCGGTCAGAAGGGAATTCGTCAATGTTTGCGAAACGGCGGATACCCCACATCAAGAAACCTGCATCCAGCTGGTTTGCCTGCAACCGGCTGCCAATCCATCTTGCTCCCCAGTGACCAATGGCCAGGATGATCGGGCGCAACTCCTCGCTCGCCGGCGTAAGCACATACTCCTGGTTGTCGCCGTCCTGCACGCGGCGAAGCACCCCCACTTCCTCAAGCTTCTTCAAACGCTGGGCCAGAAGCGTTGCCGACATCCGCGGCAACCCTCGCCGGATCTCGTTGAAATGGGTGCTGCCACACAGCAGCTCCCGTACTAGCAGCGGTGTCCATTGTTCCCCAAGTATTTCCGAACCTGGGGCAACGGTGCAGAACTGTCCATAGTTGGTCATGGGCTTTGGCTCCTTGGGCGGCGTTAGTGCCTCGATCTTTCATCCTACCCGGCTACCCCGCCTGGATATGGCGGCTGAAGCCAGGCGGCGACTGGGGGGGCGGAGCAGTTGCATGGGCGCCTGTTGGATAACGCTGTCCAGCTTGGATCTGACCAGTTGCGCCCGCTGCTGGAGGTTGCCAGAGAAATGCAGGTGACCATCGTATGCGGCATCGACGAGCGGGACGAAGACACCAGCCGCGCCACCCTCTATAACTCGGTAATCACCATCAGCCCGCAGGGCACAGTGCAGAACTGCCATCGCAAACTCATGCCTACCAATCCGGAACGCATGGTATGGGGGTTCGGTGATGCCAGCGGAATAAAAATCATCGATACCCCGGTTGGCCGGGGCGGGTCGCTGGTGTGCTGGGAAAACTACATGCCACTGGCGCGCTACGCGATGTTTGCCCAAGGCATCGATATCTACATCGCCCCCACCTACGACAGCGGCGACCGCTGGCTTCGCACCAGCGACCTGCCCGCGGACTTTCCGGAAGTAGAACGCCTGTATCCCGACGAGGAGGAATGGATAAATTCTGGTGATTCGGTGATCATTTCGCCCGCCGGGGAAATCGTCGCCGGCCCACTGCGGCAGGAAACCGGCCTGCTGCTGGCCGACATTGAGTTAAGCGACGTGAACGCGGCAAGGCGTAGCCTGGATATCGTCGGCCACTACGCCCGGCCGAACATATTCTCACTGTAGGTGAACACCCGGCAGCAAAGGCCGATGAGCTTTAATGAATAGGAATCCGGAGTTCCCGTATCAAGCCGGGGTGCATGTTCATGATCAGGAGGCTGCGCTGTGAGGTCGGGACGGCCTCCCGAAACTCAAGGAGGTGCCTTCGGAACAGGGGCGGTAGTGGTGTGGATGTGCAAGTAACGGCCGCTAAACCATGATTTCGTTTGGCGCCTGTGGAGCGGAAAGCAGGGTTGAAAGAACGTTTTACTGCCCTAGCCCGAATTTTTCATAGGTTGCCAACAAATCTCGAAGACCGATCGACCTCTCGCCATACCGGTTCAGCTCAGGCTCTAATTGCTTAATATTTATTCAGTAGCGGTCCTCCGGACACGCCACCCCCTACCTCCCATTGCGTCGGGCCGGGGAGCTCGAGGGTCTACCCCGGGGCTAGGCGGCGCACCAGGGCCGCGAGTTCAACCTTGTAGGGATAGCTGTCACTCATCAGCACCCGGATTCGACGGGTATTGCGTATGATCGTAGCACCCACCTTGATCAGCTTGAGTCGCAATGTGCTGGCGCTCATGCGTTCGAAGGGCGTTTTCCTCAGATGGCTCCGTAGCCGTTCGAACAAGGTGTAAGCAAAGCCCGACAAGATCAGTCGCCACTGGTTGGTCCACTAGTGAGTGCTGGAGGTGCGATCCGCAAACAGGCTCAGTTGCTGGTCCGTGATCCGGTTTTCCATGTCGCCCCTGGCACAGTACTGCTCGTAGTAGAGGTTGAAGCCGTCATCGTAACGGGAGCTGATGATGAACCTGGGGGTGGAACCCAGCTCGCCTTCTTCCTGCCGGGCGACCACCCAGCGAGAGTATTTCCAGGACTTTGCCTGATACTGGAAGCGGAAGGTCTGCGCCACTTTTTCATCGAACTGCCGCTGTGTCGTCCGTACCAGCATCATCGGCACGTCTACTTCTTTGAGCAGGCGACTGTTCTTGCTGATGCCGACAAGGTAATCGACGTTATTCCGGTCACACCAGCTCAGAATCCGAGGGCGATAAAAGCCACTGTCGCCACGGAATACGATGCGGGTCTCCGGCCAGTATTGCCGGATAAACTTCACCAGCAGTGGCAGAATGGCCCAGCTGTGGCGGCTGTCGCTACGGTTGCTGGTGCGCAGGTAACTGACCAGCAGATGGCGGCCACAGAACACGTACAGCGGGAAGTAGCAATGGTGGTCATAGTAGCCATTGAAGAACTTTCCGGGCTGATCCCCGTGCACCGGAATATCGGTACCATCGAAATCCAGCACGATCTCTTTCGGCGGCTGGTCATGCTGCTCAATGAAGTGGTGCCAGAGCAGCTCATGGGCCTTAACCACGGCCTGCCGGTCTGCCCGCTGCTCCATCCGGCATAATGTGGATTTGCCGGCCAGATCGTTGTCCTGGCCAACCGCCGTCTGAAGTGCCTGATCAAAGCGCAGGGCTTCGTGATCATTGAGGTCTTCATAGCCGGCAGCTACGCCAAATACACGTTGGCGAACCATGGTGTCCAGCTTGTGCCGGACCAGCTCTGGCGTTCGCGGATCTTGTAGTGCCGCGGCTAAGCGACGAGTCAGTCGATGTTGCTTGTCGACCTCACGGAGCAGCAGTAATCCGGCATCGGAGGTGATGTGGCCACCGGAGAAATCGGCTTCAATCTGGCGGCGTACGAGTGGCGAAAAGGTCAGTTTTTCAGGTACCATTTTGGAAGCGGCTGTTGGTGCTTGAATGATGGTGTAAGGTCCTGAAATTTTAGCACTTTCAGCCGATTTATTTTATGCCTTGTGAGAAATCCGGGCTAGATCTTCTTTAGAAGGTCTACTCTCATGGGGGCATAAAACCTGGCGAAGCCATTGTTATCGGCTTTTGAAAAGTATCTTGATTTTATTTTTTCATAAGTGATGTCATCAAGAACATGAGATGTATGTGTATTATTTATTAGTTTATCTTCAAAATCTTGAAAAGCTGCAAATTCTCTCGGTACATTAAAAAAATGCTGGGAAGAAAGTTGAAAAAGCCCATCTTCAACGGCCTTTTTTTCTGCTTTAAAAGCAGCCTCTCTGACCTCTTTTTCATCATGGAAAATTTTGACTAGGTCATTGAATTCACCACTATATAGGGGTTCTGAAATGTATGCTGCCCCCCCAAGCTTCAGGACTCGATGAATTTCTGCCATCGCAAGCCCCATTTTTTCTGTCGGAACATGATGGAGAGATTTAAACATAAGCAAGACATTAAAGGACGAGCCCTCGAAAGGAATGCTTTCAGCACCAGCATAAATAAAATCTATCCCTGAATGATCCACTGACGACATATTCTTATCATGTTGATGCTTGTCGACCTCACAAGCAATATACGAGTCGGTAGAAAAATCTTTCACAATAGATCTGGCCGTGACCCCTGATCCGCAGCCCAACTCGATTATATTTGCCCCTTTCAGAGACAAAAGGCTTGAATATATTTCAGATTCTGAGGATACAGTTTTATCAATAGGTTTGATTATTTGCATAATCTCACTTGGAAATTTATCTGATTAATTTTCAAGAAATAATTCTCAGTTCAGGTTGACGATTTTGGCTTATAAAATCTTGGCCATAATGACTTAACGAGTTGGCCGGACTCGTTGTACGCAAGACAGGAATTAAATCTGACTGGTTTACCTGTATCGTCAACTTTGGATGCTGTAATTTCCTTTTCCAGATGCATTGATTGAATTGCAGCAGTAGCTAAAGGTATCAATAATTCTCTAAGATGGGTACAAACTTCCTTGTAAGAGACTCTGTCGTGGATGTTTCTGCTCCAACCGGGACCCATTTCAACCCCTATCATATTGCGTAGCGCATTACCGCCACATTGACATTCTGAATATGGAAAAGATTTTGGGCTAGCGAACAAGTCAACGATTTTCATTGATTTATCAAAACAAATGTTGAGAGAAAGATCGTGAATAGCCTCATTTACCTCAATCCGTCGACCTCCATTAGGCAAGTCAAATGCTACAGGCTTCTAGTCAACCATTCTTGCTTCGATCTCATACAGTCGGTCAATTCTTCGATACCCCTGGAAGTCTATGGTCCTGTTATGAAGCAATTGCCTTTCCGGTTTCGCTTCTTCTTCCGCTGGAGAACACATTTCAGATTCATTTGCCATTGGGCTTTTCCTTACATAAAAAATTTATACTACTACTATTTCGGTTTATAAAATATTAAAAACTATCAGGCATGATGTTTTGACCTGCCCTCCTCAATGTGGCTCTGCTGTTGATGGACGTCCGTCCCCGACAATAACCCACGATCGATGAGGGCGGGCAGGTAAAAGATCATGTCAAGTGTTCCTTTTGCCTAATTCGTAAGCCTTAAATGGTTTAAAACTCCCTGAATCAGTGACTTCAATCGGCTAAAACTGCGCTTAAAGCCTGCAATAACAGA
>PYVH01000126.1 GCA_003030785.1 Marinobacter sp. B9-2 | reverse complement strand
AAAGGTGGGTCAATTTTATTGGCCAAAGGTGGGTCAAAATAAATGGCCATTGACAAGAACGTCAATCTCGCCGCTTCCCAGATACTTGAAGCCCCTCTTGAGCGGCACTTCGAGATACTTTGGCTCAACGCCCGACCTGTCGAAGACACATTTATAAAGTGGAGCAAGGTCACCGGCAAGATCTCCATCGCTATAACTGATCGCATTCAGCATGCCTGTGCCCACACCGACAGTGATGCTTTCCCTGGCCTCGACAGCAGCACCGGACACAAGAAGAACAAAGAACACCCGCCACCGAAATCCTTTATAGCCCATGCGAAACCCCTCAAACAGGAAAGCGAGAATAGAAAAACGATTTCGCGAACACCATCTTCTTTAAACCTAGTCAACACAGGATTCATTTTAAACAGGGATTTGAGGCTTCCGATATCGGCAGTTAGACTCGCTCTCTATGCTCTGGGGACGACCCCACCCTTTTTGGGCAGTGAACGCGGGACGACCCGCCTTCGTACAGCACCTGCTATGAGATCAACCAAAGACAGAGTTCGCCAGGCCATTTCCTTTGAGGCCATCGGCCTCCTTCTCTCCGTGCCCCTTGCAGCCTTCACCTTCGGTTTTGACATGGCGAAGACCGGGGTACTCGGTGTAGTGGGTGCCACCATTGCCACCATCTGGAACTATGTCTTTAACCTGGGGTTTGATCACGGGCTGAAGCACTTCACCGGATCAACCCGTAAATCCCTGCGTATGCGCTTCCTGCACGCCGTCAGTTTCGAGCTGGGCCTGATGCTGATTTTCCTGCCGATCATTGCCTGGTGGATGGGAATCGGCCTGCTGGAAGCCCTGATTGTGGATGTCGCGTTCGTGGTGTTCTACCTGGTATATGCGTTTGTGTTCACCTGGTGCTACGACACCATATTTCCTGACACGGACGCCAAGAAACCCAACGCCACTTAAACAAACTTTGACAATCTCAGAGCACGGATTCAGATACGATGTAAGCTTCTTCCGAATGCGCTTGAAGGCTGTATCGCATTATGAAATCCCGTCACGCTCTCACGGTTTTCCTGGCCGTCGTTCTGGTGCCCACTGCACTCGGGTTTGCTGGCGCGAGCATCAAGGCGGCAGCCTTGTCGATCAGCGTATTCTGGGGCTGCCTCGGAATCTTTTTTTACCCCTCCATCAGCGATTATCTCCGGTCCGAAAAACGACAGCGCGACGAATAGCGCCGGATTCTCCCCCCGTTTCAATTCAGTTTCGCCTTCTGCCTTATTGGAGCGATCCTCTCCTGCCAAACTCTATGGCATACTCACGGGCTGAAACCCACAAAGAACAACACACCAGCAAGGACCGTTGACATGAAACCGGAAACCCTCGCTCTGCACGCAGGCTTCAAAAGCGATCCCACTACCCGGGCGGCAACCACGCCAATTTACCAGACCACGTCCTACACCTTCGACGACACCCAGCACGGTGCCGATCTGTTTGATCTGAAGGTTCAGGGCAACATCTACACCCGCATCATGAACCCGACCAACGCGGTTCTGGAAGAGCGGATGGCTGAGCTGGAAGGCGGTGTTGGCGCCCTGGCCGTAGCCTCTGGCATGGCCGCCATCACCTATGCCCTGCAGACCATCTGCAAGGTGGGCAACAACATCGTCAGTACCAGCCAGCTCTATGGCGGCACCTACAACCTGTTCGCCCACTCCCTGCCGAACCAGGGCATTGAGTGCAAGATGGTTCGCCATGATGATTTCGATGCCGTTGAAAAGGCTATTGATGAGAACACCCGCGCGCTGTTCTGCGAGTCCATCGGTAACCCGGCGGGCAACGTGGTCGACATCCAGCGCTGGGCCGAGATTGCCCACAAGCACGGCATTCCACTGATGGTGGACAATACCGTTGCCACACCGTTCCTGTGCCGTCCCATCGAGCACGGTGCCGATATCGTGATCCACTCGCTCACCAAATACATCGGCGGCCACGGCACCACTGTCGCCGGCGTGGTGGTGGACTCCGGCAAGTTTGACTGGAAAGCCAGCGCCGACAAGTTCCCGATGCTGAACGAGCCGGACCCGTCCTACCACGGCGTGGTTTACACCGACGCCCTGGGCCCCGCCGCCTTCATCGGCCGTTGTCGTGTGGTACCGCTGCGCAACACCGGTGCTGCCCTGGCGCCGTTCAATGCCTTCCTGATCATGCAGGGCCTGGAAACCCTGGCGCTGCGTATGGAACGTCATTGTGAGAACGCAGAGAAAGTCGCCAACTTCCTGCAGGACCATCCGTCCGTGGAGTGGGTCAACTACGCGACCCTGACCAACAGCCCGTACAAGGCGACTTGCGACAAAATCTGTGGCGGTAAGGCGTCCGGCATTCTGAGCTTCGGCATCAAGGGTGGCCGGGAAGCCGGGGCAAGGTTCATCGATGCCCTGGAGCTGATCCTGCGCCTGGTCAACATCGGTGACGCCAAGTCCCTGGCCTGTCATCCGGCGACCACAACGCACCGCCAGCTGAACCCGGAGGAACTGAAGAGTGCCGGCGTAAGCGAAGATCTGGTGCGGCTGTCCATCGGCATCGAGCATGTTGACGACCTCATTGCCGACATTACCCAGGCCCTGGACAAAGCCCAGGCTTGATAACGGTCAGCCGGGTACGACCAATGTCGTGCCCGGCACCCCCGTGATTGCCCCTACCTGTCTTGTAACTCCCCCGCCAGCCCATTACTCTTTAGGGTTCTCCATACCCGAATCGAGAGTCCGGTTGCAATGAGCGACAGCGCAAAAACCCGCATTACCAGTGGTTCCAAATTCCGCAATGAGCATGGCTTCTCGGCCATCAAGGACGGCGTCAAGCGGTCAACAAAGCAGGAAGCCACAACAGCGGAGAAGCCTGAGCGGAAGCCCAAATGGCTGCGGGCACGCATGCCCGGAGGCGAGCGCTATGAGGCGGTGCGCAAGAACGTGAGCGAGCACCGGTTGAGCACCGTTTGCCAGGAATCCCATTGCCCCAACATCGGTGAGTGCTGGACGGCCGGCACGGCCACCATCATGGTGATGGGCTCTGTATGCACCCGGGCCTGCAAATTCTGCGCGGTGGACACCGGCAACCCCAAAGGCTGGCTGGATCATGAAGAGCCGGAGAACACGGCCAAATCCGTAGAGCTCATGGGCCTTCGCTACATTGTGCTTACCTCGGTAGACCGTGACGACCTCGACGACGGCGGCGCTGCGCACTATGCCGCCTGTGTGTCCGCCATCAAACAGCGCACGCCCGAAGTCGCTGTTGAAGCACTGACGCCGGATTTTGATGCCGTTATGTCTGACGTCGAGAAGGTTGTGGATTCCGGGCTGGATGTCTTCGCCCAGAACGTGGAAACCGTCAAACGGCTGACCAGTCGGGTCCGTGATCCACGGGCCGGTTATGAAAAAACGCTCCGGGTTCTGGAACACGCCAAGAAACACCGTCCGGATGTGCTCACCAAGACCAGCCTGATGCTGGGCCTGGGTGAAACCGAAGAGGAAATCCTGGAAACCATGGACGACCTGCGCGCCATCGGCGTGGATATCCTCACCCTGGGCCAGTACCTGCGCCCCACCCCGAATCACCTCCCGGTGGAACGCTACGTCACCCCGGAAGAGTTCAACCGTTACCGGGAGATCGGCCTGGAGAAAGGCTTCATGGAAGTGCCATCCGGCCCCATGGTCCGCTCGAGCTACCGGGCCGATAAGGTATTCGATAAAAACAATCTTGGTCTCGCCGTGCCCGAGGTCCCCCAGGCCTCCAATGCCATGCAGATTCCGGTGAAGTCCATCGACTGAGAACATTCATGCTGACACTGCTGCGAAATGCCCGGCTGAAGTACAAATTCTGGTTACTGAACATTGTCGTTTTTGCAGTTCTCTGCTTGCTGGTTCTTTACGCCATGCACACCATTGCCGGGCAGACCGGCAAGACGTTCGATCAGGTCTTCGCTGATACCGCGGCCGCCTTTGCGCTGGTGGTGGCGGTGCTCATGGTGCTCGAGATGGCCGGCTCACAATTGCTGATCTCGTTTATCGAACGCCATGTGAATCGCCTGAAAGACACCATGGTCGATGTCCAGGCCTCGGGCAATCTGAGCCAGAGGGCGGTGGTGGATTCCACCGACGAAATCGGCGAAATGGCGAGTGCCTTCAATGCCATGCAAGACCGCACCGTAGGCGTGGTCCGAAGCATGAAGGAAGCTATCGAACGCCTGCACCGGGAAGTCGAGGAACTAACCTCGGCCGCCGAAGCCCGCCGGGATGACCTGGGCCGCCAACAGCAGGGCGCAGACCGGTCGGCGGAAGTCATCGAAACCATGCTGCAAAGCTTCACTGGCATCGCCGAACAGGCCGGAATTGCCAAGACCCTGTCCCACGAGGCCAGCGACGCAGCTCGCGACGGCAGCAGCCGTGTCGGCCAGAGTGCCGACAGCATCCGCAAGCTCGCCGATGTGGTGCGCAATTCCGCCAGCAGCGTCGAAGCCCTGGCCGAGAACAGCCATGAAATCAGCCACGCCATTACCGAGATCCGGGGTATTGCCGAACAGACCAATTTACTGGCCCTGAACGCCGCCATCGAGGCGGCCCGGGCCGGCGAACAGGGCCGCGGCTTTGCCGTGGTGGCCGATGAAGTGCGTAAACTGGCCCAGCGGGTTCAGGACTCCACCGATCAGATTCAGGGCACCATCGATCGCCTGCTCAATGCCATGAATACTGCCGTGAACCAGATGACCGGCAGCTCCGAGGATGCCACCCGCTGCGTGGAGGAATCCGAGGAAGGCCGCCGTGCCCTGGAAGCTATCAACGAGGTGGTCAGCCGGATCGATCATACCAACCAGGAAATCGCCAACGTCTCGGCAGATCAGACCGCCGGCACCGACGATGTGCTGGCTAACGTTCAGGGCATTCGCGAGACCACCCAGAACATGGTGACCCAGCTTGCCGAGAGCGCGGATATGAGCCGCCGCCTGAAAAAGCTGATCGATTCCCTGGAAGAAGCCTCGTCAAAGGTCACGGTTCACTGAGGTTTATGGCACACTCTGCACTCGTTTGAACTGGCAGAGTAGTTGTTCATGAATCGTCTTCGCGCCCTGTATGACCGCCTGATTTTTCCGCATCCCTTTATTATCCTCTCGGCTTTTGCCCTTTTGCTGGCCCTCGCCGCCGTCAAGTTCGGCGAATTCCGCCTGGACGCTTCCGCCGAATCCCTGGTGCTGGAAAACGACCGCTCCCTGGAACAGTACCGCCAGGTAAACCGCCGCTTCACCACCTCCGACGATTTTCTGATCGTCACCTACACCCAGAAAGCCGATCATCAGCCAGACGGTAAAACCGCAGCACAATAGTGG
>PYVH01000125.1 GCA_003030785.1 Marinobacter sp. B9-2 | reverse complement strand
TCTGTTATTGCAGGCTTTAAGCGCAGTTTTAGCCGATTGAAGTCACTGATTCAGGTAAAGAACATCAAAAAATATAAATGAAGCCAACACCGATCTCCGCTTCATAATCATTCCGAGATATTGGGCTATCTGAAACGTCACTCCCGTAAATTTCGTAAAGAGCTTCACCGAAGATCTGCCAGCTTTCGTTCAAGTAATTGCGATAGTTAACGTTGACTCCAGTTGATCTATACCCGCTATCAACATCGGTTTCTGGAAGACCGGAATCTAAGGCTTGCTGTGCGTTCACACCAAAGTCCCGGTTGGCTAACTTACCATCGTGGAAAGTGACAGCAGCGCCAATTTCCCAGCCAGTGCCGTTAGGTTGGCAACCCAAACACGTTCCTGCGCCGAAAATCCCTAGCGTACCGATTTCTCCTGTTAGTACACGGCCATCTAAAAAGTAACGCCAATCTTCTGCAAGCGCATGACGCACTTCCAACAGCACTGTCACCCCGGAATTCGATTCACCTAACCCATCCAGTCTCCCTTCGTCCGAATCATCCTCTTCACGGCCTTCTTCGTAGCCTACCGAAGCTTGAAGCAACCATGCATCCTTGGCCAAAGCTCGCCATCCAATTGCTTCACCTGCCCAGAAAAAAATGTGGTCACCAGTTCGCCACTGAACACCCCCGGCCGGATCGATCTCAAGCTCAAATTCGTCCGAGCCCTCATAAGCAGTCTCATATTCAACGCCTAGCCCAAGCCCAACACCCCAACCGTCGCCATCTGTGAAATCGTCGATAGAAGGAAGCGGAACGAGTGGGGTTCTGGGCTCCGTCGCGTTTACCGATCCAAAACAGGAAAGAGCGCCTGAAAAAGTGGCGACTTGAAGGGCGATTTTGTTCATGGTTTTCCCCAACCAAGGAATAGGTGGCAACACGACTCACTCATCACTATAGATGATTTTTACTCGCTAGAGACCCGAAGAATTTGCCTCTACCCTGCTCCATGAGCCTGAACAGTGCGCACAAGTTAAATCCGGTATAGACACACTAAAGTCCAAACCCATAAAGTCGTTACACTCCAGATCCACAACTCATCTCCCCGGCTTTCAGGTTTCCTGTAATGAAGTGGTACCGGCTGTTTCTATTTAGCCTTCTGTTCTGTCTTTCGCCCTTGAGCCATAGTGCCGATGGCGAAGAAACCATCCGGATAACGACTGGCCACTGGCCTCCCTATCTGGATGAGCAGCGCCCGGATGGTGGTTTTCTTGCCCGGATTATCCGGGAGGCGTTCGCCACTGAAGATATCAAGGCCGAGTTTACTTTCTTTCCGTGGTCTCGCGCCCTGGCGTTGGTAAAGACCCGTAACTACCAGGCTTCGGCCGTCTGGTCATGCACAAAAGAAAGGCGGCGCGATTTTCTCTATTCCGCGCCAATTTTGCCCTACCAGTATGTCTTTTATCATCGGCAGAAAATGGCGTTTGATTGGGATTCGTTATCGGATCTAGAAGGCATGGCCGTTGGCCTGACGCAGGATTACAGCTATGGCCAGACTCTCGGTGAACTGAGATGAGGATCCCAGTCCCTGTGTTTAGGAATCCGTTTCGGTTTCCTCGACCACGTTCTCGGCATGTCTTTTTGCCAGCTCCTCCAACGTCATGTATTCACACTCTTTTTCGGCCATAAAACCATCTGAGGAGTCGATAAGAATATTGTCATCGCGCATGAACCGGCGCCCCAGCAGTGCCGGGTAGGAAAATTTGCCGCGGTCCGTCAGTGAAAACTGGGTGGTGTGGGTAGTTCCTGCGATGCAGAAATCCATCATCACCACATAGCGCTTCTGGGATGGCGCACCTTTTCGCTTGATCAGAACGGTTCGCTCTACCGGCCTTTCCAGCTCAAGAATGACGTCCTCATGATCGAGCTCGCCTTCCGTTGGCTGGTCCTGGTGATCGCCAAGCGGAATCTGAAAGCTCACCCATTCCTCGCCGTCCTTTTCAAAGGGTTCAACGTTGACGGCGTGCAGCGATGAGGTTTTTGCGCCAGTATCCAGGCGGGCCTTGAGGCGGAGGCTGGTGTCCTGCATAACTACCCATTCGACGAAGCCAAGAGTCTCCGGTGGACGCTCATCATTTTTGGCATCGGATTCTGCTGAAAACGCCATTGTGGATGGGAAAACCAAGGCCGCAGCCAGCAACGCCCTGTTAACAGACCTCATTCAATATCTCCTGCAAATTCCTGTAAATCGGGGAAAAAAGACAGAAAATTCTGCTCCAGTTCATCCTGGTGAGCGCGAATCTCCGTGATCATGCCGGTAAACTGGTTTCTGAAGCGGATCCGCCCGGCCACACGGTCCAGCGCATAACCGATGTTCTCAAGGTCCTGGTAGGCGCCGAACCAGTCGTTCCACACCATTCTCCGCGTAACCCGCGCCATTTTGTCCGGCATTAAATGCTCTTTTTCCTGCAACTCGTTGTAAATAAGCCGGATAAACGCGTCCTGATCAACAGCACTGAAGCGCTCCCAGTGTTTGAGTAGAAAGTGATCGTAGAGAATGTCCAGTGCAACGCCCGCAAACCGGCGGCGCTGACGCGAGAAGACTTGCTTGCTGGCAAGTACGTCGGGGTGGTGGTCGGTATAGCTGTCGACCGCCCGGTGATGTCGAACGCCCTGCCTCACCGAAGCCGGAAGTGCCGAAAGATCGACACCCCGGGTAAAGTCACCGAGGATGCTGCCCACTCGCGCTTCTGGCGAGTCCGGCGCGAGAAATACATGAGCCAGATGGTTCAAACAGTCTCCCCGGTGGTCTGGTCTTAGAAGTTGAACTGAATGCCGACACCCAGACCATCTACTTCGGCATCACTGTCTTCATAGTAACGCATGTATTCGAGATTGCCGGACAGGTTCGGTGCAAATTCCATATTCATACCGATGCCATAGGACACATCCGTTTCGTCCTCGGTCGCTGTGCCCAGGAACGAGGAGGCTTCGATTTCAACCCGGGTAAAACCGAGAACGGCGTAAGGCGTAATCGGCGATTCGTTGGCCAGGTTGAAGGTGGCGTAGCCGCCAAAGAAATTGTCGAGGGAGAAATCAACTCCGCCTATGCGCTCATCATCCACGCCGAAACCGCCCCGCGCTTCGATACCCAGGTACGGCGTAGCCATCACACCTACCTTGGCAGAGAGCGTACCGACATCTGCGTCCGCGTTACCGCTTTCAAGGTTCATGAAGGTGTAGTTCAGGCCTGCATAAAGCCCGCCTACGCCAGACTTGTACATATCCTGAGCGGATGCAGTGCCGGCTGCAGCCAGGCCGGTGGCGAAAATAACGGCAATTGAACGTACGTGTTTCATAGCGAGAGCTCCTTAACCGAATTATTCGGTATACATCACTGAAGTTGCATCAGGCCCACGCGTTTTACCATCCGAAAGATCCGCATTTACGCGTTATTTACACCGATTTAATTCGCCGGTAATTTCAGCATCCGCGCGGTGTTACCTTGCGGAAGCCCGCACCCACAGGTATTCTGACGCCGTCTCCCGGTATCAGCTGGCTCGAGCATCCATTGAGAAATCTTTACCCCGTCATTTTCATTGTCAGCGTCATGTTTGTGCTTCTGAGCATTTTCATGACATTGCCTGTTATTCTGCTTGCGGGCTCCGAAACGCCGAATGCCATGGCGTTCGCGGAATCGGCGGCGATTGCCTTTGGTCTTGGCCTGTTGGGAATGGCTACTACCTATAGCAAACCGCGGGATCTGAAGCCCAGGTTCATGTTCGTCCTCACGGTATCGTCCTGGTTCATCATCGCACTCTTTTCCTCCCTCCCTTTCTATCTGAGTGATCTGGGCATTTCCGCGGCAGACGCTTTCTTTGAGGGAACCTCAGGCATTACTACCACCGGGGCAACCGTGCTGAGCGGCCTGGACGATATGGACCGTGATCTGCTGATCTGGCGCTCGATTCTGCAGTGGATCGGTGGCATTGGGATTATCGGAATGTTCGTTGCGGTGCTGCCGTTCCTGCGAGTGGGCGGCATGCGGCTGTTTGCCACCGAGTCCTCGGAGTGGACCGACAAGGCCCTGCCGCGGATGAAAACCCTCAGCAGGGGTCTGCTGGTGGTTTACCTGGCCTTTTCGATCATAGCGGTGGTGACCTACTACTTCTCTGGCATGACCTTGTTCGATGCCTTTAACCACGGCCTCACCAGTATTGCCACCGGCGGCTTCTCCACCTCGGATCTGTCCATGGGCAAGTTCAACGATCTGATCCTCATGGAAGCCACCCTGTTCATGATCATCGGCAGCCTGCCATTCTTCCTGTTTGTGCGCGAAATGCACGGCCAGCACGGTGTGCTGTTCAGGGACCAGCAGGTCCGCCTGTTCCTGGCGATTCTGTTTTTCGTGCCCCTATTGCTCACGCTCTACCGCTGGATGGTGTCGCCGGTACCGTTTGATCCCATTCACAACTACGCGGCCACCCTGTTTAACGTAACCTCCGTGGTAACCACCACAGGCTACGCGTCCGAGGATTATTCAGCCTGGGGCCCGCTGGCGTTTGTCCTGTTCTTCTTCCTCATGTTTGTGGGCGGCTGTTCGGGCTCCACCGCCGGCGGCATGAAGATTTTCCGGTTCCAGCTTTCCCTGATCATTCTGCGAGAGCAGCTCATGCGACTCCTGCATCCGCGTGCCGTGCTTACCCGGAACTACAACGGTCGGGCAGTGAGCGATGAGATTATCTCTTCCATGATTGCCTACACGTTTATTTTCCTGCTTTGTCTTTTGTTGATCACAATTGCCCTGGCCGCCATGCAGCTGGATTTTGTGACAGCCCTCTCAGGCGCCCTCACCTCGCTTACCAACGTGGGCCCAGGCCTGGGTGACATCATTGGTCCGGCCGGAAACTTCGCGCCACTGCCCGATGCTGCAAAGTGGGTGCTGTCCGTGGGAATGCTGATGGGGCGTCTGGAAATCCTGAGCGTTGTAATCGTGCTGTCGCCGGCATTCTGGCGCAGCTGAGCGTTACCTCAGCCAGAGTATGGCGGGGTTCTCCAGGGGCAGGTTCAGGCGTTCGTCCTGCACACGAAGCCGCGGGGTGTAGTGTCCCTCCGGCCGGGAAGGCACCGTGCATTCGTAAAGATAGGTATGGGCAGAACCACTGAGTGGATGCTTCATGGCCATCGCGGCAACGGTTCTTGGCCCATACTCGGAGTCTTCCGCCACCAGTTCCACCGCAATCCGTTTTTCGTCGATCCCGTCCAGATAGACTTCCACTGTGAAGGTCTGGCCTTCCGGAGCTTCGCAGGTATTGATACTGTTGAACCTGAGCCGCGGCCAGTGCCGCTTGATTTCACGGTGCTCGTTCAGCAGTTCTTCCGCGGCTTTCCGACTGCGCTGA
>PYVH01000124.1:387-5412 GCA_003030785.1 Marinobacter sp. B9-2 | reverse complement strand
CTTGGTCAACTTTTTAAAGAGCGTTTGAGCTGTTGCTCAATCAAGGTGGCGTATTCTACATCGTTCCGCCGCCCTGTCAACCGTTTATTTTTCGATGTTTTCCGTCTCCGGAAACCGCCGAAAAATGACCCGGCTTACTGCTTGTTTCGAGGTGCGCATTCTACATTGAATCGCTTGCCTGTCAACTGCTTTCTGAAGAATTTTAAAACTCGTTTTCTTCAGTGCTTTCAAACAGTTATCTTTCGATTTCTGAGCCGCCTCAGCGGTGCTCCCCTCGAAAGAGATGCGCATTCTACAGACCTGCCGAAGGCTGTCAACGGCGATCCTGAAAAAAACTCAAAATCGCCCAAAATCGATCACGCGGTGATCAAAACACGGGCAATCTTCTTCTTGCCCGCCTGGATCACGCAATCATCACCTTCTACAAACATCCGATCGCCTTCAAATTTCTCGCCATCCAGAAAGACGGCTCCGCGCCCCAGGACATCTCTCGCTGCCGCGCCATTCTTCACCAAACCCGCCAGGCGAAGCACTGACGCCATCGGAATCTCTGGCTGCCCTTCAAGGGGCACCTCTACAGTCGGCACATTGTCAGGAATCTCGCCAAGGGCCACGCGATTACCAGCAGACTTGTGGGCCGTGCGCGCGGCTTCCTCATCGTGGAAGTGGGTAATAATCTCTTCCGCCAGCAACTTCTTATAGTCCTGCGGATTGGCCCCACCGGCGACAGCCTTACGGAACTCCTCCACCTCCGCAAGCGGTCGAAAGCTTAGCAACTCAAAGTAGCGCCACAGGAGATCGTCCGGCATAGACAATAGTTTGGTGTACATTTCTCCCGGCGCGTCATTTACCCCAACGTAGTTGCCCAGAGACTTGGACATCTTCTGCACGCCATCCAACCCCTCTAGAATGGGCACGGTCAGAATTACTTGCGGCTCCTGACCGTATCTGGCCTGGATCGTCCGCCCCATGCCGAGATTGAACCGCTGATCGGTACCGCCCAACTCCACGTCCGCCTCGAGCGCAACGGAGTCATAACCCTGCACCAGGGGATAAAGAAACTCGTGAATCGCAATTGGCTGATTGGCGTCGTAACGCTTCGAGAAGTCATCGCGCTCGAGCATTCGGGCCACCGTGCTCTGGCCGGCCAGCCGAATCATATCGGCCGCGGACATCTGCCCCATCCACTCGGAATTGAACACAACCCGGGTTTTGGCAGGGTCCAGAATCTTGAACACCTGCTCTTTATAGGTAATGGCGTTTTCCCGAACCTGCTCCTCCGTCAAAGGAGGCCGGGTAACGCTCTTACCGGTAGGGTCACCGATCATTCCGGTGAAGTCACCAATCAGAAACATCACTTCGTGACCAAGATCCTGAAACTGCCGAAGCTTGTTAATAAGAACCGTGTGCCCAAGATGAAGGTCGGGCGCAGTGGGGTCGAAGCCCGCCTTGATCCGTAGCGGACGACCTTCCTTCAGTTTCTCGATGAGCTCATCTTCTGGAATGAGTTCGTCTACGCCTCGCTTGATTATCGCCAACGCTTCATCAATGGATGCCATGAACAACACGTCCCCGCTTTGATCTTGGAAAGATTCTGTCAGTTACAGAGTTCAACAAAAGAACTCTGTGAGTTACCTGTTCCCCTGCTACAGTAAGCTGACCAGAAATTGACCAACACCGAGTTTGCAGGGCGGCGTATTATAACAACGCTGTCAAAAGAAATCCGGAGGATGGAACAGTAACCGTAATGTTCCACGCTGTCCCGCATGCATTTTATACGGTAATCTGTTGGACTATACTTGAACAACAGCTTTAATTAGGTAGTACAAGCTGCCGTAATGCCGATTAAAACGGGTGCGATACGTGCTAAAAATGTTTCCCAAAACTCACATTACCATTGCTGCTGCGGCCACCGTTGCTGTTACCGCTGCCATCCTTATGAGCCCCAGCAGCAACGTTGAAGCGAAAAGGATGTCTTACTCTCTCGATCTGGAGCAGGGCACCGTTTCCGAAGCAGGCGCAGCGCCAGTGCAAACAGCACCGCCGGCCGCCCCTGTCGCAGAAACCCAGCCGGAAGTATCCGAAGCAGAGGTCGCGGCAGAAGCCAGCCAGCAGGCTAGCCTTGCTGCGCAGGAACGACCCGCCGCCCCGAAAGAGCCCGAGCTCGACTGGCAGACCTTCGCAGTCAAGTCCGGCGACACTCTTTCTTCCCTGTTCAAGAAAGCCGGCTTCAATGACGGCATCATGCTCTCCGTGATTCACGGCGACGGCGAGGCGGAAAAGGTTCAGCGACTGTACGCTGGCGAGACTATCCGCTTTGCAACAACCGAAGACGGCTCTCTTGCTGCCGTTGAGCTGCAGCGAAATCTTCTTGAGACCCTGAAGATCGAGAAAGACGGTGAAAGCTTCACCGGCGAGACCGAAGTTCGCAAACCAGAAGCACGGCCAGCCTTCGCGTCCGGTACCATTGACGGGTCCCTGTATCTCGCTGCCCGTGATGCCGGCCTTAACGACCGCCTTACCATGGAACTGGCTGGCATCTTCGGCTGGGACATCGACTTTGTTTACGATGTCCGGAAGGGCGACCAGTTTGAAGTGGTTTATGAAGAACTCTACCTGGACGGCGAGAAGTTCGACACCGGCCGGATTCTGTCCGCCAGATTTGTAAACCGTGGTGAAGAAAACCTTGCTCTGCTCTACACAGACAGCAACGGTGACGCTGATTATTACGCCCCGGATGGGAAGAGCATGCGCAAGGCATTCCTACGCACGCCGATAAATGCCCGGATATCTTCTCCGTTTAACCTTCAGCGCCGCCACCCGGTGCTCGACGTTGTCCGCCCCCACGAGGGCACCGACTACGCAGCGCCTCCTGGAACCCCCATCAAGGCCGCAGGTTCAGGACGCGTGAAATTTGCCGGCTGGAAGGGTGGCTACGGCCGAACCGTTATCCTCCAGCATGGCGACAACATCACTACCCTGTACGCTCACATGAGCCGCCTGGGCAAAGGCATCAAGAACGGCACCCGGGTGAAGCAGGGGCAGACGATTGGTCATGTTGGCTCGTCTGGCATGGTGACTGGTCCACACCTGCACTACGAGTTCAGACTGAACGGGTCACCGCGTAACTCGCGCACCGTTAAACTACCGGATGCCAAGCCCATTCCGTCTTCCGAGATGGCTCGATTCAAGAAGTTTACCGAACAACGAATCGCCCAGTTTGACGTTTTCCGCGAGAGCTACCAGCAACTCGCACTCGCCTCAGACGACTGAGCAAAGAATGGAAGCCTGGATTGGGTTGATGTCGGGCACCAGCATGGATGGCATTGATGCCGTGCTGGTGTCTTTCCAGAACAACACCGTACATATCCACGCCTCGCACACGACTCCCTACCCCGATCAAATTCGCCACCGGCTGCTGGCCGCCAGCCAGAATCACGCCGCGCCTGACGAAATCGGTGAACTGGATACCCTGGTCGGCACCCTGTTTGCCCAGGCGGCGAACGACGTTATTCAAACGTCCGGCTTTGACCGAGCGACAATTCGCGCCATAGGCAGCCACGGACAAACGCTTCGTCACCAGCCTTCCGGCACAGCACCCTTCTCGATCCAGATTGGCAATCCTTCCGTGGTATCCGAAGTCAACAACATTACGACGGTCGCAGATTTCCGGAGACGGGATATGGCCGCTGGGGGCCAGGGAGCGCCGCTGGTTCCAGCCTTCCACAAGGCATTTTTCAGCTCGGAGACAGAGAACCGCTGTATTCTTAATCTCGGCGGCATTGCCAATATCACCTGGCTCCCGGCCAGCACCACCGCGCCTGCAACCGGTTTCGACACCGGCCCGGCCAATGCACTGATGGATGCCTGGTGCCTGGATCAGACCGGGCTTCCGTTTGACAGCGACGGCCATTGGGCGCGCGAGGGATCGGTTAACGAGGAGCTTCTCGAGGACATGCTTTCCGATGCCTACTTCTCGAAGGCACCCCCGAAAAGCACGGGGAAAGAGCGGTTCAATCTTGACTGGGTCAAAACACTGGTAGGTCGCCACCCTGAGATTCCGACCGAGGACATTCAGAGGACCTTGCTGCAGCTGACCGTCAACAGCGTTGTTAACCAGCTGCCTGAAACCAAGGATGTTCGGATCTACGTATGTGGCGGCGGGGCGCGAAATCCACTCCTGATGGAAGAGCTCGGCAAGGCTCTGCCGGAGGCCAGCCTGTCACTGACCTCGGAACTGGGGGTCGACCCTCAAATGGTGGAGCCTGTGGCGTTTGCCTGGCTGGCAAAACAGGCTTTCGAAGGTAAGCCGGGAAACCTTCCTGACGTAACCGGCGCGGCCGGCCCTCGCATTCTGGGTGCTATCTACCCGGCCTGAAATCTTTTCGGATCAGAGATCAGATAGAGAAGGAACTGCCACACCCGCAGGTGGAACTTGCATTGGGGTTCTGGACCACGAACTGTGAGCCCTGCAGACCTTCCTGGTAATCAATGGTGGCGCCAACCAGATACTGGTAACTCATAGGATCAACCAGAAGGAAGACACCATCACGTTCAATCACGGTGTCTTCTTCATCCTGGTTTTCATCAAACGAGAAGCCGTACTGAAATCCGGAACAGCCCCCACCCGTGACAAAGACGCGGAGTTTGAGCTCGGGATTTTCTTCTTCCTCGATCAACTCACGTACTTTGGCTACGGCACTGTCACTGAAGAACAGCGGTGTGGCCATTTGTTGCTGGACTGCGCTCAAGTTCGCCTCCGGATTATCGTGAACAACTCAGGCGATTATGGTATTCCTGACTAAAACAATCAACTATTCGGACTTTCCACCATCCTCCGACACCTCGGACTCCGGAGTCTGATCACCGGCAGAAGCCTGTTTTTGAACGGATCCGGCAGCTTTTGCATCCTGGGAAAGCAGCCCGACAGGCTCCCGCTGGTGCACCAGATTGCCGTTTACCGAGGCACCCATCGCCATTTCGATCAGGTTGTAGTAAACGCTGCCATTAATAGAGGCTTTTTCC
>PYVH01000124.1:0-377 GCA_003030785.1 Marinobacter sp. B9-2 | reverse complement strand
ACGTGAAGCCCACCGCTGAAATGCACATCGCCTTCCACGGTCGTTCGTGAGGAAATCAGGGTATCAAAATGGCCGGTGGGCCGGCGCGGTTTCTGCTTTTTCTTGCCAAGCATGTCAGTTCTCCGTTAAATCGTCCCAGTTAAAGGTGCGCTCGGCTTGCGAGGATTTTCTTCCCTCCGCCTGGGCTACCACCTGGACCTCAAGCGGTTCGAATTCTTCCGGCAGTTTCAGGGAACCTTCGACATCCTGAAAATACCGGAAACGGAATTTCACACCGAGATCGGCTATATCCTCCGAAAGATCACGCAAAGCGATGACCTCTTTTTCTTCATCACGTAAACCAATGACATTCACCGCCACCACACCTGAAATGTAGC
>PYVH01000123.1:4776-5439 GCA_003030785.1 Marinobacter sp. B9-2 | reverse complement strand
AGGCCGCAGGCTATGCCTATGGTCAGAAACTGCGAGGCGAAGGCCTCTGCACGGTTACCTATTTTGGTGAAGGCGCCGCCTCCGAAGGCGACTTTCATGCTGCCCTGAACATGGCTGCGGTTCATCGGGTACCGGTGATCTTCCTGTGCCGCAACAACGGGTATGCCATTTCTACGCCGGCCGCCGAACAGTTTGCTGCCGACGGCGTTGCACCCCGGGCCTACGGCTACAAGATGGACGTGATCCGGGTGGATGGGAACGACATTCTTGCGATGTATCAGGCCACGCAGGAGGCCCGAAAGCTCGCCGTGGAACACAACCGCCCCGTATTGATTGAGGCCATGAGTTATCGCCTGGCTGCCCACTCCTCCTCCGACGATCCATCCGGCTACCGGAGCAAGGATGAAGAAGCCGTGTGGCGCGAGAAAGATCCGATTCTGCGTATGCGCCTCTGGCTGGAAAGCAAGAAATGGTGGAGCGAGGACGACGAAAAGCAGCTCCAGGAAAACATGCGCCGGGAAGTGCTCGAAACCATGAAGCGAGCCCAGAAACGGCCACCACCGCCGCTTGAATCATTGGTGAGCGATGTCTACGACGAGGTGCCACCTGCCCTGGCTGAGCAGTTCGACAAACTAAAGGCGCATATCCGCCGGTACCCGGACG
>PYVH01000123.1:473-4766 GCA_003030785.1 Marinobacter sp. B9-2 | reverse complement strand
ACCCGGACGAATACCCGAAGAGTGCCGAACACGCCAAGGGAGGGGCCTGAGATGACCAAGATGAATATGCTCCAGGCCATCAACAATGCCCTCGACACCGCAATGGCGGAAAACGAGCGAGTGCTGTGTTTCGGTGAGGATGTCGGCGTCTTTGGCGGCGTTTTCCGTGCCACCAGCAACCTGCAACAGAAATACGGCAAGGCCCGCTGCTTCAACACGCCTCTAGTAGAGCAAGGCATCATCGGGTTTGCCAACGGCCTTGCGGCCCAAGGGTCGGTGCCGGTGGCCGAGATCCAGTTTGCCGACTATATCTTCCCGGCATTCGATCAGATCGTGAACGAATCCGCCAAGTTCCGCTATCGTTCAGGCAGCCTGTTCGACGTGGGTGGGCTGACCATTCGCGCGCCTTACGGCGGCGGCATTGCCGGCGGCCTGTATCACTCACAATCACCGGAAGCCTACTTTGCCCACACCCCGGGTTTGAAAATCGTGGTGCCGCGCAACCCGCATCAGGCCAAAGGGCTGTTGCTCGCAGCTATCCACGATCCCAACCCTACCCTGTTCTTCGAGCCCAAGCGCCTGTACCGGGCCTCGGTGGGTGAGGTGCCAGATGAAGACTACCGCCTGCCTCTGGGCGAGGCCGAAGTCACCAAGGAAGGCACGGATGTAACGATTCTGGGCTGGGGCGCCCAGATGGAAGTGATTGATCAGGCCGTGGAACGGGCCGAGAAAGATGGCATTTCCTGTGAGGTCATCGACCTCAGGACCATTTTGCCCTGGGATGTGGAAACCGTCGCCAACTCCGTGTTCAAGACCGGAAGGCTGGTGGTCACCCACGAAGCTCCCCTGACCGGCGGATTCGCCGGTGAAATCGCCGCCACGATTCAGGAGCGCTGTTTCCTGTATCTGGAGTCTCCGATCGCTCGGGTAACCGGGATGGACACCCCCTTCCCGCTGGTGCTGGAAAAAGAGCACCTACCCAACCACCTGAAGGTCTACGAGGCCATCAGGGCGAGCGTTGAATTCTAGGCTGATATCAGGACAGGAGAGCGACTATGAGTGATTTTATACTGCCCGATATCGGCGAAGGTATCGTGGAATGTGAACTGGTCAAATGGCTGGTGAGCGAAGGCGATGTCATCGAGGAAGATCAGCCAGTGGCCGAGGTAATGACCGACAAGGCCCTGGTGGAAATTCCGGCACCCTACAAGGGCCGTGTGACCCGCCTTTATTACAAGGAAGGCGATATCGCCAAGGTCCACGCCCCGCTGTTTGAGCTGGTGGATGAGAGCGAAAGCGATGGCCAGGCGCCGGCGGCCAGTTCTCCGGAGCCTGCCAAAGCAGAGCCAGCCAGCGAGGCCCACACCGAATCCGCTACACGCCCGGCGTCTGACGATGACGCCACCGAGGACTTTATCCTGCCGGATATCGGCGAAGGGATTGTGGAGTGCGAGGTGGTGGAATGGCGGGTCGCTGAAGGTGACGAAATCGAGGAAGACCAGCCTGTTGTCGACGTGATGACCGATAAGGCCATGGTTGAAATTACCGCTCCCAAAGCCGGGCGCGTAACCAAGCTCTATCATCAACAGCAGGCCATGGCCAAAGTTCATGCCCCGCTGTTCGCGTTCATTCCCCGGGATCGGGAAGAGCCGGACGAGCCCAAAGCCAAACCGGAGCCCACTGCTCAACTCTCAACCGCAACGGCCTCACCTGTGGCTTCAGCCAGCCGACAGCGTACTCCTGCCAGCCCCGCCGTTCGTCGCCTGGTTCGGGAGCACGAGCTCAACCTGGGTGACATCGCAGGCTCCGGCAAGGATGGCCGGGTGCTGAAAGCCGATGTGCTGGCTCATCTTGAAGAGGGCCCGAAACCGGCTCAGACTCAGGCGCACGCCGACGATACGCAAGCTGCCACCACCGGCGGTGCCCGCAGGCAGCCTGCACCCGAACAGGAAGTACGGGTCGAGCCTATTCGTGGCATGAAAGCCGCCATGGCAAAAAGCATGGTGAAATCGGCCACCACCATTCCTCACTTTATCTACAGCGAGGATATCGACGTCACCGATCTGCTCAAGCTGCGGGAACAACTGAAGCCGGAGGCAGAAGCACGGGGCTCAAGACTGACGCTCATGCCCTTCTTCATGAAGGCCATGGCCCTGGCGGTTCAGGAATTCCCGGTACTCAACAGCCAGCTCAACGATGACGTTACTGAGATCCACTACCTGCCCCACTGCAATATCGGTATGGCCGTGGATGGCAAGGCTGGGCTTATGGTGCCGAACATCAAGGGCGTTGAAAGCCTGTCATTGCTGGGCATTGCCGACGAGGTGGCGCGCCTGACCGAAGCGGCGCGATCTGGTCGCGTCAGCCAGGAAGACCTCAAGGGCGGCACCATTACCATCTCCAACATTGGCGCACTGGGCGGCACCTACGCATCGCCCATTATCAATGCGCCGGAGGTGGCCATTGTTGCCCTGGGACGCACCCAGAAACTGCCCCGGTTTGATGCCAACGGCCAGGTGGTGGAACGCGCCATCATGACCGTGAGCTGGGCCGGCGATCATCGCATCATCGACGGCGGCACCATTGCCCGGTTCTGCAACCGCTGGAAAGGCTATCTGGAATCGCCCCAAACCATGCTCCTGCATATGGGCTGACGTTTCATCATGGCGCAGAAGACGCAACTGCAGCAGTTCTACATCCCCGAAGAGCAGTCGATCTATCTGCTCAGCCATGATGATGCCAAGAAGCTCAAGGACTGGGTGGCGCTCTGCGCTGCCCAGCTCCGCCAACTCGGTTACGAAGACATTGAGCTGATTGGCAAGGGCGCTTACGGCTTTGTGTTCGCCGGCCGCCTACCCGGCACGGCAATCGGCGGTCCGGAACATGTGTTCAAATTCACTCGCATCAACCTGCCCCGACATCTTCAGGACCGCCTCGAAGATGAGGCCTACATTCTGGAGCAGGTCCGGCACCCCAGGGTGCCCCGGCTGATTTCCTATCAGCGGGCCAATAACCAACCGATTCTGGTTATGGAGCGTGCTACCGGCCTGAACCTGGAAGAGGTTTCCCTACATGATGGCCGCTTGAAACCACGACTCATCATCCGCATCGCAGATCAGCTTGCCGACATCCTGCGGAACCTGCGCCGCGAAAACGGTCCCGCCGGCAGGCCGATCGTGCACGGTGATATCAAACCCTCCAATCTGGTTTTTGATGCCAGCACCGAAAACATCGCTCTGATCGACTGGGGTTCCTCCGTGTTTGCCCAGCTGGACGCCAACCAGCAGTTCATTACCGCCAACGTGATGGAACTGATGTCCGATAACCTGCAACAAACCAACGCACGACTTGGGGATGTCTATTTTATTGGCGATGAACAGCTCAACGGCGGGCTATCTTCTCCCCGGTTTGACGAACAGGGCGCAGCCGGCACGCTCTATGCCCTGGCTTCAGCGCAATCCTGCCGCTTTGGCCATCGGGCAATCCCGGCTACTTCCCTGGGGCTGCCCATGGAGTTTGCCCGAATGCTGGATGGCATGCTGTCGCCGGATCCGGACACCCGTGGCAAAGCCGGTGATTACTATCTCAGGGAAATGCCACGGATGGCCCGCACGGTGATGATCGATCTGCCCGAAAAGCCGGTCTCGGCGCAGGTACCCGTGTGGGTACGAACTTCGGATCAAGAAATCGATACCGTGGTTTACAGCTCGCGCAAATCGTTCCTCAGGGAGGAAGGCGCAGCGGAAACCCTGAACGATGTGAACGACGTGCAGCTGGACCGCTACTACAAGAACTTCATGCAGGGCATGGGCGAAACCGAGAAGGCATTCCTGGCTGCTGTCAGCCGCCTGGGACGTTACCCGGTGGAAGGCGGCCTGGCCGTGCGCTGGGAAACCGATGGCATCTATATAGACACGTCGCTGAATCTGCACGATCCGGCATTGAAGTCGGCGTTTGTTCAGGCGGTCAACAACATGGTCTACCTGGCCCAGGCCATTTACCGGAAGGGGATTTTCAAAAGCTGTCTGTTCAACGCCCGCAACACCCTGCACGTTGATCGCGACGAGCCGACCCAGCCCTTTGTGATATCACCGGATATGAAGCTGCACTACGAGGTGAGCGCAGCACCGGAAGTAGAAGATGAAAGCCGGGTCCACTCCTATTTCGAGGACGGCCCGGATCCGGAGGAATTCCTGGTCTTACCCGACACCATTATTCATGCCCTGGAAGAGCTTAACGACATCCACCACACAGGCATGATCATTTTCGAAGCCCTGCCCCGCCACCTCAAAA
>PYVH01000123.1:0-463 GCA_003030785.1 Marinobacter sp. B9-2 | reverse complement strand
CACAGCCACTACCGGCTGCTGGATCCGGACCGGGAGCAGGAATTCCGACGGCTGCTGGACGAGATCCTGTCTGCGGTGGAACAGATTACCGGCCTGGGCGTTTCGGGATTCATGAAAATGCCCTACAAAGACACCCGGTTCTTTCCCCATATCGAGCGCCTGCCTGAAAGGTACTACCCGCGTAATCCCAGAGCTGAACTTACTTCATCCTGAGGCATAACAGTGCTTCAGTTTCGAGAAACCAAGCCGTTAACTGTTAAAACAAACTAATAGAAGGGCTACGCTTTGGCTTCCTCTTTCTTCGAATCCGTAGAACGAAAATTAGGTGTTCCAGGCAAGTTATTGATTGCGCCCGTTTTTGTTCTCATACTCTTTGCTTCCGTTACCTTTTTCAGCGTTTCCGAGTTTCAGCAACTGGACCAACGCATGAACACAGTCGCCCGGGATCTGGCACCGGAAACGG
>PYVH01000122.1 GCA_003030785.1 Marinobacter sp. B9-2 | reverse complement strand
GCTATCGATAAAAGCGGGGGACAGTAGCTGGTTCTGTGGCCTGACGGCCACCCGGAGGTGGGTCAAAATAAATGGCCAGTAGTGGGTCATTTTAATTGGCCACTAACACTCAACGATCAGAATCGCGAATTACTGCAGGAAAAAGCTGTCCTCCAGGGTCAGTTGAAACAACTACAAACAAGCCTGGCTAAATAGCCCGCTATTGTCTCGGCCTGATCATCCCTGAGAGTTGCGAGTAATGCCAATCGTGCAAGGAGAAGTTTAGATGTCTACCGTGACCTTTGGCAGGCTGCGAGCTGCGGCAAAACGCATTCAGCATGATGCGCTGACGGTTTATTTTGTGGCGCGAGACTCGAATACCCCCATAGTCGTTCGGCTGCTTGCGCTCGCAATCGCAGCGTACGCCATGAGTCCAATTGATCTCATTCCGGACTTCATACCGATCCTGGGCTATCTTGACGACATTATCTTGGTCCCGCTGGGCATCGTCCTTGTCATCAAGCTGACGCCATCGAATGTGATAGAAGCGAGTCGCTCGAAAGCAGCTAAAGAGGCAACCAAGCCGATCAGCCACGTTGCGGCCGCAGTCGTTATTAGCACATGGCTTTTATGTGCCGCGGCTTTTGGCTACTGGGTGTGGGAATACGGCAGGTAACGCATCGTCTGCACGCGATGAAATAGTTAATTTAGGGCTTGTAAAACAGATGGTTAATGCGCTTTTTGGAGGATTTCGTCAGAATCGTTGCCGACCCTCAAAAAGAGGATCGTTCCAGATCTGACGCATTCGCGATATAGCATTGGAAACCGCCGGCTGCGTCATGGCGAGCCGGTCTGCTGCGCGTGTCACCGACCGCTCGGTCATGATGGCGTCAAAAATATACAACAACTGTAGTTCTTGTGTTTTCATTCCATATACCTGGGGCGATTGAACCGGCATAAGTCTGGCCCGGATTACACACAACCGCAATTGCGGTATTCCTGTAGACCTTTTGCCGCCCACAGAACGCAGAAAGCCTCCGCTAGGGAGGCTTTGGTTCCGGTTTACAGATGTCCTTTTACAAAGGTTCTCAGTTCACCCAGGCTTCCGGCTCCGGTTTTCTGGGCGATCATTCCGCCGTCATCAAAGAGAGCCAGCGTCGGAATGCTCCGGATACGCATTCTTGCAGTAATCTCGGGGCTGTCGTCCACGTTGACCTTGGCGATGGTTAGCGCCTCGCCGAACTCATCGGCGATCTCCTCTAGCATTGGTGCAACAGTTTTGCATGGCCCACACCACGGTGCCCAGAAATCCACCAGCACCGGCTGCTCGCTTTGCTCGACCGCTTCTTTAAAGTTTGTATCGGTTACTTCGATGATCTTGCTCATTTCACAGTCTCCTTTGCCCTGTGGGTTAGTGAAAGAATGAGGCCTTCACGGGGTTAAAACTAATTCCGGTGCGGTATATGTTCCATTCAGTGATCTGATGAATGGTCACCGGCGGCCTTCACAGCCGCTTGCTAAACACAATGCCACCCCAGGCGAGCGTGCGGTTTCCCGTACCAGATTTAATTTCGGAGCTTTGAACTCGCAGCACGTAACTGATTTCGCTGCCGCCGAGAAAACTGTGGGTGTAGCCTCCCCAGACTTCAGCCAGCAGAATGTTCAGATCATTGGCGGTCAGCTCGTGGTCTGAATCGCGAAACTGCCCCTGAAGAAATGCGTTGTACGCCCGCGCTTTTACGGACAAACCGCCCCAGAAATAGCTCTCACGGCCACCTGGTGCCGAAACACCCGGCGCTCGTTCGCCATAAGCCATCAGCTCAGGGTTAAAACGGTTGTCTGGCGAGGAAATCAGTCCATCACGGAACACCAGCGCCGCGCCGAATTCCGTCAAATAGCCCACTGATCCAAAATAGGTCACTTTGTATTGCTGATCGGGTTGGCTGGCGTCCAGGTACTGGTGATACGCCGCTGAGTATCGGAACGTCGGCTCACCGCCCTCCGAGATCTGATGATCCCATCCGTTTGCGCGATCGCTACCCACCACCTTGTGCACAGCATTTTGCCCGGCTTTGAACGCGTCGAGCCCGAGAATCCCGACGGTCATCGACGTTGTCCAACCGGAGCCTGCACCGGGGGATTCATAACTCTGGCTAGACGACATATAGACCAGGCTGCTGTATGGCCGATCACTTCGATCAATGTCCGATGCGCTGATCTCCTCAGGGGTAAAACCATAAGCACCGAATTCAAGCGCGGCGCTTTCGGGGATTTCGACGCTGCCCCCCACAATAGGTAGCAACAAACCGTCCAAGCCTTGGCTCACCTGGGACACGGGGTTATCAATGAATTCTTGTGAGTTGGATGAATAGGTAATGGCGAGACCCGCTGTATAGTCTCTGTCTGTTTGTGTCGGCGCAAACAGGTCATTGTCTGTCGAAAGCGCAAGTACCGAGTCGCCAGGCTCTGCGTGCGCAAAAGGAGCGAATACAACTGTTGCGAGGGAAGCAATTAGTAAACGACGAAACATAGCCAACTCCGAATTCAGATCGGTCGAAAAGTTGGCTGCTATTTTTCAAGTAGCAGGCTGGCAGGACTAATTATGGATTGATATTCAAAACATCATTGAGGGTTATGTATAAGCATAAATACGGCCACTAAATGTGCGGTTGCGCGTTAGTTACATCACGGAAAATGATGTTAGCCATACCGTTTAAGAATTATTCCTTCGGCAGCCTTCGCCTCCATAATTCTCCCATCTGATGCCCGAACAGCTTTTGCCGCGGGATCAGCTGAACCCACTCAATGTTTGGAGAATTGAAATGCGTAAAGCTGCACTGATTACCCTGGCTTCACTCATGGCTGCGACTGCCCTTCCCGCTCACGCAACTCTGGCAGACCGAAAGTCAGACCAGCCGAGCACCGAAGAGACCCATCCCGCGCCCTACAGCGGCCAGGTCGTTATTCGTGGTGAAATTCAGGACCGGAACGCGAACCATGAAAACGCAGAGCCGGCCCCTTACAGCGGTCAGGTTGTTATCCGTGGCGAGGTGCGCTCCGAAAGCCACGGTTGAGGCATTCCTGTTTCAGAAGTTTCATTTGCGTCTTGGCACCAGGGACGGTGCGTTTTTATCAGCTTTCTCTTCCTACCTGCTCTCTTGTTCAGTGATTCTGTTCGGCAACTTCAATCGCGAGTTTGCCGGAGAAGCGCTTGGTCATAAAATCTTGCTGAGCCGTTACCACATCACGCAGAGCGTATCTTTTCGCTACTACGGGCCGGATTACATCCCGCTCAATGTAGCCAATCAGATTCTCGAACACCTTTTTGGGCTGCCAGGTGGAACCCAACAGGCTCAGATCTTTCAGGTACAGAGTACGAACATCCAGCTCCACCATTGGCCCTGCAATGGCCCCCGAGGCGACGTAACGACCGCCTCGGCTAAGCACCTCCAATAACTCCGGCCACTGCGGGCCAGCGACCAGATCCGCCACTACCTGAACGCTGTCCTGCTCCAGTACTTCCAGCAGCGATTCCCCCCTGGGAACGACCTGGTCAGCGCCCAGCAAACGCACCTCGTCGAACTTGGATTCACCGCACACGGCGATGACCTCGGCACCCCGGCGTTTCGCCAGCTGAATTGCTGCTGATCCAACGCCGCCGGAAGCGCCTGTGATTAGAATCCGTTCTCCGGCTTTCAGGTCGGCTCTGTCCAGCATGCCTTCAGCGGTTGAGTATGCACAGGGAAAAGACGCCAGCTCGGTGTCGCTCAGTGTGCTGTTAACCGCAAACACTTCGCTGGATCTCGCCACGGCATACTCGGCGTAGCCGCCATTGCACTCGGAACCAAATGTGATGAGGTTGTAGGAGGACGGGTTATCAGGCGACTGTTGCATGGGGCGAACCAGCACTCGCTCGCCGATCCGTCCCCGGTCCACTGCCTCACCGACCGCAACGATGGTTCCGCACACATCGGCTCCCTGAATACGCGGAAAGCTCAAGGGCTTTCCGGACCAGGTACCGTCTTCCTCGCTGGCCGTCTCAAATCCGGATGCCGCTCCTTGATCCGTTCCCGTTGTCACGCCCTTGGAATACCAGCCTGTGCGGGTATTTATGTCGGTGTTGTTAATGGCACTAGCACCGACCTTGATAAGCACCTCTCCCACCCCGGCCTTGGGCACGTTAAGGTTCTCCCGGAATTCGAGTTTATCCAAACCGCCATGCCCGGTGAGAACAACTCCTGTCATGGTCTCAGGGATATCGATGTGATTCATGGTGTCATCTCCTCGTTCGTGCCAGACCCATTGGCCTGATCACTAAATCGTCAATTGCAATGAATATGGCGACATCATAAAAGTGCAGAGTAGTTCAATCAAACGAATATCGCTGATATGATAATTTAGGTTTTGTGATACATGAACGAAGACGAATCCTATGAAACCCTTACTGGATCTGGACCTATTGAACACCTTCGCCGCCGTGGTAGAGGCAGGCGGTTTTAAAGAGGCATCGAGTCGCTTGTACCGCTCGCAAGCAGCTGTCAGCATGCAGATCAAGCGCCTGGAAGAACAGCTGGGGCAGCGACTTCTTGAACGGAGTAACCAGGGCATCAAGCTTACGGAGCCCGGTAAAACGTTGCTGAGTTACATTGACAGACTGCTGCGTCTGAACAATGAGACGCTGAGTGCGCTTAGCGCGGAGCCCCTGCGAGGGCCGGTGCACTTCGGAATACCCACAGATTATGCCCACCCGTTCCTAAAGCAGTTCATTCCTCGCATTCGGAAGGCCTTTCCCGAGCTGGTGCCCCGGATTACCTGTGGCCGCAGCCGTAAACTCCGGGAACTGGTAACCACCGGGGATCTGGATGTGGCCATTGTTACGGGCGAGCCTCAGTTCTCCCCGGAGAAAAACTTGTGGTCGGAAGCTCTGTACTGGTATGCCCCGGCCGGGCTACCGATCAATACAGAGGAGGCACTCCCGGTTGCCTTGCTGGAAAGCGACTGCGCGTTGCGGGATCTCGCTGCCTCGGATCTGAGGCAGTCCGGCTTGGACTATCATCCGGTACTGACCAGTTCGGACATGGCAAACCTATACTCGGCGGTCGAATCTGGACTGGCAGTGGCCCTTTTGCCAGAGTCGTCGATTACGTCCTCAAGGGTTCGCCCTTTCCAAATCGATCAGCTACCCGGGCAAAGGCTGCTGACCATGAATATAATTGACGCAGGCACCCTGAGCCCCAATTTCATGCAGCCCCTTCAGGAATGCGTCTTGTCGGCTGCCCGGGCCCTTGTCAGAGGTTGATGACCAGGCACACAGACCAAGCCGGTATGACTGAAAAAACCAGGGCACACCCCGATATTCTTTAAATACTTCGCCTCTCCGCGATCAGTAGGAACGGATCATTGGACATCAGGTGCCAATGTTACTAATCAGAAACAAAGTAAGCGAACATCACCCGGCGATATACGCCAGGTCCGG
>PYVH01000012.1 GCA_003030785.1 Marinobacter sp. B9-2 | reverse complement strand
TATGGAGCTTCTCGACGCGTTCCGCGGTTTTGAGTACCCGAACGATATTGGCCCCGGCGTCTACGACATCCACTCCCCCAACATTCCCGCCAAGGAGCAGATAAAGGCGTTGAATTCTGAATAGCACATGTGGGTATGGATCTGGGTTCCATCGCTGACACCATTGGCCGCGATGCGAAACGCCTCTATGGCCCAGTCCAGATAGCCTGCCCAGTCCGATTTCCGGAGGGGAAGGCCTTCCCTCAGGGCGGCTTCGTCTATCTGGATAATGCCAACACCGGCGGCTTCCAGGTCAAGCACTTCCTCCCGAATCGCCAGTGCCAGTTGCAGGCAGGTATCCCTGCGGGGCTGGTCGTCCCGTACGAAGGACCAGTTAAGAATCGTCACGGGACCGGTCAGCATGCCTTTTACAGGTTTTTCGGTCAGTGACTGAGCGTAGCGAGTCCACTCCAGGGTCATGGCTCTCGGGCGGGAAATGTCGCCGAACAGAATGGGCGGTTTCACGCAACGGGAGCCGTAAGACTGAACCCAACCGAACTGGCTGAAGGCATAACCTTCAAGCTGTTCGCCGAAGTATTCAACCATGTCATTGCGCTCCGCCTCACCATGCACCAGAACATCCAGGCCCAGTACTTCCTGCTCGTCAATGCAGCGGCTTACTTCTTCGCGAATCCGTTGCCTGTAGGCGGCTTCTGTCAGTGCGCCCTTGCGGAATTGCAGGCGAGCTTGACGGATGTCCCGTGTCTGGGGGAAGGACCCAATGGTCGTGGTTGGAAACAGGGGCAGGTCAAGTTTCTGTTGCTGGGCCGTGATTCGCTCTGAGTAGGGGCTTTGCCGCTGACCGAGGTCCGGCCTGATTGCCTGGATTTGGGTTTCTATCGAGGGATTATGAACCCTTTCGGACGTTTTCCGGTTTTCGGTCGCTAGAGCGGATTCAGCCAGCTCCTTACGGACTGCGTTTCTGCCCTGATTCAGTGCGGTGGCGAGAATAGCCAACTCGTCCAGTTTCTGAAGGGCAAATGCCAGCCAGCCGCGGATTTCAGGGTCCAGCTGTTCTTCGCTGTTGAGATCTGCCGGCACATGCAGTAGCGAGCAGGACGGCGCCAGCCACAGGCGATCCCCCAGTTTTTCATGGATCTGCTCCAGCCAGTCCAGGGTCTTGCCGAGATCTGTTCGCCAGATATTCCGGCCGTTGATAACACCCAGGGAAAGTTGTTTGTGGGGTGGCAGCCAGTCCACTATCCGTGCCACTTCCTGTGGCGCGCTGATGGCATCCAGGTGTAGCCCGGCAACCGGCAGTTCGCAGGCCAGTTGCAGGTTTTCCCGCAACTCACCGAAGTACGTGGTTACCAACAGTTTGAGGCGGCTGGTCTTGAGATGGTGATAGGCCAGACTGAAGGCGTGGCGCCAGTCTGCATCCAGGTCGGTCACCAGGGCGGGTTCGTCAACCTGAACCCACTCAATGCCGTGGTCTGCCAGCAGATCCAGAAGCTGTGAGTAAACAGGCAGCAGTGACTCCAGCAGCGAAAGCCGATCACTTTCATCTTTGGCTTTGCCCAGCCAGAGATAGGTGACCGGTCCGATGATCACCGGCTTCGGGGTGAGCCCCTGGGCCCGGGCTTCTGTGATCTGTTCGATCAGCCGGTCGGCATTGAGCTGGAAGCGGGTTTGCTGGTGGAACTCGGGCACGATGTAGTGGTAGTTGGTGTCGAACCACTTGGTCATTTCTCCTGCCTGCACGCCGCAGCAGGAAGACTCCTGCCCGGATCGGCCCCGGGCAACCCGGAAATACCGCTCCAGGGCACTGCCCCCGGACTTACTCACACGTTCAGGCAGGTTGCCGAGGGTGAAACTCATATCCAGAACCTGATCATAAAACGAGAAATCGCCTACCGGAACCCGGTCCAGATTTCGCTGGCTATGCCAGTGTTTTCGGCGCAGGTCAGCACCTGTGATCTGCAGTTCTTCTTCGGTGATTTGCCCTTTCCAGAAGGCTTCCTGGGCAAATTTCAGTTCCCGGCGGGCGCCAATGCGCGGGAAGCCGAGATTGTGTGTGGTCACCATGGTGTTGTCCTCTGTTCAATCGTGTTGTTTGCAGGAGAGGTCAGGTTATCGCCCTTGCGAGATGAAAAATAATGGTAAAATTTCAGGTATCAATGAATTTGGCTCATGTTGGGAGGCGGGATGATTGAGCGTGGCCATCTGGAAATTCTCAGGGCGGTCAATCAGCAGGGTTCTCTGACGGCAGCCGCCGAGCGCCTGCATCTGACCCAGTCTGCCCTCAGCCATTCCATCCGTAAGCTGGAACACCAGTTTGGTACCGACATCTGGGTGCGGGAAGGGCGGCAGTTGCGACTGACCCAGTCGGGGGAATACCTGCTTTCGCTGGCCAACAGGCTGCTGCCGCAGATGGAGCACGCGGAGATGCTGATCGGCCAGTTTGCCAGGGGGCAGCGTGGCACGCTGCGTATCGGAATGGAGTGCCATCCCTGCTATCAATGGCTGTTGAAAGTAGTCGGGCCCTATCTGGAGGGCTGGCCCGGGGTGGATGTGGATGTAAAACAGAAATTCCAGTTTGGCGGCATTGGCGCCCTGTTCGGTCACGACATCGACATGCTGGTAACTCCGGACCCCCTGCAGCGCCCGGGCCTGGTTTTCGAGCCGGTGTTCGACTACGAGCAGGTGTTGGTGGTGGCCGCGGACCATGCTCTGGCGGACAAGGCCTGGGCTGAACCCGGGGATCTGGAGAAAGAAACCCTGATCACCTACCCGGTGGAAATCGAACGTCTGGATATCTACACGCGGTTCTTGCTTCCGGCCCACGCCAGTCCCGCGCGGCACAAAACCATCGAGACCACCGATATCATGTTGCAAATGGTTGCGGCAGGGCGCGGGGTGGCCGCGCTCCCACGCTGGCTGGTCGAGGATTACGGTACCCGGATTCCGGTTCGGCCGGTTCAGCTCGGGGAAACGGGGATTCCGAAACAGATCTTTTTGGGACTTCGTGAGCGGGATCGGGAGGTGGATTACCTGAATTCGTTCATGAAGCTGGCACGTGAGGTTCGCTGGAATTAACCTCTTCAGTTAAACTGCGCAAAAAATTCGTTCAGGAAACCAGACTATGAGTGAGATACCCGCAGACCTGAAATACATTGAGACCCATCAATGGGTTCGCGTGTCAGACGATGGCACGGCGACTGTCGGTATTACGGATTTTGCCCAGGAGCAACTGGGTGATGTGGTATACATCGGTGTTCCGGATGTGGGCGCAACGGTTAACGGTGGAGAGGAAGCCGGAGTCGCTGAGTCTGTGAAGTCGGCTTCGGATGTGTTCAGCCCGGTGACCGGTGAGGTTATCGAGGTGAATGAGAGCCTTGAGGACGAGCCGGAGAAGGTCAACGAAGATCCCTACGGTGACGGCTGGCTTTACAAGGTGCGGCTTGAGGATGCTGGTGAGCTGGATGGCCTGATGGATTCTACAGCTTATGCGGAGCATGTGGCGGCCGAGGAATAACACTTCCGCTTGGGAGGCTGGCCTGACGGGGCGGGCCTTCCAAAACACGCTGTGAATACGTCCCTGTACGCTTGGCTCCGCCATCCCTGGCTCCGCACAGTTTTGGAAGGCCCGCCCCGTCAGCCCGTCATACATCGGTATCAGTTTCAACTCATCTTGTATAATCCCTGTCTTTCCTTTCCAGGTGGTCTTTATGAATTTTCCGGTTCTGTATCTTCGAAAAGGCGCAGAGCGCCGTCTCCGTGCTGGCCATCTATGGGTTTACAGCAATGAGGTGGACACCCGCCGCAGTCCGCTGACGGAATTCGAGGCCGGTGTTCAGGCGGAGCTTCGGGCGTCGAACGACAAGCCTCTGGGTACAGTGTTCGTTAATCCCCATGCGCTGATTTGTGGCCGGCTGATCAGTCGGGATCCGGGCCACGGTATGACGCCCCAGCGGTTGACCCAGCGGATGGAGGCTGCGCTTGCGCTCAGAGAACGGCTTTTCGACAAGCCGTTTTACCGTTGGGTGTTTGGCGACAGTGACGGGCTTTCGGGGCTGGTGATTGACCGGTTTGATTCCACGGTGGTGGTGCAGATTTCCACGGCCGGTATGGAAGCGATGAAGGAGGCGGTTGTTCGGGCAGTCCAGCGGCTGGTGCACCCTGAGGCGATCATCCTCAAGAACGATGGCAAGATGCGCAAGGTGGAGGGGCTGGATACCTACGTGGAGCAGGCCCATGGCGCTGCGGTGAGTCTGCTGGATGTGGAGGAGAACGGTGTCCGGTTCGAGGTGCCGTTGGAGGGCGGCCAGAAGACGGGCTGGTTTTACGATCATCGGATGAACCGTGCCCGTTTGCAGGCCTATGCGCCGGGCAAGCGGGTGCTGGATGTGTTCAGTTATGTCGGTGGCTGGGGCATTCAGGCCGCTTGTGCCGGGGCCACCCAAGTGACCTGTGTCGACAGTTCGGCCGGTGCCATTGATTCGGTCCATCACAACGCCAGGCTCAATGGCCTCGACAATGTGGAAACCATTGAGGGGGATGCCTTCGAGGCCCTGAAGGCGCTGGCGGATGAGAAGGAGAAGTTTGATGTGGTGGTGCTGGATCCGCCGGCGCTGATTCCCCGGCGCCGGGACCAGAAAGCGGGGGAAGAGGCCTACGCCCGGCTGAATCAGCTCGGTCTGCGCTTATTGGAGCGCGACGGAATACTGGTGTCCGCATCCTGTTCCATGCATCTCTCGCAGGAGAAGCTGGTGGACATCATTCGGGGCAGCGGCCGGAAGATCGACCGCTTTGTCCAGTTGCTGGAGCAGGGGCATCAGGCGCCGGATCATCCGGTGATTCCGGGTATTCCCGAGACCGATTACATCAAGTCCTGCTTTGTCCGCTCACTGACAGGCTTCTTCTGAAGCATTTCAAGTCGGGGTCAGATGAAAGCTTTCATCTGACCCCATATTCACGTTTCAGCCTCTCAGTGACATCACCTTCCAGCCGTTGTCCCGGGCAAATTGCTCCAGGGTCGGGTCCGGGTCGACGGCTACCGGGTTATCCACTTTCTTCAGCAGCGGCAGGTCGTTGTGGGAGTCGCTGTAAAACCACGCCCCCTCAAGTGTCCGGTTATGGGCGACCAGCCAGTCATCCAGCCGCGTGACCTTGCCATCCTGAAAGCTTGGAGTGCCGGCCACTTCGCCTGTATAACGGCCGTTGACCAGTTCCGGTTCGGTGGCAATCAGGTGTTCAATGCCAAGGGCTTCTGCGATCGGCTCTGTCACAAAACGGTTGGTCGCGGTGATGATCATCAGGGTGTGGCCCTGCTCCCGGTGGCTATCCAGCAGCGCATTGGCACTGGCCTGCATCATGGGGCGCACCTTTTTCTCCATGAAGGCTTCCCGCCAAGTCAGTAGCTCCTCCATGTTGTGGCTGGCCAGCGGCTGAAGAGCAAAGCCCAGGTAATGCAGGATATCCAGCTCGCCGTTCAGGTATTCCTGGTAGAAGCGGTCGTTGGCCCGGCGGTATTCCTCGGCATCAACGATGCCTTCCTCTACCAGAAACTCGCCCCAGGCATGGTCGCTGTCGCCGGCCAGAAGGGTGTTGTCCAGATCAAAAATTGCGAGCGTCAAGCGGCTACCTCCGGTGATAACAGGGCTTGCAGGAAAACGCCAAGTCTACCACGACCTGTCCCCAACGGCTCCGTTTGCCGAACCCTTGGGATTCTGTAAGAATGAGAGCAACTTGGACAAATCCGACCGGTGAATTTTTGACCGGTCCACCGACTTTTGAGAGGACTGTGCCGTGATCGATTCAGACGGTTTCAGACCCAACGTCGGAATCATTCTGGCCAATCACAGAGGAGAAGTTCTCTGGGCAAGGCGAATAGGGCAGGACTCCTGGCAGTTTCCCCAGGGCGGCATCAAACATGATGAATCCCCCGAGGACGCGCTGTACCGGGAGCTTGGAGAGGAAATCGGCCTGTGTGCAAACGATGTGGAAATCATCAGCTGCACACGAGGCTGGCTGAGGTATCGACTCCCGAGGAGGATGGTACGCCAAAACTCCCACCCCGTTTGTGTGGGCCAAAAACAGAAATGGTTCCTGCTGAGGATGTTATCGCCGGACGCGCAGGTTTGCGTGGATGGTACGGATTCACCGGAGTTTGACGGCTGGCAGTGGGTTAGTTACTGGTATCCATTGGGACAGGTGGTTTCATTCAAGCGAGAAGTGTATCGACGCGCGCTGAGAGAGCTTGCGCCGCGGCTGTTCTACAACATGGAACAGTGGCATCGGGCGGAGCAGAATCGGCGTTTACAGGAACAACAGAAATGACGGACTGACACCGCCATGCTGAGCATTCTGCGAAGTCTAGTACAAGAGGTAAACAGCGCCCGCGATCTGCAGGAGGCGCTGGAGATCATTGTATCGCGGGTGCAGAAAGCCATGGGCACCGAGGTCTGTTCCGTTTACCTGCTCGACCCGGCCACCAACCGCTATATTCTCATGGCCACCGAGGGTCTTTACCGCAAGGCGGTTGGCCAGGTGAGCCTGGCTTACTCCGAGGGCCTTGTTGGTCTCGTGGGTTCCCGCGAAGAACCCATCAACCTTGAAGATGCGCCGTCCCACCCGCGCTACCGCTATTTCCCCGAGACCGGGGAGGAACGGTTCCGCTCTTTCCTGGGTGTTCCGATCATTCACCATCGCCGGGTGCTGGGTGTGCTCGTTGTCCAGCAGCGGGAAAGTTCCCGGTGCTTTGATGAAGGCGAAGAAGCCTTTCTGGTCACAGTCTCGGCACAGCTGGCGGGGGTTATAGCCCACAGTGAGGCCACCGGTGCCATCAGCGGTCTGTCCCTGACCGGTGAGGAGGCGCACGATGTCAGCTTCAATGGCGTCCCCGGGGCACCAGGCGTAGCCATCGGCAGTGGCGTTGTGGTTTATCCGTCTGCCGATCTTGATGTGGTTCCGGAAAAGCCCACCGACGATATCGATCAGGAGCTGGCGCTGTTCGGAGCTTCGGTGAAAGCGGTCAGGGAAGATATCGAACGCGTTGCCAAACGGCTGGCATCACAATTGCGCCCCGAGGAGCAGGCCCTTTTCGATGTTTACCTCAGAATGCTGGGCGACGATGCCATGCCCGGTGAGGTCGCAAACAAGATCCGGGAAGGCATCTGGGCACAGGGTGCCTTGAAGCAGGTGGTTCAGCAGTATATTCGTCATTTCGAGATGATGGATGATCACTACCTTCAGGAGCGCGCCGTTGATATCCGCGATCTGGGGCGTCGTTTGTTGTCTCACCTGCAGGAGGGTGAGCAGAAACACCTGAATTACCCGGAACGTACGGTGCTTGTCAGCGAGGAGCTTACTCCTGCCATGCTCGGGGAGGTTCCGAAGGGGCAATTGATTGGCCTGGTGTCGGTCAAGGGCTCCAGCAACTCCCACGTGGCCATTCTTGCACGGGCCATGGGCGTGCCCACGGTCATGGGGCTGGTGGACATTCCCGTCAACCAGCTCGATGGCAAGGAACTGATTGTTGATGGTTTTGAAGGTCAGATCTTTGCCTCACCTTCCTCAGATCTGCGCTCCTATTACCAGGCGATCTGTGATGAAGAAGATGAACTGATCCGGGGATTGGAAGTCCTCAAGGACAAGCCCTGTGAAACCACCGATCACCATCGGGTCTCATTGCTGGTGAACACCGGGTTGATGACCGATGTGGTGCGCTCGCTCTCGCACGGTGCCGAGGGTATCGGTCTTTACCGGACCGAAGTGCCCTTCATGATCAAGGACCGCTTCCCCTCAGAGCAGGAGCAGCGAGAGTATTACCGGGAGCAGCTCGAAGCCTTCGCGCCGAGCCCCGTTACCATGCGTACGCTGGATATTGGCGGCGACAAGGCGCTGACCTATTTCCCGATTCAGGAGGAAAACCCGTTCCTGGGCTGGCGGGGTATCCGGGTTACCCTCGACCACCCGGAGATTTTCCTGGTTCAGGTTCGGGCCATGCTCAAGGCCAGCGAGGGATTGAACAACCTTCAGATCATGCTGCCAATGATCTCCAACATCTCGGAGGTGGAGGAGTCCCTGCACCTGATTTACCGGGTGTACCACGAGGTTCGGGAAGAGGGTTACGACATTCACATGCCCAAGGTGGGCGTGATGGTCGAAATCCCCGCTGCCGTTTACCAGATCCGGGAGCTGGCGGACAGGGTGGACTTCCTCTCTGTTGGTTCCAACGACCTGACCCAGTATCTGCTGGCGGTGGATCGTAACAATCCCCGGGTTGCCCAGCTCTATCACTCGTATCACCCGGCGGTACTCCAGGCGCTGGTGCGAATCGCTCAGGACGCTCACTCGGTGGGCAAGCCCGTTGGCATCTGCGGTGAACTGGCGGGTGATCCCGGCGGTGCGCTGCTGTTGATGGCCATGGGTTACGATTCCCTGTCCATGAACGCCGCCAGCTTGCCCAAGGTCAAATCGGTGATTCGCAGTGTCAGCCGTGAGTGGGCCATTCAGCTATTGGAGGATGTGTTGTTGCTGGACTCGCCTCACGTGATCAAGAGCTGTGTCGACCTGGCGTTGCGTAATGCCGGCTTCGGCCGTTACCTGCGCCCAGGCAAGTCAACGGCCATGGCTGTTTCAGAGGCTGCCGTTTCCTGATCGCAGGTGCGCGTTTGGGCAATATAGGGTGCGCACTCTAAATACGGTTGTTATCTTGAGAATGAAATTATCCGGCGGTCTGCCTGACGGACCCGCATTCTTAATCCGGAAAAGGGAAGGCTATGAGCTCGCCAATTGACCATAAACCCGCTCCACGCATCGGGCTTGCCCTTGGTGGCGGTGGTCCTCTGGGCGGCATTTATGAAATCGGAGCGCTCCGGGCGCTGGATGAGGCACTTGATGGTCTCGATTTCAACAACATCGATGTTTATGTTGGTGTAAATGGCGGCTCTTTTGTGGCGGCGAATCTCGCTAACCAGATGACCACGGCGCAACTTTGCCGGATTTTCGTGCGCAACGAGGCGGAAGTTCACCCGTTCCATCCGGAAGTGTTCTATCGTCCGGCTTTCCGCGAGATCGGCAGTCGTCTGCTGGCAATTCCGGGCCTGGTTTCGACGGCGGTGAGTCGCTTCATCAACAACCCCTACGATCAGAGTCTGCTGGAAGCCATGACCATCCTGGCCCAGGCAGCCCCTGCCGGCTTGTTTGATAACGAGGGCCTGCATGAGTATCTCAAGCGGGCCTTTACCATGCTTGGCCGCACCAACGATTTCCGTCAGCTCAAGCGCAGCCTCTACATAGTGGCTGCCGATGTTGAGAGCACTGAAGCCGTTTGCTTTGGCGCTCCCGGCTTTGACCACGTGCCCATTTCCAAAGCCATTCAGGCCAGTACCGCGTCGCCGGGTCTGTATGTGCCAGTGGAAATTGACGGCCGTTATTATGTGGATGGCACGCTGCGCAAGGGGTTGCACGCATCTGTCGCTTTTGAAGACGGAGCCGATCTGGTTTTCGCCGTGAATCCCCAAGTGCCGATTGATGCCAGCGCTGCGGTTCGGGCCGGTTCCATGAAACCGGGTGAGCTGACCCGCTCAGGCATGCCGAATGTTCTGTCACAGACTTTCAGGGCCATGGTGTACTCCCGGATGCAGTCGGGCATTGCCCAGTACGCCCGGGATTATCCAGACAAGGACATCCTGCTGTTCGAGCCTACCCGTGACGACGCCAAGCTGTTCTTCTCCAACGTGTTCAGCTTCCAGTCGCGAAGAATGGTGTGTGAACACGCCTACCAGATGACCCGGCGTGATCTTCTGAGTCGTGCCGATCAACTGGAGCCAAAGCTGGAAAAATACGGCATCAAGCTTCGCCGGGATCGCCTTGAAGACGAACAGCGGACGATCAGTACCAGCCTGTATGGCGAAATGCTGCCACTGTACGTGGCCAAGGGCAGAAAGAAAAAAGCGGAAAAGGGCCGGCTGGCAACCGGGCTGGATAACGTTTCGCACCTCTTTTCGAAGGCGCAGTAAGATAGAGTTGCGGAGTTAATCGGGGTCAGATGAAGTTTTCATCTGACCCCGATTTACGACTACAGGATATACCGGCTCAGATCCTCGTCTTCGGACAACTCTCCAAGCTTTTCATCCACGTATTCAGCGGTAACCTCGAAGCCATCAGTAACCTTGTCGCCGGCATCGAAGGACAGGGTTTCAAGCAACCGCTCAAGGACGGTATGCAGCCGACGGGCACCGATGTTTTCCGTGCTCTCGTTTACCTTCCAGGCAACCTCGGCAATGCGCGCAATGGCATCTTCCCGGAACGTCAGTTTTACGCCTTCGGTCAGCATTAGTGCTTCGTACTGCTGCACCAGGGAGGCATCCGGTTCGGTCAGGATGCGCTTGAAGTCCTCAGGTGTCAGTGCCTGAAGCTCAACACGGATCGGCAAGCGGCCCTGCAGCTCCGGAATGAGATCCGAGGGTTTGGACAGATGGAATGCGCCGGAGGCAATAAACAGAATATGATCGGTGCGCACAGAACCGTATTTCGTGCTCACGGTGCTGCCCTCGATCAACGGGAGCAGGTCGCGCTGGACGCCCTCGCGGGAAACATCTGACGAAGTGTTCTCGGACCGCTTGGCCACCTTGTCGATTTCATCCACAAACACGATGCCATTCTGCTCCACTGCCTGGATGGCTTTCTGCTTGATCTCTTCTTCGTTGACCAGCTTTGCAGCCTCTTCTTCCTTGGCGCGCTTGAGTGCGTCGGCAACCTTCATTTTCCGGGTCTTGCGCTTGTCGGAGGACAGGTTGGAGAACATGCTCTGCAGCTGGTTGGTCATCTCCTCCATGCCCGGGGGCGCCATGATTTCAACTCCGGCGCCGGAGTTGCGCAGGTCGATCTCGATTTCCTTGTCATCCAGCTCGCCCTCCCGAAGTTTCTTCCGGAACAGCTGACGTGTGGATGAATCGGAGCTGCGCTGGCTGTCTTCACCGAAATCCCGGGGCGGCGGAATCAGCGCGTCCAGAATGCGATCTTCCGCAGCATCCAGTGCCTGTTCCTCGTGGCGCTTCATCTCTGCTTCGCGCAGCATTTTGACGGCCATATCCGCCAGGTCGCGGATAATGGATTCCACGTCACGGCCGACATAACCGACTTCCGTGAATTTCGTGGCCTCCACTTTCAGAAACGGGGCATCGGCCAGTTTGGCGAGGCGTCGGGCGATCTCGGTTTTACCCACACCCGTAGGGCCGATCATCAGAATGTTCTTGGGTGTGATCTCTTCGCGCAGGCTGCTGTCCAGCTGCATCCGGCGCCAGCGATTTCTCAGGGCGATAGCCACCGCCCGCTTGGCTTCTTCCTGGCCCACGATGTGTTTATTGAGTTCGTGGACAATCTCACGGGGAGTCATTGCAGACATGGTCGCTCCGGATCAGTCGTTTTTGGAGAGCACTTCAAGGGTGCGATTGTGGTTGGTGTAGATACAGATGTCGGCGGCGATATCCAGACCTTTCTCGACAATCTCGTGGGCAGACAGATCGGTATTTTCCAGCAGAGCGCGGGCCGAGGCCTGGGCAAAGGGGCCGCCCGAACCGATGGCAATCAGGCCCTGTTCCGGTTCAATCACATCGCCGTTGCCGGTAATGATAAGTGAGGCGGTTTTGTCCGCCACGGCCAGCAAGGCTTCGAGTCTGCGCAGCGCGCGATCTGTCCGCCAGTCTTTCGCCAGTTCCACCGCAGCTCTGGTGAGGTTGCCCTGGTGTTTCTCAAGCTGGGCCTCGAATCGCTCAAACAGGGTGAAGGCATCGGCGGTGCCGCCTGCAAAACCGGCGATCACTTGGCCGTTATAGAGGCGGCGAACCTTTCGGGCATTGCCTTTCATTACGGTGTTGCCCAGGGAAACCTGGCCGTCGCCACCCATGGCAACTTCGTCATCGCGCCTGACGGAAAGAATGGTAGTCATTTGGGCTCCAATTGCCTGATTGAAATTGGTATCCCGTTGTTATGGAGGCTTCTGGTGCGAATTCAAGGTGTTCGCACCCGGCCCGAAAGATCAGCCTTCCTTGGGGATCTTCCGGACCAGTGGCTGGATATTCAGGGAAACCAGTTTGTCGATGGCGGAGTTCATCTGGCTTCGGGAGGTGAAGGGGCCAACGTTGACGCGGTACCAGACCGAACCGTTGTCCAGGTCAATCCTCTGGGTACTTGCCCGCAAACCCTGGAAGGCAATCTGGGCCCGCTGTCGTTCGGCGTCCTCCTTGCTGCGGAAAGAGCCGGACTGAAGCAGATAATTGAAATCTGTTTGAGCCGGTCCGGGTGTGTATTCTTCGACTTTGGGCGGCACCACCTCGGATTCCGGCAGCATTTCGTAGAAGCGGAACCCGGGTTTGTCCTCTGTCTTAGCCGTCTCTTCGGGCGTCTTCGCAGGTTTCTGGGCCGGTTTCTCAGTGACTGCTGGCTGCTGCGAATGCGGGCTCGTTGGCGTGCTCGTGGGTAACGAGTTCAGGTAAACGATAAACCCGATAAAGCCGCCCACGGCCGCCAGGGACAGTATCCACTTGAGCGACAGGCCACCGTGCTGGGAGCGGGCACTAGCCGCCGGCTTTGGCCGGGCAGCCTTCGGCTTTGCCTGTTTCGCAGGCTTTTTGCGTGAAGTGGCCGACGCTTTGGCGGGTCTGTCCTTACGGGCGTAGTCTCGGGACATTCGTCTTACATCTCTTCCGGTGCGCTGACGCCCAGCAGGTCCAGACCGTTGGCGATAACCTGCCTTATGGCAAGGTAGAGGCTGACCCTCGCGTCACGAACGGCGGTATCTTCAATCAATACCTTATGGGCGTTGTAATACGTATGGAACTGGCCCGCCAGGTCCCGCAGGTAGTGCGTGAGGTGGTGCGGTTCACGTTGCGCGGCGGAATTGGCAATGAGCTCAGGATACTTGGCCAGCTGGTTGGCCAGATCCTTTTCCTCGTCAAGCGTTAACAGTGAGAGGTCGCCGATGCATTCGTTGCGGCCGCGCTCTACACCTTCCTCGGCCAGTTTTCGAAGCACGCTGCAGATGCGCGCATGGGCATACTGCACGTAATAAACCGGGTTTTCATTGGTCTGGGAACGAGCCAGATCGATATCGAAGGTCAACTGGGAATCCACCCGGCGCGCGGCCAGGAAGAAACGGGTCGCGTCGCGGCCAACCTCATCAATCAGGTCCCGGACGGTCACGTAGCTGCCGGCGCGTTTGGAAATTTTCACTTCCTGGCCGGAGCGGGTCACCATTACCATCTGGTGCAGTACATAGTCCGGCCAGCCTTCCGGAATGCCGGCATTCAGTGCCTGCAAGCCGGCGCGAACGCGGGTAACGGTAGAGTGGTGGTCGGCACCCTGTTCGTTGATAACGGTGGTAAAGCCCCGTTGCCACTTGTCCAGGTGATAGGCGACATCCGGCAGGAAGTAGGTGTAGCCACCGTCCTTCTTGCGCATGACCCGGTCCTTGTCGTCGCCGAACTCGGTGGTTTTCAGCCACATGGCGCCATCCTGCTCGTAGGTGTAGCCATTTTCCTGCAGGCGTTTGACCGTGGCTTCAACCTTGCCGTCCTCGTACAGGGAGGATTCCAGGAAATAGACATCGAACTGAACGCCGAAGGCTTTCAGGTCCAGATCCTGCTCCCGCCGCAGGTAGGCGACGGCGAATTCGCGGATGGCATCGCGGTCTTCCGGATCCGCCTTGGCCGTCACTTCCCGATCGTCTGCAGTAACGGTGTCGCCGGCAAGGTAGGCCTTGGCAACATCAACAATGTAATCGCCCCGGTAGCCGTCCGCCGGCCAGCTCTCGTCGTCCGGCGTCAGGCCTTTCACCCGCGACTGAACCGAGAGTGCCAGGTTATCAATCTGCGCCCCGGCGTCGTTGTAGTAGAACTCCCGGGTCACATCGTAGCCGTTTGCTTCCAGCAGCCGGCAAAGGCAGTCACCAATCGCTGCGCCACGGCCGTGACCAACGTGAAGGGGGCCTGTGGGATTGGCCGAAACAAACTCCACCTGAACTTTTTCGCCCTGGCCCTGGTTGTTGCGGCCGAAACGGTCGCCTTCATCCAGTATGGTGTTGACCACTTCAAAAGCACTGGCCGTGCTCATGAAGAAGTTGATGAAACCGGGCCCGGCAATCTCCACTTTCTCCACTGCTATGCTCTGCGGCAGCTTCTCGATAAGCGCCTCTGCCAGTTTGCGAGGCGGGCAACCGGCAGCCTTCGAGGCAACCAGGGCAATGTTGCAGGCATAGTCGCCGTGGGACTTGTCCTTGGTATTGCCCACCTGTGGAGTGAAGGACTGGTCCGCAGGCAGAGTGCCATCGGCTTGGAGTGCTGCCAGTGCAGACTGGAGCAGATCGGAAACGGTCTCTTTCATGCTGTCAGATGACTCGGTTTACAGGAGAATTGGATTCGGGGCAGGAAGCCCGTTGAAAACAGAAGGCGGGTATTATCGCGGAAAGGGATAGTCTTCTCAAATTTATAGCCGCCCTGCTTGGATGCAGGGCGGCTATAAAATTTAATCCGTGAGAGATTCCCTGAATATGAATGCGTTTCCACTAAACGGGGCAGGAGGATTTACCTCAACGGTTAGAGTGCCGGTCGATGGTGTATCGTCAGCTTCAACGATAACGCACTGTTCTACCGGGTTTTCCCTGTAGGAGGTGGTTGTAGTGAATGAGGACGGAGCGACAATGGTTCCATTCGTCGTTGAGAAACTCACGTTTGTACCGCCCGGTGGTGGACCTTCAATGATGTTGCTTTGGCTGTCGGTAAAGACGCCGGAAATCTCAACGCACACTTCTCCGGGGGCTACGGGGGTGGTGAAAGAGACAGTAATATTGTCGCTAGCCATAAAAATTTTAGCGGTTTGCGTGATCTCAAGTAGCGACGTTGTGCAATTGGCTGGCGTGTCTGCGCACGCTGTTCCATTGTAAATACCGTTCGCCGAGTCGTATTGACCGTTACTATTGTAGTCGAAGTATTCTTCGTTAGTGTTTCGCAAACCATCTAGGTTGCGATCCAAGAATGCCTCGCCTTTATCGTCTGTGGCCACATTGAAATCATCATTTGCCTCAACATATTGACCATCACTATTAAGGTCCCTAAAACTTTCTTCGCCTACCGTACGGGCAAGAACGAGAACAATACCATCCTCTGGCCTTGGGTCTTGGCTAATCCAACTGACAGAGCATGCTCCATCTTGAAGTGTGCATTCACTCTGGACTGAACCGGCATTAGTAACATAATTGACAATCGCGTCACTGATCCTATTGTTGTTCCTATCTGCAGCCCTAATTGATATTGGCACCTCCACACCGTCATAGTTCCTAGCATTAGGCAGAAAGTTGTCCTCAACTGATATAGAAAAGCTGTCTTGGTCTGGAATTGTTGCGCTGATGGAAATTGGCGCCGATGTTGTTTGAATCGCTGGGCCATTGTCTGGAGTGTAGGTCGCTGTAACGCTCACAACGGTTGCAACTGTTCCGGCATTCACTCGTGTTGTCGCCAAGCCTTGTTCATCGCTATCCGTTGAGATTTGAGAAAGAGAGATTCCTCCTACTTCTGTCGACAGGCTGAATGTAATTTCTTCGCCGGTTGTAATCGCGTTTCCATTCTTATCTGCGAGCTTGAACGTGACTTCAGAGACGCTGGGACGGGTGCTGTTGGAGCTTCCGCTCAACGCAATTGATTCTGGAGTGGCGCTGACAAATTCGAGTTCTCCGATTTCAGGAGCGGCTACAGAGACATTCGCTGTCGCTGTTGAGCCATTCGTCAAGCGGGCTGTTATTGTGTCAGTACCCGCGCACCCTGCCTCGTAAGTTGTGCTGAATGAGCCAGAAGTCGTCGTCAAAGGGCTGTCAAAAACAGCATTTTGGCAAAGAGATGAAACAGTTACAGATGTTTCATCAGTGTTGTAAATGGCGTTCCCGTCAGCTGCGTTCACTACGTTAAAGTCAAGTCTGGTTGAGCCTCCCGCAGAGAGTGATGTTGCGGAGACGCTCATCTGGCCTGACTGGAATGAGGAGCCGCTGCCTGTTCCAAGCTCAAGAGTGATTTGTTGCACGTCACCATTGTCTGCATCACCACCGGTAGAGGGCGGGGTGCCGCCGCCAATGCCCACTAGAGGAGCTGAATTCTCATCTCCCCCGCAGGCAGTTAGCAAAAGCGCTAAGGATAGCGCTGACGCGCGTTTGATGAATTTCCCTGACATTATTTCTCTCCAGTTTTCGATTAAAGCGAAAGCCCTCTGATGCAAATTCACGTCATCAGAACTGTAAGCTCCGGTGTTTTAACGCAGTTTGTCGTTATGTTGCTGAAAATCATAGCACAGGAACCAATGCGGCAATGATGATTAGTATTCAATTATGAAAAACTTTGTAACCTGCATCTCCATCCCAAAAGAGTGATGGCTAGCCCGTTTCTTGGGGATCTACATCAATCATCCATTTCACCCCAGCAGGCAGCTTTCTCTGGTCCAGTTCCTGGCAGATTCCGGTCAGCAAACTGTTCAGCTTTTTCCGGTTGCGGGCGTTGAGGATGAGTTGTGCCCGGTGCTTGTCGGCGCGCCGGGCAATCATGGCGGGCAGTGGGCCCCAGGTTTCGATGCCTGTGGTATTGGTAAGGGGCTTTATCGTATCCAGTACTTGCAGGCTCTTTTCCATGGTGTCGGCTTCAGCCCTGAAGATGGCCATGGCGCGGAATGGCGGGAATTGTCCTTCTTCCCGTTCACTGAGAAGTTGATCGGCGATATCGAGATACTGGCCTTCGCAGAGCGTTTTCAGTAACGGGTGGTCACTGTGGCAGGTTTGCACCAGAACTTTACCGGGTTTTGTGCCGCGGCCGGCGCGGCCGCTGACCTGCAGAAGGGTCTGAATCAGTTGTTCCGGTGCCCGGAAGTCCACGCTGAACAGCCCGCCGTCGGCGTTGACCACCACCACGAGGGTAACGTTGGGGAAGTCGTGCCCCTTGGCCAACATCTGGGTGCCGACGAGCACACACGGCTTGCCGCTGTTCACCTGATTCAGAATGCCCTGAATGCTGCCTTTGCGCTGAGTGCTGTCACGATCCACCCGCACAACAGGCGTGTCCGGGAAAGCGTTGGCGAGAATATCTTCTGTTCTTTCTGTGCCCTGTCCAACAGGTTTGAAGGCCTCGCTTTGGCACTTCGGGCAATGTTCTGTAGCGGCCGTCTGGTAGTCGCAGTGGTGGCATCGCATTGCCCGGTCCCGGCGGTGGTAGGTCAGCCGCGTGTCGCAACGGGGGCACTCAACCATGTGGCCGCAGTCGAAGCACATCATGACCGGGGCAAATCCACGTCAATTGACAAAGACCAGTGCCTGCTCACCTCTGGCCAGGGTTTGCTCGATGGCATTCAGGGCGGGCCGTGACAAGCCGCCTTCCAGTGGGCGGCTTCGGATATCCAGCAGACTGATGACCGGTGGTGCCGCGTTGCCGGCACGTTCTTCAAGTTTAATCAGGTGGTATTTGGCCTGCTCGGCGTTGTGCACGGATTCCAGTGATGGAGTCGCCGATCCGAGGATGACGGGGCAGTTGTTCAGGTGGGCTCGATAGACGGCCAGGTCGCGGCCGGAATACCGGAAACCTTCGCCCTGTTTGTATGAGCTGTCGTGTTCCTCGTCGACGATGATGGTGCGCAGGTTGGTGAAGGGCAGTAAAACAGCCGATCGGGTGCCTACCAGGATAACCGGTTCACCGTTGCGGACTTTCAGCCAGGTTGTCAGGCGCTCACCGTCGTTAAGGGCTGAGTGCCATACTACAATCCGGCTGCCGAAGTAGTGTTGGAATCGGGCAACCGTTTGTGGCGTAAGATTGATCTCCGGAACCAGAACCAGGGCCTGATCCTGCGCGCCGAGGTGTTGTTTCAGATAGTGCAGGTAGATCTCGGTTTTTCCGCTGCCGGTGATGCCGTATAAGAGAAAGGCACCAAACCCTTCGCCCGGAGCAGCCAGCCCTTCTGCGGCTGAAGCCTGGGCCATGGACAATTCCGGTCTGCGAGCAAGAAGCTCAGGGTCCTCACCGCCTGAATTCGGCCGGGGCGGCGAAACGGCCTCAATCAGTTGCTTCTCGCGCAGTGCGTTGAGCTGTGCCCGGGCGAAACCGGCCTGCAGAATATCCTTTGTAGGGGCACCCCTGGAGTGCTGGCTTAGCCAATCGATAAGTGCCTTCTGTTTATGGGCATTTGCAGGAAGTGTTGCTGCGTCGTCGAGTGCACGCCACCACTGTTCCGTTTTTTCTTCGGCGATTCGCCCCCGTCTGAGGGCTGGGGGCAGGGCAGTGAACAGGCATTCGCCCAAGGGGTGTTGATAATAGTCGCTCGCCCAGCTGAGAAGTTTGAACGTTTCTTGCGGTAATGCGGGCCAACCCTCCATAACCGATGACAGCGGCTTGAGCTTTATTCCCGGTGGCGGCTCAACGCCCACTTCCACAACGAGACCCGTTGCCTGCTGCCGGCCAAAGGGGATTCGCACTCTCTGACCCGGCGTCAATTCAAGGTCTTCTGGAATAATGTAATCAAAGAGTCGACGCAGAGGACGATTCAGGGCGATGCGTGCAATCAATGGCACTGAGTGCTCCACTGGATGACGGGTGTCACGGTTTTTCCTTATCCTGTTTCAGTCGGCGGCCTGCCGCGAAATCCGGGGAGGGCGAGTCCGGAAGTCAGGTGTGGTGCTTGCCTGCAGCAATAATTGCAAGTAAGATTCGCGGTCTGTTTCCGGCAGGGCATGATTGTGCCCCGTCTTCTCAATTGATTCAAACATGCGGTGCCTGGCGCCTGGGTAATCAAGATACCCCGCGATCAGGTAGCGGCATGACCTAACGAGGTTCGCCATGAAAGAAGGTATCCACCCCAAGTACGAAGAAATTACCGCCACCTGTTCTTGCGGTAACACATTCAAGACCCGTTCTACCTACACCCATGATCTGCAGCTGGACGTGTGTTCACAGTGCCACCCGTTCTACACCGGCAAGCAGAAAGTTATGGATACCGGTGGTCGTATTGACCGTTTCCAGAAGCGTTTCGGTGGCCGTATTGGCGGCAAGAAAGACTGATCGCAGTGGACTCAGAAAAGCGCCTTCGGGCGCTTTTTTTGTGCCCGGAATTTATTGTGTATTCATAAGATACATACGCAATTAGCACTATTGACTGTTCACAAAATGTTCATGGCCCACTTGTCGTTTCGGGTCTGGCGGGCCATAATGGCGCGCTCCGCTGGATAGGGGCCCTCCGGTTCGGTGTTAACTAGAGGCTCCACAGCTCCGGCGGTTCATTACCTTTAAACGTGACAAACGGAACAGTGGCAATGTCTCAAGATCTGAAAGAAGCAGCCCTTGAATATCACGCCAAGCCGCGGCCTGGTAAGCTGAGTGTTGAAATCACCAAGCCAACCAAGACGTCCCGCGACCTTTCCCTGGCGTATAGCCCCGGGGTTGCCGAACCGGTCCGCGAGATCGCAAAGGACCCGGAGAACGCATACAAATACACCGCCAAGGGCAACTTGGTGGCTGTTATCTCTGATGGTTCCGCGATTCTTGGTCTGGGTAACCTGGGTCCGCTGGCAAGCAAGCCGGTTATGGAAGGCAAGGGCGTACTGTTCAAGCGCTTTGCCGGAATTGATGTCTTCGATATTGAAGTCAATTCCGAAAGCCCGCAGGCGTTTATTGAAACAGTTGAGCGTATTGCAGACACCTTTGGTGGCATTAACCTGGAAGACATCAAGGCGCCCGAGTGCTTTGAGATTGAGCGTGCTCTTATTGAGAAGTGCAACGTGCCGATCTTCCACGATGACCAGCATGGTACTGCTATCGTAACTGCAGCCGGCATGATCAATGCCCTTGAGCTGCAGGGTAAAAAGATTGAAGAGGCGAAGGTGGTGTGCCTGGGTGCCGGTGCCGCCGCTATTGCCTGCATGAAGCTGTTGATCAGCTGCGGTATTCGCTCTGAGAACATCTTCATGCTCGACCGCAAGGGTGTGATCCATTCTGGCCGTGATGATCTGAATCAGTATAAGGCGATGTTCGCCAACGATACTGACAAGCGCACTCTGGATGATGCTATTGATGGCGCTGATGTATTCCTGGGTCTGTCTGGTCCGGATCTGCTGACCGCCGACCAGCTTAAGAAAATGGCTCCGAAGCCTATCGTATTTGCCTGCTCCAACCCCGATCCGGAGATCAGTCCGGAAGTTGCCCTGGCAACCCGCGATGATCTGATCATGGCCACCGGCCGCTCTGATTATCCGAACCAGGTTAACAACGTGTTGGGCTTCCCGTTCATTTTCCGTGGAGCGTTGGACGTACGTGCCACTGCGATCAATGAGGAAATGAAGGTGGCGGCTGTCAATGCAATCCGCGAGCTGGCGAAAGAGCCCGTGCCCCAGGAAATCTGTGAGGCATATGGCGTGGATAGCTTCGAGTTCGGGAAAGAGTACATCATTCCCAAGCCGATGGATGTGCGCTTGCTTGAAGTGGTGCCCGCGGCGGTTGCCCGCGCTGCCGTGGATTCCGGGGTTGCCCGTAATGCATACCCTGCGCACTACCCGCTCAAGTCCATGGACGACATTATCTGATCTGTCGTTCAGGGTGATAAAAAAACCGGCGGTGATCCCGCCGGTTTTTTTGTGCCTGTTCAGGGTGTCAGAAGATTCTTCGTGAGAGGTCGTCTTCCTCGGAACCGCCGTTACCATCGTTCTCGGTTTCTGATGTCAGCGGCGGTGGCGCGTCTTCTTCACGGAAGACCTCAAATACGCCGTCTTCACCGGGCCTTGCCCGCTGTCCGGTCTCTGGGTTGATCCGGATATTGACGATGCCGTTGGGGCGAGGCATAAGGGAAGAGGGTGCTCCTTCGAGAGCCACTTCCATGTAGTCCAGCCAGATGGGTAGCGCGGTGCTGGCGCCGAACTCACGTCTGCCAAGCGGTGCCGGTTGGTCGAATCCTACCCAGGTGGTTGTGGCCACTTCATGATTGAAGCCAGCGAACCAGGTGTCTTTCTGCTCGTTCGTGGTACCGGTTTTACCGGCAATGTCATCCCGCCCCAGTGCCAGTGCCCGGCGACCGGTGCCGCGGCGAATCACGTCCTGCATCATTGAGTGCAGGATGAAAACCGCACGCTCGTCTGCCAGTCTGCGCATCACGCGGACGTCTGTCGATTGGTCGCCCGTTTCCGACGACTCTTCGTCCGCGCTTGCGTTGCCTTCCTCCATGCCCGATGTTGCTTGTTCTGCAAGCTCGTCGCAGTTTTCACCGCACAGAATGGTTTTCGGAGCCTGGTAGATGGTTTCGCCCCTGAAGTCGCTGATGGTATCGATAAGGTAGGGTTCAACGTCATAGCCGCCGTTGGCGATCACCGCCATGCCTCTGGCCAGTTCCATCGGAGTAAGCTGGCCGCTGCCGAGCGACAGCGACAGGTCGTCGGGCATGTTTTCGGTCGGAATTTCCAGCTGGGCCAGGTAATCGAGAGTGTTCTTTATGCCCAGATCACGCAGGAGCCGGATGGAAACCAGGTTGCGCGATCGGTAAAGCGCTTCCCGGAGACGGGTGGGGCCATAGAACTGTCCAGAGGAGTTCTGGGGCCGCCAGGCGGTCTCCAGTTCGGAGTCATCGAACACAATGGGCGCATCGTTGTAGATGGTCGCCGGTGTCATGCCACTTTCCAGAGCGCTCAGGTAAAGGAAGGGCTTGAACGTGGAGCCCGGCTGTCTTCGTGCCTGGGTGGCCCGGTTGTATTTGCTCTGGCCGAAGCTGTACCCCCCGCTCAGGGCCTCAATGGCACCGGTTTTGGCCTCAAGTGAGATCAGGGCGCCCTCGGCCCTGGGGATCTGGGCGAGTGCAACGGTCGCTGTTTGGGGGCGCGCCGCCTCGTCGTTCAGGGTTTCGGTACTGTTGGTCTCGTTCTCCGGGTCGATCTTTTCCGGGTTTTGAGCGCGCACATAGACGACATCGCCGCGGGAAACTACGTCCGAAGGTTTCTCCGGTTCCGGCCCGGTCAGGTTTTCGGTTTTATACCGCCTGGCCCAGGTCATGGTCTCGAAAGGCATGATGGCTGGACCAATGCGACGTACGTGAACACTGACTTCGCCGGCTTCATCGTTAACTTCCTTTACGATTGCAGGTAACAGTGACTCCACGCGTGGGTAGTTCAGAATCAGGTCGGACAGTTCGCTGGTTGCCAGTGTTTCCTGGTCGATCTGTCCGATGGCACCACGGAAGCCGTGCCGCCGATCATAAGCTTCGAGGCCGTCCCTGAGGGCTTCGGTAGCAACCTGTTGTTTCCGCCCGTCAACCGTCAGGGTAACCGTGTAGCCGTCGGTATAGGCGTCTTCACCAAACCGCCGAACCATTTCGGATCGGGCCATTTCTGCAACATAGTCGGCGTCGACTTCTGTCTCCGTGCTGTTATAGCTGGCAGTGATGGGGGCAGAAACCGCAAGCTCGCGTGCATCCGGGGTGATGTAACCCAGGTCCTGCATGCGTCCGAGAATCCAGTTTCGGCGGACCATCGCCCGGTCGGGATTGGCCAGTGGATTAAAGGCTGAGGGCGCCTTGGGCAAGCCGGCCAGCATCGCCATCTGGGCCAGCGACAGTTCCGAGACCGGTTTGTTGTAATAAACCTGAGCGGCGGCAGCAATCCCGTATGCCCGGTTGCCGAGATATATCTTGTTCAGGTAGAGCTCGAGAATGCGGTTTTTGTTCAGTTCACGTTCAATCTGAAGAGCCAGAAGTATCTCGTTGAACTTCCGTATAAAGGTTCTGTCCCGTGACAAAAAGTAATTTTTTGCAACCTGCATTGTGATGGTACTGCCCCCGGACTGGATCTCGCCGGTGGAGATCAGTTCGATGGCAGCCCGCGCCAGGCCTTTGATGTCGACCCCGAAGTGCTCGTAAAAACGCGCGTCTTCAGCCGCCATAAAGGCTTGTAACTGAATTGTTGGGATCTGTTCTATTGTGATGGGTGTCCTTCTCTTTTCACCGAATTCTGCTATTAATCTGTTGTCTTTGCTATAGACCCGTAATGGCGTCTGAAGCTTGATGTCCAGAAGCTGATGTACCGGCGGAAGGCCAGGGCGAAGGTAAAGATAGAAGCCTGAGGTTACGATAACGGCGACACTCAGTCCGGTAAGAAACAACCAGGCAAATAGGCGAGATGTGCGCAACAAATGAGACATTTTTTTCTGACAACTGTTGGATATAGGTCTATCATTTGAGAAATTGCTTTAGGATGGAAGAGTCTCTTCACCGCTGCAAAAGTTCTCAATTAAAGAAGAACAGGCATTGTAGACGGAATGGTGAAGAAATTCTCTTAAATAAAAAACACATAAGTTACGTAACCGGGTTGCATCTAACCAGGTATAGGGTGAGCGCGTGTTTGGATTAGGAAAGAAATCCAGTGCAGTGCTGGGCGTGGATATAAGCTCCAGCTCGGTCAAACTTCTGGAGCTGTCAAAGCAGGGTAACCGTTATAAGGTCGAAAGCTACGCGGTGGAGCCGTTACCGGCCAATGCGGTGGTGGAAAAGAATATTACGGACGTTGAAGCAGTGGGCGAAGTGATGAAGCGCGTAGCTTCCAAGTCCCGCTCCGGCGTAAAGCAGGTAGCAGTTGCGGTATCAGGTTCGGCGGTAATCACCAAGGTCATCCAGATGGACGGTGGCCTCAACGAATTCGAAATGGAAGACCAGATTGCCCTTGAGGCCGATCAGTATATCCCATACCCACTGGATGAAGTGGCCATCGATTTCGAAGTTCAGGGTCCCTCCGAAAGCAACCCCGACCAGGTAGATGTTCTTTTGGCTGCATGCCGAAAGGAAAATGTCGACATTCGAGAAGATGCGCTCGAGATCGCCTCTCTGACGACCAAGGTCGTTGATGTCGAGGCCTACGCCCTTGAGCGGGCCTACGCGTTGATCGAGCCGCAGCTGGACTCCCAGGGCGAGGAGCTGGTGGTGGCAATTGTTGATATCGGCGCGACCATGACCACGCTGAGCGTTCTGGCCGGCGGCAAAACCGTTTACACCCGCGAACAGATTTTTGGTGGCAAGCAACTGACCGAGGAGATCCAGCGCCGTTACGGTCTGTCTCTGGAAGAGGCCGGTCTTGCCAAAAAACAGGGTGGATTGCCCGATGACTACGAATCCGAAGTGCTGACCCCGTTCCGCGAAGCCGTGGTGCAGCAGGTGGCCCGAGCACTTCAGTTCTTCTTTGGCGCCAGTCAGTACAATGCTGTCGATTACGTGGTTCTGGCAGGAGGCACTGCCTCGATTCAGGGGCTGACGGAGATGGTCGAAGAAAAGACGGGAACGCCGACAATGGTCGCGAATCCTTTTGCAGACATGGCAGTAGGGTCACGGGTCAACGCATCGGCACTGAGTAATGATGCGCCTTCCCTGATGATTGCCTGCGGCCTGGCAATGAGGAGCTTCGACTGATGGCAAAGATTAACCTTCGACCGTGGCGCGAGGAACTTCGTGCCGAGAAGCAGAAGCAGTTTGTGGTCATGATTCTTGGCGCCGCGATCATTGCCGGCGGCCTGGTTTTTCTCTGGAAGACCGATATGGACAGCCGGATCGCTTACCAGCAATCGCGGAACGCCTATATCGAGACAGCCACGAAGAAACTGGACCAGCAGATCAAGGAAATCGAAAATCTCAAGCGCAAGCGGGATGAGCTCCTCGCCCGGATGCAGGTCATTCAGGACCTTCAGGGTAAGCGACCGGTCATCGTGCGTGTCTTTGACGAGCTGGTGAGGACATTGCCTGATGGTCTGTTCTATACGGACCTGAAGAGAACCGGCGAGCGTGTCGATATCGTCGGCATGGCCGAGTCCAATAGCCGGGTTTCGACGCTTATGCGTCAGTTTGAGGAATCCGAGTGGTTTACGGACCCCAACCTCTCCAACGTGTCTGCTGCTGATAGTCGTCGGGCCGGTTACAGTCAGTTCAACCTGTCGGTTAAACAGAAAACGCCCGAGCCCGAAGGGGAGGATAAGTAATGAGCCTCGCGGACTCTCTTAAAAGCCTTAATGAATTTGATATCAACGATCTTGATGTCAACAACGCCGGTATCTGGCCTGCTCCCATCAAGTTCATTGTAGTCCTGATAATCTTCGGGCTCATCGCCGGCGGTGGCTACTGGTTCTTTATCAAGGACCAGTATGCTCAGCTAGAGCGTGTAGAGCGCACAGAGCAGGAGCTGCGAAAAACCTATGAAGAAAAGGCCTACCAGGTGGCCAATCTTGAGGTCTTCAAGGCCCAGATGGCGGAAATGGAAGAAACCTTTGGTGCTCTGGTAAGGCAGCTTCCGAGTGAGACGGAAGTGCCCGGGTTGCTTGAGGACATTACGAATACGGCGCTGGGTAACGGCCTGGCACTTCAGGAAGTGGCTCTTCAGCCGGAGCGGCAGCGGGACTTCTACTCCGAGCTGCCAATCAACATCCGGGTGTCTGGCTCTTATCATGAGCTGGCATCTTTCGTCAGCAGTGTTGCGAGCCTTCCCCGGATTGTGACGCTGCACGACTTGACCATAAAACCAACTGGCGGAGACGGAGAACGGCTTGATATGCAGGTTGTAGCTCGTACTTATCGCTACCGGGCTGGAGAATGAGCATGACAGGAAAGCATGCGGTAAAAGCCTGGCTGGGTGTTTGTCTGGTGTCTCTCCTGACAGCCTGCTCCCAGGGCAACGGATTTTCAGATCTTGATCAGTTCATGGCCGAAACTCGGGCGAAGCCGAGAGGGTATGTCGAGCCCCTGCCGGAGTTCAAAGCCTACGAGGCTTTCAGTTACTCCGCGGCGGATCGTCGCGCACCCTTTGAGCCACCCATCGACGTCCAACTCACCATGGTCGATGAGCAGCCGGTCAGTGATGTTGAGCCGGATCTGGATCGGCCGAGGGAAGTTCTCGAGAATTTTGACCTGAAAACACTTGAGATGGTCGGCACGCTTCAGGGGGCATCGGGTAACCTTTTCGCCCTGATTGAAGATGATACCGGCGGAATTCACAGGGTCCGTACCGGAAATTACATGGGGCAGAACTACGGTCGCATTGTGGGCGTCAGTGAAACCCGTATCGAGCTTATTGAAATCGTTCCCAATGGCCGGGGTGGCTGGGTTGAGCGTCCTCGCTCCCTGACCCTGGAAGAGGGCGCAGGCTAAGGAGCGGTTGGATGAAAGTTGAAAGAACCATGCACGTACAAAAAAGTTTAGGGTCGAGGCTAGCGATGTTCAGAAAACTCAATGTATACGTCAGCGTGATTGCTTTTGGGTTGTTATCCAGCCTGGCCAATGCGGTCACGCTGGAAGACGTGTCGTTTTCGTCGCTACCGGGCGAGCGGCTTGAAGTTACACTGCAGTTTGACGGGGCACCGCCGGAACCTTCCGGTTATACCATTGAGCGTCCCGCTCGCATTGCGGTTGATCTTCGGGACACGACCAGTGGTCTTGAAAGTCGCAGTGTGCCTCTGGGATCAGGCAACGCCCAGAGCATGACCGTGGTGGAAACCAAGGACCGCACCCGGCTGATATTCAACCTGGTCGAGCTGGTTCCCTATGACACGGTTCGTTCGGGCAACTCCCTGGTCATGACAATTGGCGGCCAGGCCGATGCCGTTGTCGCGAGTTCCTCCGCTCCCGCGTCTCAAAGCAGCTCAACATCGGGCTCCATGTCTGCCAACGCTCTGGCCGGTGTGGATTTCCGTCGGGGCAAGGACGGTGAAGGTCGCGTTCTTGTTGATCTGGGTAGCTCCAGCACGCCGGTGGACCTGACAGAGCGCGCTGGCAAGATTCGCCTGACGATGGACGGTATTGAAGTACCCTCGGACCTGCGGCGCAGACTTGATGTGACAGATTTCGCCACTCCGGTTACCCGTATTGACACCTTTGTGGAAGATGGTAATGCCGTGGTTGAGATCACCCCCGAGGGGAATTACGACTACATTGCCTACCAGTCCGGCAGCCAGTTTACCGTCAGCGTTGAAGAACTGAGCCAGGAAGAGGCTGAGTCCCGCAGGGAAGAGAAGTTCCCGTATACCGGTGACAAGCTGTCCCTGAACTTCCAGGATATTGAAGTGCGCTCGGTCCTGCAGCTGATTGCTGACTTCACCGGCCTGAACCTGGTTGCCAGTGATACGGTAGGCGGCAGCATTACTCTGCGTCTGCAGAATGTTCCCTGGGATCAGGCGCTGGATCTGATTCTCAAGACCAAAGGCCTCGATAAGCGTCAGATCGGCAACGTATTGCTGGTAGCGCCTGCAGACGAAATCGCAGCGCGTGAGAAACTCGAGCTCGAAACCAACAAGCAGATTGCCGAGCTGGCCCCGGTTCGTCTGGACATCATTCAGGTTAACTACGCCAAAGCGGCTGATATTGTTGCGTTGATCAAGGAAGACGAAGAGCTGATCTCTGATCGCGGATTCGTCTCCTCTGATGTTCGTACCAACACGATCAGTGTTCGTGAAACTGCCGAGAAGCTTGATGAAATTCGCCGTCTGGTATCGACATGGGATGTGCCGGTGCGTCAGGTGTCTATTGAGGCCCGCATTGTTCGAGCCCAGACCAACGTGGCGGAAAATCTCGGTGTTCGCTGGGGTGGCGCTGCTTACGATGTGAGTGGAGATAATGTATTCACCGTAGGCGGTTCGCAGCAATCTCTGCAGGAAGCCCGTGATGCTGCGGCTGGCAACAGCAACACCATTACTTTCCCAGGCGCCCTTGCGGTCGACCTCGGAGTGACAGGTGAAGGTGCTTCTTCCTTCGCCATCGGCTGGGGCAGCGACGAATTCCTGGTAGATCTGGAGCTGTCAGCCCTTGAGAGTGATGGTCAAGCGGAAGTGGTTTCCCAGCCCCGGGTTGTGACTGCCGATCGTCAGACGGCGTCGATCAAGTCTGGTGAGGAAATTCCCTATCAGGAAGCGTCCTCCAGCGGTGCGACGTCGGTTTCTTTCAAGGAAGCCGTGCTCTCCCTGGAAGTAACACCGCAGATCACACCGGATGACAAGATCATCATGGATCTGGTGGTCAATCAGGACTCCCGAGGCGAGGTGACTGCTGGTATTCCATCGATCAATACCAACGAAGTCACCACCCAGGTTCTGGTTGGTAACGGTGAGACAGTTGTTCTGGGCGGTATCTTCCAGTCGGAAGTTGCGACCCAGACCACCAAAACGCCGTTCCTCGGAGATATTCCCTACCTGGGACGTATCTTCAAGCGCACCGAACACATTGATGAGCGCAGTGAGCTGCTGATCTTCATCACACCGAAGATCATCAAGAACGATTTGCTGCGCTAAACGGGGTAGCTCAAAGGCCGCCGCTTAAAACCGGCGGCTTTTTTGTGCCTGAATTTTGTCCAGGACGGGCCCCGAACTTATGCAATCACCGGCCCTGTGATATTCTCACCCGCCTGAACAAAACTGAGCGGAAGTTATGTCTTTGCCGAAACGCGTTGTCCTGGTTGGCCCCATGGGAGCAGGGAAAAGCACGATTGGCCGGATGCTCGCCAAAGAGCTCGGCTATCGTTTCTTCGATTCTGATCGCATCATTGAAGAGCGGTGCGGGGCCAACATCCCGTGGATTTTTGATGTTGAAGGGGAGGACGGCTTCCGTCTGCGGGAAACAGCAATGCTGGATGAGTTGTCCCGTGAAGATAACACCGTGCTGGCCACAGGGGGCGGGGCAGTGATGCGACAGGAGAATCATCCGATACTCAAGAGAGGCGCCACGGTTATCTATCTGAAAACGTCGATAGAGCAACAGGTAGAGCGAACGCGCAAAGACCGAAATCGGCCCTTGCTGCAGAACGATGATCCGGAGGCGGTCTTGCGGAAACTTTTCTCAATCCGCGATCCCCTGTATTCAAGCCTGGCCGACATCATCATGTACACAGACAGAAAAAGCCCGAGGCTTGTCGTTCGTCAGCTGGTTAACCGCCTGAACCCGAAAACCCCACGTCATAAAAGGCAGATCCGGAAGGAAGGTCGCAATCATGTCTAATCGGTACCGCGAACTGTCGGTGGAGCTCGGTGAGCGTCGCTATCCCATTTTTATCGGCGAGAACCTTCTCGGCGCCCAGGATCTGTCAGGTTACGTGTCCGGGACCCAGGTCATGATTGTTACCAACGAGACAGTGGCACCGCTTTACCTTGAGCGGGCAAAGGCCTGCTTTCCAGGGAAACGGGTGGATACCGTCGTACTTCCCGATGGCGAGAAGTTCAAGGATTGGCAGACCCTTAACAGCATCTTTGACGGTCTTCTCGAGCAGCGTCATACCCGGAAAACCACACTGGTTGCCCTTGGCGGGGGTGTCGTCGGTGATATGGCCGGTTTTGCCGCAGCCTGCTATCAACGGGGTGTGCCGTTTATCCAGATTCCAACCACCCTGCTTTCTCAGGTGGACTCTTCTGTTGGTGGTAAAACGGGCATCAATCACCCTCTTGGCAAAAACATGATTGGCGCTTTCTATCAGCCGCAGGCGGTACTGATAGACACGGCAAGCCTGCAGACCTTGCCTCCTCGAGAGGTGTCAGCAGGCCTGGCAGAGGTCATCAAGTACGGGCTGATTCGGGATCAGGCCTTTCTTGCCTGGCTGGAGGCGCATATGGATGCTCTGGTCAGCCTTGATCCGGAGGCGCTGTCAGAGGCTATCTTCCGGTCCTGCGCCTGCAAGGCAGAGATTGTTGCCCTTGATGAGCGCGAAGGTGGTCTCAGAGCGATACTGAATCTTGGTCATACCTTCGGGCATGCGATAGAGACCTATGCGGGTTATGGCAATTGGCTGCACGGAGAGGCAGTGGGGACGGGTATGCTCATGGCCGCCGAATTGTCTGCTCTTGAGGGAATGATCAGCCGTGACGATTGTGACCGTATAAACCGACTGATTCTGCGTGCCGGATTGCCGGATAAACCTCCGGCAGGAATGACAGCCGATGACTTTATGAGTTTGATGGCCGTCGACAAGAAAAATGTGGACGGCCTGCTCAGGCTGGTCCTGCTTCGCTCGGTAGGCGATGCCATCGTCACCTCAGAGTCGAGTCCCGACAACCTGGCCCTGACATTTGCCCGTTTTTGCAGCTCGATATGATACCTGGCCGAAGGCTTCAATGATTTGGTAACGGACCAGCAGACAAGGAAGACCCGTGACTGAAGACAGTTTGAACAGTCTTGATGGCGGCGGCCTGTTTCCCAGGTTGCAGCAACGCTACAGTCTCCGAGCTAACCCCCTGGAGATGGAGACTCCATTTTTTCCGGATGCCATGCGTCATCATGCTCTGGAGGCGCTGCGCCATCTGTGCGGGTTCGGTGATATGGCCCTTTTGCTGACAGGTGCAGCGGGCGCGGGCAAAACGCGGATACTGGCGGAGCTGGTACGCAGCGAGTCCTCGCGGCTCGATTTTCACCGTATACCTTCAGCAGCTCTGACGAGCGCCCAGGCCCTTGCCCGGGACCTGAAAGCGGTCGCCCGCTCCAACCTTGGCCCGGAGGACAGCCCCCGAGACCTGGTTTATCGCTTCTTCAAGTGGTCGGAATCCCGGGTACGAAAGGGCCAGCGCATGGTCCTCCTGATTGACGATGCAGACCGCGCACCGGTGGAGCTGCTCAGGCTGATTCTGTCTGCTTATCTGGCTTCAGAGCGCGGCGCTTCCGCTGTTCCGGTGTTTGCCGGCACGGACAACCTGGTGCAAATGCTGGCCCTGGATGATGCAACTACAAGCGTCCATCAGATCCACCTCCGACCACTGACAAAAGATGAAATTGTTGCCTATCTCGAACCAAGAGTTCATGCGGCGGGGGGAGAAGCAGGCGAGCTCCTCAGCCCTGCCCGGGTTTCAAAAATTCACGCCTTGAGCCAGGGTAGTTTTGCGAGGCTCAAGCGGGTAACGCCGGGGGTCTGGCTGGACATGGTGGCCATGCCAAGTGCAAGTCGATCCAGCGAGATGCCCTGGAAGTGGCTTTTGTGGCCGGGGCTGGCCTTGATGCTGCTTGCTGCCTCCTGGTGGTTCGTGTCTCGCCAGTATGATGAATCCCTTGCTGAAGAAGTCGTGAAAGCGCCGGAGCCGGTGAGAAAGAGCATTACCATTGGTCCGGAAACCGGGGATTCCGAGCCCACTCCCGATGAGCCACCCATTGCGGATGAGCCTGTCGTTGCGCCCGAAACGATGTTGACAGAATCAGTTCCGGAGCCGGAAGCTTCCAAGCCAGAGCCAGAGCCAGAGCCAGAGCCAGAGCCAGAGCCAGAGCCAGAGCCAGAGCCAGAGCCAGAGCCAGAGCCAGAGCCGGAGTTCAGTCCGGCAAATCCGCAGCATTTTGTTGCCATAGATCAGGTTCGGGCCCGTGAAGGCTGGACTATCCAGCTGGTTGCCGGCAATCTGGAACAGACCGCCGTGAATCTCATATTAAGGTATTCGGAACTCGGCGACCTCGTATATACCCGCGGGGAAAGGCAGGGTCAGCCCTGGTTTATGGTATTCTATGGAGAGTTCCCGACCCGGGAGGCGGCGAATGCCGCAGCATCGGGTTTGCCGGAAGAGCTGGCTTCCCGGTCACCCTGGGTGCGTCCGGTCGACAATTTATAGCGGCACTATTTATTCCGCTAACTTGTTGTTCCATAACCTTGTCGATTGGTAATTCCCGTTTCGGCTTCCCACAATAACCCCACGCCGATTTGAGTACGTATTTCTACGTGTGTAAAATAGCCAGCCCCCATTTTCAGTGTCAAAGGGTGGTTGTATGGCCGCGCGCCAATTAACTCTTTGATTGAAAAGCATTTCTACGCGAGAGAACGCTTATGATGACAGGTTTGTATCATCCCGACGAATTCAGGGACAACTGCGGATTCGGTCTGATCGCCCACATGAAGGGCGAGGCCAGCCACAAGTTGTTGCAAACTGCCATCGAGTCTCTGACCTGCATGACCCACCGAGGTGGTATCGCTGCAGACGGCAAGACCGGCGATGGTTGTGGCCTGCTGATCCAGAGCCCGGATGGCTTTCTGAAAAAAGCTGCCAAGGCAGCCTTTGGTAAGGAGCCAGGCGATCTTTTTGCCGTGGGGCAGGTATTCCTGAACCCGGATGAAGCCAAGGCTTCCGCTGGTCGCGCTGCTATTGAAAAGCGGTTGACCGAGCAAGGCCTGGAGATCCTCGGCTGGCGTGATGTGCCAGTGGATGACAGCTGCCTCGGGCCCATGGCGCTGGATTGTCTGCCCCGTATTGAGCAGGTCTTCGTGGTACCTGCGGGCAAGGAAGAGCGTGATTTTGCGATCAGCCTGTTCGTAGGTCGCCGGCACGCCGAAAGCGATATGGCCGATGATCCGGAATTCTATATCTGTAGCCTGTCGCACCGCACTCTGGCCTATAAGGGCCTGATGATGCCGGCGGACCTGGCCAATTTCTACAAGGATCTGGGTGACCCGGATCTCGAGACCGCTATCTGTGTATTCCATCAGCGGTTCTCCACCAACACCATGCCACGCTGGCCGCTGGCCCAGCCGTTCCGGTATCTGGCTCACAACGGTGAGATCAACACCATTGACGGCAACCGGAATTGGGCCATCGCCCGGGCCGCCAAATTCAGTTCACCGGAACTTCCGGATCTGCAGACTCTGCAGCCGCTGGTGAATCTCACCGGTTCCGACTCCTCAAGCATGGACAACATGCTGGAAGTGCTGCTTGCCGGTGGTGTAGATCTTTTCCGTGCCGTTCGGATGATGATTCCGCCGGCCTGGCAGAACGTCGACAGCATGGACTCCGAGCTGCGGGCGTTCTATGAGTACAACTCCATGCACATGGAGCCCTGGGATGGTCCCGCGGGGCTGGTCATGTCGGACGGCCGCTATGCTGTCTGCATGCTGGACCGGAACGGCCTGCGCCCGGCTCGCTGGGTCATCACCAAGGATGACTTTATTACTCTGGCATCAGAGATTGGTACCTACGGCTATCAGCCCGATGACGTGGTTGCGAAAGGCCGTGTGGGGCCGGGTCAGATGCTGGCAATCGACACCGAATCCGGTGAAGTCCTGCACACCAGGGACATCGATCAGCGCCTGAAGACGGCGCAGCCTTACAAGCGCTGGCTTCGCGAGAATGCCCTGCGCGTGGAAACCACGCTCAACCAGGACACCCCGGATTTCAGGTTGATGGACTCCGACGAACTTCTGGTGCACCAGAAGATGTTCATGGTGTCCTTCGAAGAGCGTGACCAGGTGTTGCGCCCGCTGGCGGAAAACGGCCAGGAAGCGGTCGGCTCCATGGGTGACGATACCCCGATGGCCGTGCTTTCAAGCAAGGTCCGCCACGTTGCTGACTACTTCCGCCAGAAGTTCGCCCAGGTGACCAACCCGGCGATCGATCCTTTGCGTGAGTCGATTGTCATGTCCCTGGAGACCTGTCTGGGTGCTGAACGTAACGTTTTCGAGGAGACCTCCGATCACGCGGACCGGATTATCCTGACCACCCCCGTGCTGTCGCCAGCCAAGTTCCTGAAGATCGCCAACAACGAGCGCCCTGGTTTCGAGGTGGCTCGTATCTCCATGAGCTATCGCCCCGAACAGGGGCTGGAGCAGGCCATCCGCCAGGTTTGCGAAGAAGCGGAACAGGCTGTCCGCGATGGTAAGGTGCTTCTGATTCTCACCGACAAGGATTTGAAGGAAGGTGAATTGCCGGTCAACGCCCTCATGGCAACCGGTGCGGTTCATCACCATCTGGTGAAGCAGGGTCTGCGTTGTGACTCCAACATAATTGTGGAAACCGGTTGGGCCCGGGATCCCCATCATTTCGCGGTACTCTTCGGTTTCGGCGCGACGGCAGTGTATCCGTACCTCGCCTACCAGGTGCTGAATGATCTGATCCGTACCGGCGAATTGCTGATGGATCCGATCGACGCCAAGAACAACTACCGCAAGGGTATCAACAAGGGGCTGCTGAAGATCCTCTCCAAGATGGGCATCTCGACCATCACTTCCTACCGTGGCGCCCAGCTTTTTGAGGCGATCGGTCTGGCGGATGATGTGGTTGACCTGTGCTTCCTGGGTGTCCCAAGTCGGGTTCAGGGCGCCAGCTTTTATGATTTCCAGCAGGACCAGGAGCAACTGGCTTCCGTGGCCTGGAAGCCGCGCAAGCCGATTGTCCAGGGTGGTCTGCTGAAGTACGTCCACGGCCAGGAGTACCACGCCTTCAATCCGGATGTGGTTGGTAAACTGCAGGAAGCGGTGACCAGTGGCGATTATGGGCACTACAAGGAATATGCCGGGCTGGTCAACGAACGTCCGGTAGCAACCCTGCGGGATCTCCTCGGTTTCCGGAAAGACCTCAAGCCCATTGACCTTTCTGAGGTTGAGCCGGCAGAGAACATCTTCCCGCGCTTTGATTCGGCGGCCATGTCCCTGGGGGCGCTGTCACCAGAGGCCCATGAGGCTCTGGCGGTCGCCATGAATACCCTGGGTGGTCGCTCGAACTCCGGCGAGGGTGGCGAAGATCCCGCCCGTTATGGCACCGAAAAGCGCTCCAAGATCAAGCAGGTGGCTTCCGGTCGTTTCGGGGTGACTGCTGAATACCTGCGCAGCGCTGATGTCATGCAGATCAAGGTGGCCCAGGGCGCCAAGCCCGGCGAGGGTGGCCAGTTGCCGGGCGGCAAGGTCAATGATCTGATCGCCCGACTGCGCTATTCGGTGCCTGGGGTAACGCTGATTTCACCGCCGCCGCACCACGATATCTACTCCATTGAGGATCTGGCTCAGCTGATCTTCGATCTCAAGCAGGTCAACCCGCAGGCTCTGGTGTCTGTGAAGCTGGTCTCCGAGCCCGGCGTTGGTACCATTGCCGCGGGTGTGGCCAAGGCCTATGCCGATCTGATCACCGTGTCCGGCTACGATGGCGGCACGGCGGCAAGCCCGCTGACCTCTATCCGCTATGCCGGTTCCCCCTGGGAACTCGGCCTGACCGAAACCCAGCAGGCCCTGCGGGCCAACGATCTGCGGGGCAAGATCCGCCTCCAGACCGATGGCGGCATCAAGACCGGTCTGGATGTGGTGAAAGGCGCGATCCTGGGTGCCGAGAGCTTTGGCTTCGGTACCACGCCCATGGTGGCGTTGGGCTGCAAATACCTGCGTATCTGCCACCTGAACAACTGCGCGACCGGTGTTGCAACACAGAATGAACACCTCCGTGAAGAGCACTTCAAGGGTACGGTGGAAATGGCCATGAATTTCTTCCGTTTTGTGGCTGAGGAAACCCGTGAGTGGATGGCGAAGCTGGGCGTGCGCAGCCTGGAAGAACTGGTTGGTCGGGTTGATCTGCTGGAACGCCTGCCGGGCGATACCGAGCGCCAGAAGAAGCTGGATCTCAGTCGCCTGCTGTCCAATGACCATATTCCGGCGGACAAACCACAGACCTGTCAGGTGGAGCGGAACCATCCGTTCGACGAGGGTAAGCTCGCCGAGCAGATGGTTAAGGATACCGCCGCCGCTATCAAGGAAAAGAGTGGTGGTGCCTGGTCCTACCGGGTAACCAATTGCGACCGCTCCATCGGTGCTCGCCTGTCTGGCGAAATCGCCCAGCTGCATGGCAACCAGGGCATGGTCGATGCGCCCATTACCCTGGACCTTACCGGCACCGCCGGCCAGAGCTTCGGTGTCTGGAACGTGGGTGGCCTCAACCTGATCCTCGAGGGTGATGCCAACGACTACGTCGGTAAGGGCATGACCGGTGGCAAGCTGGTGGTCAAGCCGCCCCGGGGCAGTGTCTTCAAGAGCCAGGAAACCTCTATTGTCGGCAACACCTGCCTGTACGGGGCAACTGGCGGCAAGCTCTTTGCGGCAGGAACCGCTGGTGAGCGCTTTGCCGTTCGTAACTCCGGCGCCCATGCGGTTGTGGAAGGTGCTGGCGATCACTGTTGCGAGTATATGACCGGCGGTCTGGTGACCGTTCTTGGCTCTACCGGCCACAATTTCGGTGCTGGTATGACCGGTGGCTTTGCCTACGTGATGGATCTCAACAATACCTTTGTGGACAAGTACAACCACGAACTGGTCGAGATCCAGCGGATTTCCAGCGAAGATATGGAGTCCTACCGTAACCATCTGCGCGGCGTTATCCGGGAGCATATATCGGAAACCGCCAGTGAGTGGGCTGAGCACATTCTTGAAAATTTCGATGACTACATCGGCCGTTTCTGGCTGGTGAAACCCAAGGCTGCCAACCTGCGCAGCCTGCTGGCGAGCACCCGGGCACGTCCGGAGTAATAGGCTGAGAGGGTTTGGGGTGCGCGGCCCGGCTGCCGCCCCTGTCGAAATTGAGCTGATGAGAGCATCATGATGAAAGAACGACTGAGTAACGACTTCCAGTTTGTTGAAGTAGGGCGGGTCGACCCGAAGAAAGTCCCGGCCCGGAAGCGGAAGAAAGAGTTTGGCGAAATTTACCACCCGTTTACAGCGGATAGCGCGGCGTCCCAGTCCCACCGCTGTCTTGAGTGTGGCAACCCGTATTGCGAATGGAAGTGCCCGGTTCACAACTACATCCCGAACTGGCTCAAGCTGGTTTCCGAGGGCAATATCATGCGGGCTGTCGAGTTGTGTCATCAGACCAACTCCCTGCCTGAGGTTTGTGGTCGTGTATGTCCGCAGGATCGCCTGTGCGAGGGTGCCTGTACACTGAACGACGGCTATGGTGCGGTCACCATCGGGTCTGTCGAGAAGTACATTACCGACACCGCTTTTGCCCTTGGTTGGAAACCGGACATGTCCGCGGTGAAGTGGACAGACAAGAAGGTTGCGGTGATTGGCGCCGGCCCTGCGGGTCTGGGGTGCGCGGACGTTCTGGTTCGCAATGGCGTCAAGCCGGTTGTATTCGATATTTATCCGGAAATCGGCGGTCTGCTGACCTTCGGTATTCCCGAGTTCAAGCTGGAAAAATCGGTCATGACCCGTCGCCGCAAGGTGTTCGAGGAAATGGGCGTGGAATTCCGCCTGTCCACGGAGGTGGGCAAGGACGTTCAGCTGCAGGACATCATTGACGAATACGATGCCGTGTTCATGGGCATGGGTACCTACACCTACATGAAGGGCGGTTTCCCGGGTGAGAACCTGCCGGGCGTGTACGATGCGCTTCCGTTCCTGGTTTCCAACGTCAACCGCCGTCTTGGCTTCGAGAAAGACGAAGCGGACTTCATTGACATGAAAGGCAAGCGGGTTGTTGTCCTGGGTGGTGGTGATACGGCCATGGACTGCAACCGCACCTCGATCCGTCAGCAGGCCGAGAGCGTCACCTGTGCCTATCGCCGGGATGAGGCCAACATGCCGGGTTCCCGTCGTGAAGTGGCCAATGCCAAGGAAGAGGGCGTGAAGTTCTTCTTTAACCGTCAGCCCATCGCCATCATTGGCGAAGACCGGGTTGAAGGTGTGAAGGTGGTTCAGACCCGTCTGGGTGATCCTGATGAAAATGGCCGTCGCCGTCCGGAAGTGGTTCCGGGTAGTGAGGAAGTCATTCCTGCCGACGCGGTTCTGGTGGCTTTCGGCTTCCGTCCGAGCCCGGCCGACTGGTTCGACGAACTGAAGGTAAGCACTGACGATTCGGGCCGGGTAACCGCGCCGGAAGAGTCCGAGTTCATGTTCCAGACCAGCAACGAGAAAATCTTTGCGGGCGGGGACATGGTCCGTGGTTCCGATCTGGTCGTAACCGCTATCTGGGAAGGCCGTCAGGCTGCCGAAGGTATCATGGATTACCTGGATATCTGATTGCGGGATTGATCCTGATCAGAAGGGCGGTTTCCTAAGGGAAAGCCGCCCTTTTTTATTCCCGCAAACCGGGTATTATGGCTTCCCATCCAATTTTCCCCTTTGTACTGAATACGCTGGATTTCCTATGACCGAGCTAAAGAATGACCGTTTCCTGCGCGCCCTGATGCGCCAGCCCGTGGACCGCACACCGGTCTGGATGATGCGACAGGCGGGGCGTTACCTGCCGGAATACCGTGCGACAAGGGCGAAGGCCGGGGATTTTCTCAGCTTGTGCAAGAACACGCCGCTGGCCTGCGAAGTGACGCTGCAGCCTCTGGAACGTTTCCCTCTGGACGCGGCTATCCTGTTTTCAGACATCCTGACCATTCCGGACGCTCTGGGCCTGGGCCTTTACTTCGAAACGGGTGAGGGCCCGAAATTCCGGAACACGATCCGCTCCGAAGCGGATGTTGCCGCTCTGCCGAAGATCAACGCTGAGGTGGACCTGGATTACGTCATGAACGCGGTCTCCACCATCCGCGGTGCCCTGAACGGCAGTGTTCCCCTGATTGGCTTCTCCGGAAGCCCGTGGACCCTCGCTACCTATATGATTGAAGGCGGCTCTTCCAAGGATTTCCGGGAGGCCAAGAAGCTCATGTATGGCCAGCCAGAGGTTATGCACCGCTTGCTGGACCACCTGGCGGACGCGGTCATTGACTACCTCAACGGCCAGATCAAGGCCGGTGCCCAGGCCGTGCAGATTTTTGATACCTGGGGCGGCGTGTTGAGCAGCTGGGCCTATGAGGAGTTCTCGCTTCGCTACATGAAGAAAATCGTCGATGGCCTGATTCGCGAGAGCGACGGTCGCCGGGTGCCGGTGATTCTGTTCACCAAGAACGGCGGTCAGTGGCTGGAATCCATTGCCGATTCCGGTGCGGATGCCGTTGGTCTGGACTGGACTACCGATATCGGTAATGCCCGGGCCCGGATTGGTGATCGAGTGGCCCTTCAGGGCAACATGGATCCGGCGATGCTGTATGCACCGCCTGAGCGGATCCGGCAGGAAGTGGCTGATATCCTCAAGCGCTTCGGTTCCGGCAATGGGCACATATTTAACCTTGGTCACGGGATTACGCCGGATGTCGATCCGGAGCATGCAAAGGCGTTCATTGAAGCTGTGGTCGAGCTGAGCCCAGAGTATCACCGCTGAATTCCGCGGCTTAGCCTCTTCTAGCCTGCTTGTTTGATGGCTGGGCCGTTATGGGCCCCTTTCCAAAAACCGCTACGAGCACATCCATGTGCGCTTGTCCTCGGCCATCCTTGGCCTCCGACATTTTTGGAAAGGGGCCCATAACGGCCCGAGTCTGACCTAACAGATATATCCTTCCGATAGTTAACCTCCTCCAAAATCCTCTGGATGCATCGACCTGTCCGGTCTATAGTCAGGTAAAACAAGACCGGTAAACAGGAGTAACCACTTGCCCACCAAGACCCCAGAAAAGCGCCGGTTCCACCGGATCGAGTTTGATGCGCCGTGTGAGCTCCACTGCCAGGAATCCGTCTGGACGACGGAGGTGCTGGATATTTCGCTGAAAGGTGTTCTGGTGAAGCGGCCGGAGGGTTGGCAGGTCCCCTTAAAGCAGCCCTGCGAAGTGATTATTCATCTGAATGATCATGAGGCAGGTATTGTTATGGCGGTAGAGCTTAGGCACGTGGAGCCGCACCGGCTGGGTTTCAAATGCCAGTACATAGATCTCGATAGTGCTACCCACTTAAAACGCCTAGTGGAACTTAACCTCGGAGATCAGGCGTTGCTGGAAAGAGAGTTTGCCCACCTCATTGATTAGAGCTTTTGCAGCCGGACTTTGGCACCGCTGCCTGCAGGTCAGGTTGACTTCGGAGCTTTCAAAAATGTCGGAGGCCAAGGATGGCCGAGGACAAGCGCACAGGGATGTGCTTGTAGCGGTTTTTGGAAGCTCCGAAGTCAACCTGACCGTTCACTCCGAAGATGGCAGGCTTAAAGGTCTTCCAGAGCAGTAAGAGCATCACTCAGTTTGGTAACGGGAATCACCTTCATGCCGTCGATGGCCTTGCGCGGGGCATTGGATTTCGGTACCAGAGCCCGCGTGAAGCCGTGTTTGGCGGCTTCGTAGATGCGCTCCTGGCCACTGGGCACCGGGCGGATTTCCCCGGAGAGGCCGACTTCGCCGAAGATCACCAGGTCCTGGGGTAGGGCTCGGTCGCGGAAGGAGGAGACAATGGCGGCCAGCAGCGCGAGATCGGCGCTGGTTTCGTTTACTTTTACGCCACCAACCACGTTCACGAACACGTCCTGGTCGGATACGTGCATGCCGCCATGGCGGTGCAATACGGCAAGGAGCATGGCCAGCCGGTTCTGATCGAGGCCAACTGCGACCCGTCTGGGGTAGCCGCCCTGAGCCATATCCACCAGGGCCTGGATCTCCACGAGCATCGGGCGGGTACCTTCCCAGACCACCATCACCACGCTTCCAGGGGCAGCGTCTTCGCCGCGGTTCAGGAAGATCGCGCTGGGGTTCTTCACTTCCTTTAGCCCCTGTTCCAGCATGGCGAACACGCCCAACTCGTTCACTGCACCAAACCGGTTCTTGATCCCCCGAAGGGTTCGATAACGGCTGTCGCTGGAGCCTTCCAGCAGGATAGAGCAGTCGATCATGTGTTCCAGAACCTTCGGGCCGGCCAGGCTGCCGTCTTTGGTGACATGGCCGACCAGAAACAGGATGGTGCCGGTCTGCTTGGCGAAACGGGTGAGGTAGGCGGCGCTTTCGCGTACCTGGGAGACACTGCCGGGGGCGGACTCGATATCCGCCATGTGCATCACCTGAATACTGTCTACCACCAGAATCCGGGGTTTTTCTGCCTCGGCCACCTGCATGACCCGTTCGACACTGGTTTCGGACAGCATCTTCAGGTCTTTGGTTGGAAGGCCCAGCCGTTTGGCGCGCATGGCCACCTGCTGCAGGGATTCTTCACCGGTGACGTACAAAGCGGGGACGCTTGCAGCCAGATGGCAGACGGCCTGGAGTAGAAGGGTACTCTTGCCCGCGCCCGGATGGCCGCCCATCAGAACAGCCGAGCCCTCGACGAGACCTCCGCCCAGAACCCGGTCAAACTCCTGCATGCCGGAGCTGATACGGGGCTGCTCTGCCAGGCTGACATCATCCAGGCTCTGGACCTCGGACAGGCTGCCGGCAAAGCCCTCAAAGCGGCCACCGCGGGCGCCTTTGCTGTTGCTGCTGACGCCGCGGACTTCGCTGATGGTGTTCCAGGCCTGGCAGGCCGTGCACTGGCCCTGCCATTTGGAATAGTCTGCACCGCATTCGGTGCAGACGTAGGCGGTTCTGGTTTTCGCCATCAGGCCAGCTTCTTGTACTTCATGCGCTGCGGCTGCATCGCCGAATCACCCTTGCGCTTCTTGAAGTCCTCGTCGTACTCGGTGAAGTTGCCTTCGAAGTACACCACCTCGCCATCATCCTCGAATGCCAGGATGTGGCTGGCCACACGGTCGAGGAACCAGCGGTCGTGCGAGATAACCAGGGCAGAGCCCGGGAAATTCAGCAGGGCTTCTTCCAGGGCGCGAAGGGTTTCCACGTCGAGATCGTTGGTCGGCTCATCCAGCAGCAGCACGTTGCCGCCCTGTTTCAGCAGCTTGGCCAGGTGCAGGCGGTTGCGCTCACCGCCGGACAGGTCGCCAACCCGTTTCTGCTGGTCGCTGCCCTTAAAGTTGAAACGGCCAACGTAGGCCCGGGAAGGGGTCTCGTAGTTGCCCACCTTGATGATGTCGTTGCCGTCGGAGAGCTCCTCCCAGACGGTTTTGCTGCCATCCAGATCGCGCATCTGATCCACGTAGGCCAGTTCCACGGTTTCCCCGACGGTGATGTCGCCAGAATCCGGCTTGTCGAAACCGGCAATCATCTTGAACAGAGTGGATTTACCGGCACCGTTACCACCGATAATGCCCACGATGGCGCCGGGTGGCACGCTGAAGGACACGTTTTCATACAGCAGGCGGTCACCGAAGGACTTGCTGATGCCGTCAACCTCGATCACCTTGTTGCCCAGACGGGGTCCGGGTGGAATGTAAAGCTCGTTGGTTTCGTTTCGTTTCTGGAACTCCTGGGAACTCATCTCCTCGAAACGGGCCAGACGGGCCTTGCTCTTGGACTGACGGCCCTTGGCATTACTGCGCACCCATTCCAGTTCCTGCTTGATGGCTTTCTGGTGAGAGGCTTCCTGCTTGGATTCCATCTCCAGGCGCTTCTCCTTGTTCTCCAGCCACTGGCTGTAGTTGCCTTCAAAAGGAATACCGTGGCCACGGTCCAGTTCCAGAATCCAGCCAGCGACATTGTCGAGGAAGTAGCGATCGTGGGTGATGGCTACCACAGTACCTTCGTAATCGTGCAGGAAGCGCTCGAGCCAGGCCACGGACTCGGCATCCAGGTGGTTGGTGGGCTCGTCCAGCAGCAGCATATCCGGGCCGGACAGCAGCAGACGGCACAAAGCTACCCGGCGACGTTCACCACCTGAAAGTACGTTCACTTTCTGATCCCAGGGTGGGAGACGCAGTGCGTCCGCGGCAACTTCCATCTTGCGCTCAATATCGTGGCCGTCAGTGGCCTGGATGTAGGCTTCCAGCTCGCCCTGCTTCTTGGCCAGGGCATCAAAATCCGCATCCGGTTCGGCGTAGGCGGCGTACACCTGGTCCAGTTCGGCCAGGGCGTCGTGGACGCCGGAAACCGCCTCGTCGACGATCTCCTTGACGGTTTTCTCTTCGTCCAGCTCCGGCTCCTGGGGCAGATAGCCCACGTTGATGCCAGGCTGCGGACGGGCTTCACCGATGTAATCCTGGTCTACGCCCGCCATAATGCGGAGCAGTGTGGATTTACCGGCACCGTTGAGGCCCAGAACGCCGATCTTGGCGCCGGGGAAGAAGCTCAGGGAGATGTCTTTCAGAATCTCGCGCTTGGGCGGTACCACCTTGCCCACGCGGTTCATGGTGTAAACGTAAGAGCCTGTTTTCCCGATTTTGTCACTTTTCGACATAATCTGTTTCGCCTTTAAGTCAGTTATCATGAGGCTTTGAGGGAGATGATAAGCGCTCAAAGCAGAAAAACAAAAAGTTAAGTTTTTCTTGTGCAAGTCCCTGTTCGTTACTATACTTAAAAAAGTCACGTTTTAAGGAAGAACAATATGGGTCATCAAGTTATCGAGCAAGTGGTGAATGCTGCGCGAAGAAAGCTGCTTGTGCAAGACCTCATTCCCCTCTACTACCCAAATCTGTACGCAACCTTTGAACTGTCAGGCAAGGCCCTCGAAACCACGAAAAAGTATCTTGAGCACTTGGCCGTTTTTGAGGGCTTTCTCGCTTTCTCATCCATCGATTTGATTTCCCGCCTAGAACAGCGTCCCAAGTCAAACTACCTGACGGACAGCGAAATTTCTCGGTTTGTATCAGACGCAGGGTTCCACAAGGAAACCTTGGCTAAGAAGTATGCGGGTATGCGCTTGCATCCAACTGCATACAAATCGGTTGGTAAGGTCCATGCGAAGCAGCGCCTTGAAGCAGTGCGCGATTACCTAGCTTTTTTATACGAAAAGCTGGGTGATGACCTGACGCGATACGAAGCGGTTGACGATGTTAGGAAGCGATTCAACCGCAAGATTAAAGCTGCTAGTCCAGGGTGGAAAAAGACGCGAATCGGTGAGGTGAAAGGGCTGACAGATGGGGAACGAGATCAATTGTTGGAGGTCATGCATCCGGAAAGTCCCGCAAATCCATTTGCAAATGAAGCTATTAAGCTGCGTAACTTCATCATTTTGTTGCTCGGTCTCGATATGGGGTTGCGCCGTTCTGAAATGCTCTTGATTAAGACTAGCGATATTCACTGGCACAATCGTCAGCTCGCGGTGGTCAATATCGAAGATGAAAGCATGGACCCGCGTAGGGTGGCCCCGCAATTTAAAACCCACGAACGCATGCTGGTCATGACCGATGAAGTCTACGACGCGATCATTGAATATGAGTCGAAGTATCGGCGCACAAAGCCCCGTCAAGGTTCATCGCAGGCGAGAAAGCATCCTTTTTTGCTTGTTTCTCATAGAAAAAATGAAGGCGAGGCGATGAGCATTAAAGCGCTGGATGGCGTTTTTGCCCGAGTCGGAGAAGTAGTGCCTGAGCTGGCTCACATCCACCCTCACATTTTGAGGCATGACTCGGTCTACACGATGCTCGAAAGCATGCGCGAGGAGCTTGAAACGCTCACGCCAGAGGACCGCACAACTCAAGTTCAAAAGACGCTTACTTGGATGTTCGGGTGGAGTCCTGAATCGCACATGCCGGGTCTATACGGAGCGAAATTTTGGAAGGAAGAAGCAGATAAAGCGATGAAGAAGCGCTCCGGGAGGCTTAAGGCGATCCGTGAAAATGTTGAGGATAAAGTGCGAAAAGGAGCTACGAAGTGAATATTCCCGTCAGTGCACTCCAAGCGCCAACGCAGGATACCCTCGATGCGTGGTTGAGCGCGCCTCGCCTCGCTAAATGTGGAAAGTTTTTCACGCCCTCTGAACCGATGTGGTGGCCTGACAGAGCAAGTAATTGGGCTGTTAACTGGCAAGCCGCAATAGTCTGTGTCGCGTCCGAATGGCAACGCTGGTTACACGCCGCCTTGGCATACCGCATGGCAGATGTGTCACAGGCAACTATTTCAGGCGTTGCCAGTGTGCTGTCGAGGTCTGCGGAAGCAGGGTTTAATCCCCTCAATGAAGATCACCTGACCGAACTGCGGGAACGCTTTAACACCGGGGAGTTTGCTACTCTGGCCAGTTTCATGGAGTTCTGGCACACCTGTGAGTCTGTTAGACAGCGTCCTTGGCAATCCCTAATAGATGCGTACAAGGGGCTGCCGAGGAAAAAGTGTGTCCAGAAGGATGTCATCCTGAGCTTGGACCCTGAGCAAGGCCCTTTTACGCAGGCGGAGCAGGACGCCCTACACCAGTGGGCGCATGAGCAATTTTGCCACGCTAAGTTAGACCCTGAGCAATACCTCTATTTGCGCTTGCTGATGATTTACGGGCAGCGCAGCGTACAGCTGCGCATGCTGGTTTTTGATGATTTCATCAAAACCGATGAGGGCTACAAGATCAGGCTCTTTTGGGCGAAACAAAGAGACGACGATGCGGGCTGGCGAGCAAAGGCAGAGACGTTTAGCCTGGATGAAGACCTCTACAACACCGTGCAGGCCTATAAGGCGATAATCCTCGCCAGACTCTGGCAAGAATATCCAAGCGGCGCCGATTGGGATAAGGCGATCAAACACGTGCCTCTTTTTCGACGTAAGTTACAAGAGGTGGGCGTCGGATCTTTTAACCCACCAGTTTTGATTGGTCTCCCCAATCAAAAAGCACTGGAAGACGCGCCGAAACCTGAGTTTCATGTCCGAGCAAGCGGGGTAAGATTTTGGCTTTATCGCATAGAGCGTATGGCTGATTTTCCGATTTCGCACCGCACACATCAGCCGCTGAAAATCAGTCGAGGCCATCGGTTCAGACACACCCTCGGCACGGACCTATCCAATGCAGGGCTGGACGAGTGGTCGATGGCAAATGCACTGATGCACAAAGATACTCGTACAGCCCGGAAGTACCGAGCGGTCTCCGTTGAGTTGATGAATTTAATTGATGCGAAGATGAGTGATCATCTCGCGATCGTTGTTGGTGCGTTTACCGGCACTATTGTGACGGATCGTGCCTCAGCGAAGAACGGGAACCTAGTGGATCGGCAGATTGAGGATCTTGCGGTCTGTGGTGCCGATGCTGCCTGCCATCTGGACGCGCCCTTTACCTGTTACGGATGCGGTAAATTCCAACCACTTTTGGAGGCGGATCACGCTGCCGCACTTGAGCGGTTGGAGCGTCGTCGAGCGCAAGCAATTGCCATGGATAAAACCACGGGAGTGCTCTGGGATCGTGCCATTTTAGCCTGCCGCAAAGTTATTCTCGATTGTCGGGACATGCGCCAAGTAATCCAGTCAGAGGGATGTGGCGCATGACTAACTTCGTCGACTTTAAGCCGAAGATTCACCTGGATGCCGAAGCACAATTAAATGCGTTTATTCAATGGGCAAAAGCAATCCTTCCAAAGGGAATTCCGGATCGGGTTTACAGGAGTATTCGCTGGGAAGACAAGAGTTGGCATGCTCACGGTTTTGAGGGTTGTGCCTTCACGGCGATTACATCGACTAGGTCGACTCAAGTGACGATGCCGCCCCCCTTCTCGGACTTCGCCAAGGCATTGATGGTGTACCGCCGTGTCTATCAGACAAAGAAGTCGATGAAGGCTTGGTTAGATGCCGTCAAGGCCCTTGAGGCCGCACTGGTCGAATTGACCTGTACGCGGGATGTGACGAGAGTTTCAGCGGCTGTATGTAATCGAGCCTGCGAATACATGCAAACCCATTGGGTAAAAGGCAATACGGCGTACGTCACCAGCAAGGCTCTTGAGAAGATCATCACCCTGATGAAGGACAAACAGCTGCTCAAGACTAATTTTCGGTGGACTTCTTCGCTCAAAGTTAGACCCGTTGGTACGCTGAAGCAGCAAAAAGCGAATCGTGAGCAGAAACTTCCCAGTACCGAAGCGATAAAGGCTTTGGGGGAGGTGTTTAATAACGATTTGATCACTCCTATGGATATTGTCGTGACATCGGCGAGCGCTTTTTTGCTCAGTGTGCCCAGTCGCATTGGCGAGTTGGCCGATGTTGAGCGCGATTGCGTGGTGTTCAAAGAGGATGATAAAGGCCATCGGCGCATGTTCTTGCGTTGGTACGCCGAAAAGATAAACAAGCCAATGCTGAAACCTGTCGTTAAACCTGAGATGGAGTCGGTCTTAGAGCGTGCCATTACATTGTTGAAACCGGTTACCGATGACGGGCGGGCCTACGCCGCATGGCTGGAAGATCATCCCGATGAATTTCCACCCCATGAAGGAGTGCCAAAAAAGGGCGCCGATGACCTGCTCACCTATGCAGAAGCATGTGCAGCTTTTGCATTGTCCACCAAAAACGCCAGCCCGCGAGGGGTTTTCAAACAACACATTTTGAGGGGCGTCGAGAAGCGACGGGCGATCAGCCCAGCCGCTAAAGCGATATTGGACGAGATACGCGAGGGTTGGGACACAGGTAAGAGAAAATCAATCTACATGAAGGGCAAGATTGGAGTTCAGGGTTATAAGTTTAACGACAGGGGCGAAATTACGCTGCGCAAACTTAATGTCCTGATGCGTGAAAAATACTTGCCTAAACACTTCCCGTACACAACACCCTATACCGAGGGCAAAGAGCGGGTGAAGTACCGTGATGCGCTGTTCACTGTGCGCACAGGCATTCTGGCAGATGAAACGGCGGGCAACCCCGCTAGGGTAAAAGGTCTCGGCGTAGAGATCGCCGCCAACGCAGACCGTATGAGGGTCCAGTTGGGAGGCGGCCCCGTGCTCAGCATCTTTGAGCGCCATGGCTACCACGGTGTGAAGGTGAGGACGCACGCCTTCCGTCACCAGTTGAACACGGAGATGCACAGAGCAGGCCTGTCACAGTTGCTGATCGACGCATTTTCAGGGCGCACGACTATGGGGTCTGTATACAACCATGAGACCGTCGAGGAGCGCACCCAGACTGTTGCGGCCTATCACCCCAAAACGAAGCATAGCAATGCCGCTCAGCGGTTGGAGAAGGTCAAAACAAATCAACCTTTGAGCCTCAGTGATGTGAGAGATCTGCATGAGGATGATCAGGACCGGGTCATCCATCAGACCCACGTTGGAATCTGTGTACACAACTTTGCCGCCGAACCCTGTCCGAAAATGGGGGCGTGCTTGACCTGCGGAAAGCTCGGTTGTGTAAAAGGTGATGATGTGAAACTTGCCAATCTCAAAGAAGAGGGTGAGGACCTTAAACGCCGCTACAACAAGGCGCTTGATGCGCAGTCTCGCGACATTTTTGGGGCCTCAGAATGGGCTAAAAAAGTGGGTATGGATCTCTATAAGTGTGACGCGCTGATCCAAACCCTGGAGAACCCTGATCTCGAAAACGGCGACATCGTGTGGAATGTCGATAACGGTTGGACACTGACAAACAATGCCGCATCAATGGCAGGGTTGATCGATGCCAAAGTCATTGAGGCAGAAACTGAACAACAGGCGTTGCCATCGTTGGATGAGTTGTCGGCAATGCTAGATGAGATCAAGGTATAGCGATGGGGCACTTAACGGAGAGGGATGTAAAGCGCATCATCAAATTAATTGAGGAATGGCAGGAGCCAAAGTTAACGTGGCCGTTACTCGTAGACGCGTGCAAAGAAAAACTGGGTATCAGTCGCGCTCGGCAGTCCCTAATGAAACTGCCCGCCGTCGATATGGCGATGAAGAACCGCAAAGCCGCATTGAAGGCCCCGATGGAAAAACCGGGATGGATAAGTGACATTCACAAGGCGAATAAGCGCATCGAAGAGCTGACCGAAACCAATCAAAAGCTCAAGGCTATCAATCAGAAGCTCGTTGAACGCTTCCTCATTTGGCAGGCAAACGCTGATATGCATGGGTTGACCCAGTCGATGCTTGATCAACCAGTTTCGCAGCTTCGGAAAAGAACCTGATCGAGTGCACAAAATAGCATTCATAGGGAGTTCAAAGGCAGAATTGTTGTGCAATATTTGGGCACGTGCAGTGGTCCCATGTCCGTCTCGTTAAGCAGGCGTAAAAGCTCAATGGTGCGTTGTGCTTATCCTCTGAAACTCGATGAGTCCGTTTTCATTTAACCCTCAAAGCGAAACAATTATTCACTACAGAAAACGGTCGTTTGTTGGACGCCTAGAGCTCTCCCTTGAAAACCTGCAATTTTCCGTTGTTTTCTGTCCATAAATCACGTACAAAAAACTATGATTAGAAAAGGTGCGTTTAATGATCATAGGCTATGCGCGTGTCAGTACTCAGGATCAGAACTCTGAGTTTCAGGTGGACGCTTTGGAAAAAGCTGGGTGCGAGCAGATCTTCCAGGAAAAGGTTACCGGCAAACTTCGCGAGCGACCCGAGCTGTCGCAGTGCCTTCGTACCCTCCGGAAAGGGGACGTTCTCGTCGTCTGGAAGCTGGATCGGCTGGCACGCTCACTGAAAGACCTGGTTGAGATCGTCCAGGATCTGAATGATCGAGAAGTTGGCTTCAAATCACTTACCGAGGCAATCGACACAACCAACTCAGGCGGACGCCTGGTGTTCCATATCTTCGGCGCATTGGCTGAGTTCGAGCATGATCTGATTAGAGAGCGCACAAAGGCTGGTCTTCAGGCAGCCAGGGCGAGGGGACGTAAAGGTGGGCGTAAACCATCAATGTCCGACTCAGATATCCGTAAAGCAGCGGCCATGCTCTCTGACCCTCAAATCACGAAAACAGAAGTTGCGGCTCACTTCGGTGTAACTCGAACGACGTTGAACGCATCACTAAAAAGAATTGGATTGGCTGCCTGAGATAAGCGCCGCCCGACAACATGCTGTATTGGAGCTCCACGGATGACTGACGACAAAACCAACCACTCCCAAACCGCCGCTTTTATATGGTCGGTTGCCGATCTCCTGCGCGGTGATTTCAAGCAGAGCCAATATGGGCGCGTCATTCTGCCGTTTACTCTGCTGCGTCGTCTGGAGTGTGTGCTGGAGCCAACGAAGGCTCAGGTACTCTCCGCGGCCCAGGAACACCAGACCAAACCGGATGCAGTTCGCGAGAAGCTTTTGCTCCGGGCTGCCGATCAGCAATTCTTCAATGCCTCCCCCTTGAGTCTGGCTACCCTATCTGACAGCCAGACGGCCGACGATCTGATGAGCTATGTTCAGTCGTTCAGCCAGGACGCCCGGGAGATCTTCGAACATTTCCATTTCGAGGACTTCGTTCAGCAGCTCAGCTCCAACAACTTGCTCTATCAAGTCGTTCAGCGGTTTGCCAGTATCGATCTGAGCCCGGCAACCATCAGCAACTTCGGTATGGGGATCATCTTCGAAGAATTGATCCGTAAGTTCGCCGAGAGCTCCAACGAAACTGCCGGGGAGCACTTCACCCCCTGGGACATCGTTCACTTGACCACTTCTCTTGTCCTCACCGGACAGGAGAACCGACTCTCGCCCAACAGCATTGTGACCATCTATGATCCCACGGCGGGTACCGGTGGGTTCTTGTCCGAAGGCGACGAGTACATTCAGCAGATCAGCGAGAATGTCACCGTCTCCCTGCACGGCCAGGAGCTGAACCCTGAGTCTTACGCAATCTGTAAGGCAGATATGCTGATCAAGGGGCAGGAAGTCAGCAATATCAAGCTGGGGAATACCTTGTCTGATGACCAGCTGGCTGCCAACAAGTTTGACCTGATGCTCAGTAACCCGCCATTTGGTGTGGAGTGGAAAAAGGTTCAGAAGCAGGTCACCGACGAGCACAAACACCGTGGTTTCGATGGTCGTTTCGGACCTGGTTTACCCCGCGTTTCAGATGGCTCCCTGCTGTTCCTGATGCACCTGGTCAGCAAGATGCGAGATGCGCGTGATGGCGGGGCCCGGATCGGCATCATTCTCAATGGTAGCCCGCTGTTTACGGGTGGTGCTGGCAGTGGCGAATCTGAAATCCGGCGCTATCTGCTGCAGAACGACATGGTCGAGGCCATCGTGGCCCTGCCCACGGATATGTTCTACAACACCGGCATCTCCACCTATGTGTGGGTGCTCTCCAACAACAAACCGGCCGAACGCAGAGGCAAGGTCCAACTGATCGATGCAACTGACCGGGCGACCAAAATGCGTAAGTCCCTTGGCAGTAAGCGCCAGTTTGTCAGCGAGTCCGACCAGGACGAGATCGTGCGGATGTATGGGGACTTCCAGGAAACCAAGAAAAGTAAAACCTTCCCCATCGAAGCCTTCGGTTACCGACGTATCACGGTGGAGCGTCCGCTGCAGCTGAACTTCCAGACTTCAGAAGAGCGCATCGCTCGGATTGCGGATGAAAAAGCCATCCTGAAAATGGATCAGGAAGACCAGGGCAATATCCACGCTGCCTGTCGTGCTATGGATGCCAAGACGGTCTACCGGAATCGCAAGCAGTTCCAGAAGGCCCTGAAGGCTTCGCTCACCGATCATCAGGTGTACCTGAGTGCGCCTCAACTGAAAGCCCTGCTCAATGCCTTGAGTGAGCGCGACCCAGAGGCGGATATTTGCACGGACAGCAAAGGCAATCCAGAAGCCGACACGGGTCTCCGGGACTATGAGAACGTGCCCCTAGCAGAGTCTGTGTATGACTACTTTGAGCGGGAAGTGAAACCCCATGTGCCGGATGCTTGGATCGACGAGTCGAAGCGGGACGACAGAGATGGTGAAGTAGGCATCGTGGGCTTCGAGATTCCGTTTAACCGGCACTTCTATGAGTTCACGCCGCCGCGTCCGCTGGAAGATATCGATGCTGATCTGAAGCAATGTACGGACCGGATCAAGCAGATGATCGAGGAGTTGTCTGCATGACTTTTCAGATGTATTCGAGTTACAAGGATGCTGGCTTCGTGGGGCTTGACCAAGTGCCGTCACACTGGGACGTTCTGCGATTTAAACAGGTGTTTGGGGAGGTAAACGAACGCTCAACAACAGGTGAAGAGGAGTTGCTCTCGGTTTCGGAGTATTACGGAGTGAAGCCACGATCACAAAAGATTGATGAGGGCGAACACCTTAGCAGAGCCGAATCGTTGGAGGGCTATAAGCTTTGCGACGAGGGTGACTTGGTAATGAACATTATGCTTGCGTGGAAGCGCGGACTTGGCGTGACAAACTATCGGGGGATCG